>NC_006349.2:332197-664394 GCF_000011705.1 Burkholderia mallei ATCC 23344 | reverse complement strand
AATTCGAATACATGTAACGGCGCGCCTCATGATCACCCGGCGCGAACCGCACCCGCCGGGCCGCGCGCCGCGATCGCCTCACGCCGGCCGCCATCGCGCCGCGGCATCGCGAAGCGAACGCCGCGCGCCGGACGCACACGACCCACGAACCGCCGCGAATCGGCGAACTTCAATCGAATATCGGAATGTACTTGCAAGGAGCGTGCGATGAAAACCTACAGTGAGCTGTTGGCGCAATGGGATGACCTCAAGAACGAAATCGATCGGGCGAGAGAGCGCGAGGCGCAGCGCCTCGCGCAGCGGGTGCTCGAGTTGCTGGCCGAGAGCGGCGTCGACGTTCGGGACATGATGAACCCGCGGCCGCGAGGACAGGGGCGGGGGCGGCGGATCACGCCGAAATACTGGAATCCGCAGACGGGCGCCACATGGTCGGGACGCGGCCGGATGCCGAAATGGCTGATCGGACAGAATCCCAGGCAATTCCTGATCCTGCATCCGGACGACGAACGCGATGGCTGCGCGCAGGCACCCCAAGGCGGTTCCAATTGAAGCGACGCAAATCGAAGCGACGCCTCTTGCACCGCGCCTCTACGGCTTGGCTCGCCCGCGCTCATGGCTCGTCCCGACCGTCGGCGAGCCATGAGCGCGCCTGCTGCGCCGTGAACGACGCCGCCTTGGCCTGACCGGCCGAGGCGCCAGTTCGTCGCGTGCGAAATGCGGCGGGCGCCCCGTGGTTCGCATCGCGCGCCGATCATCGGCCGGAGCAGCGAAGGCTCGCCGTCGCGATGCTCGCCCGCGTTCTCGAAACGCCGCGCAAAACAACGGAAACAGGCGGGACAGCGGGCCGCGTTGTTCCGCAGGCATCCGAACCATCTCACGCGCGATCAATGCAGACGAACCAAGCCGGCATATGCGCTCGTGCGACTCATACGGCTCGCGCATAAAGCAGCGCGAAGCGGCGTACCGGCGAGCGCGACGGCCTCCGGCCCGCCTCCCGGCAGGGGGGGCTCGCACGCATCGGAAAAATGCGGCCGACACATGGCGAGCGCGAAACATGGAAAGCCCCGCGAGGAGATCGCGATAGCGGCGCCGTGCGTCGCCGATGGCGAGAAGCCGTGCTTTCCCGCCGCCCGGCCTTCGGGCCGAAGGGGATCGGGAAGGCGCCGGCCCGGGTACGACCGCAACCGGTGCGAGGCACGCGCGAAGCGACATGGTCGGCCACGCCGCCGAAGCGGGCGCGACGCCGCCCGAATCCGGCGGAGAAGGCGGCCTCCTCCCCCTGATTCGGCGCACAGCGCGGTTAGCGGTTCGTGCCGTTCATCGCCGCCCGATTCATTCGATGCCTCGCCGTCCGGAGATACGTCGCCGCCCGGACGAGGAGCGACGATGCGCTCCTCGTCCGGTGCGCTCGCCACCGCGCTACCACTGGTACGAGACGCCTGCGCCATATGTGCTGCCCTGAGCGCTGATCCCCACGCCGAGCTTCGCCTTCAGGTTGTCGGAGAACCGCACGGACACGCCGATCGCGGACGCCGAATACCCTTGATAGCTGCCCGCGCCGATCCCGACCGCGATCGTCTTGCCGGGGTCGACCTCCGGAATCATCGTCAGCGCGGTCGCGGCCGCCACCCCGGAATAGGCGCGGCGCGCCGCCTGATCGACGCTCGATTGCACGCCCCAGAGCTGGTTCATGTTCGCCGCGTCGGTGCCGTCGATCCCCGGCGCGACATTCGTCAGCCTGCGCTCATGGCCCCGCGAACCGAACGACACCGAATTCGGCGCGGACGCCACCGAATTCGCGCCGATCGCCGCCGAGTTCGGCGCCGCAGCCGTCGAATGAGCGCCGAGCGCCGTCGAGTCCGTACCGGAGGCAAGTGCCCCTTGGCCGAATGCCGAAGCGCCGTCGCCGGGCGCGCCGGCGCCTTGTCCCACCGCGGTGGAGCCGCTTCCGGACGCGCTCGATGCTTGCCCCAATGCGGTCGAATGATTGCCCGACGCGTTCGACGCCTGGCCCAGCGCGGTCGCATCGGTTCCCGAAGCGGACGCGGCGCCGCCGACCGCCGTGCCGTTGCCGCCGGACGCGTTCGCGCCATTGCCCGCCGACGTGTCGCCCAAGCTGCTGGTGCGAACACCGCCGCCGGACACGGCGGTCGACAGCGACGCGAGGCTGCTGTTCGTCGTGCTCAGCCCCGTGGACAGCGACGCGATACCGCTTTGCATCGTGCCCAGACCGCTCGACAGCGACGCCACATTGCCGCTCGTCGTGCTGAGCCCCGTCGACAGCGAACTCACGCTGCTCTGCGTCGAGCTGAGCCCCGTCGACAACGAACCCAGACCGCTTTGCGCCGTGGACAGCGCGCTGGCCGTCGAAGTCGACAGCGATTCCAGCGCCTGAGTCATCGCATTCATCTGCGAGCCGTTCACCGCATCGGTCGACGTGGCGGAAATCCGCCCGGCCGCGACGTTGGTGATTTGCCGTTCGGCGCCGGGCGCGCCGACGCTCACCACGCTCGCCGGCGCGCCGCCGGCAAGCGAATAAGCCTGACCTGCGATCAACGCGCTGGCCACCGGATTCGCAGCCGCGGTCACGCTAGCGGAACCCAGCGCGACATCGTTCGCATTGTTCGCGATTGCGCCGGCGCCCAACGCGACCGCGCCCGCCGCTGCCGCCGTCGACGTGTTGCCGAACGCAAGCGAGCCCGTTCCGGTTGCGATGTTCGCGTTGCCGAGCGCGACGGCGCCCTGGCCGTTTGCCGAATTGTCCGCGCCAAGCGCGACCGCGCCGGTGCCGGTCGCGACGTTCGGATCGCCGATCGCCACCGCGCCGTCTCCGCTCGCCGTGTTCGACACCCCGATCGAGACAGCCAGCCCGCCCTTCGCGACGGCGGCCTGGCCGATCGCGACGGCGCCGTTGGCGGCCGCGTTCGCCGCATTGCCGATCGCAATGCCGCTTGCGCCCGCCGCGATGGCCGCCGGCCCGACCGCGACGGAATCCGCCCCCAGCGCCTGACTGTCCGGCTGCGTCGAGTTGGCGTGGAAGTACTTCGTCCCGCCGCCGTTGACCGCGGTCGACAACGAATTCAGCCCGGTGGACAGCGACGAGATGTTGCTGTTGGCCGTACTCAGGCCGGTCGAGCTCGACGTGGACAGGGAGCTCAGGTTGCTGTTGGTCGTGCTCAGCCCGGTGGACAGCGAACCGATGCCGGTCGACGTCGAGGTGGACAGCGACGTGATCGCGCTGTTGGCCGACGACAGTCCCGTCGACGCCGACGTCGACAACGACGCGACGTTGCTGTTGGTCGTGCTCAACCCGGTGGACAGCGAGCCGATACCGGTCGACGTCGAGGTGGACAGCGACGTGATCGCGCTGATGGCCGACGACAGTCCCGTCGACGCCGACGTCGACAGCGACGCGACGTTGCTGTTGGTCGTGCTCAGTCCGGTGGACAGCGAACCGATGCCGGTCGACGTCGAGGTGGATAGCGATGTGATCGCGCTGTTGGCCGACGACAGTCCCGTCGACGCCGACGTCGACAACGATGCGACGTTGCTGTTGGTCGTGCTCAGTCCGGTGGACAGCGAGCCGATGCCGGTCGACGTCGAGGTGGATAGCGACGTGATCGCGCTGTTGGCCGACGACAGTCCCGTCGACGCCGACGTCGACAACGACGCGACGTTGCTGTTGGTCGTGCTCAACCCGGTGGACAACGAGCCGATGCCGGTCGACGTCGAGGTGGATAGCGACGTGATCGCGCTGTTGGCCGACGACAGCCCCGTCGACGCCGACGTCGACAGCGATGTCAGTTGCTCATAGTTGACGGCATCGCTCGGGTTCGCGCCCGCCGCCAAATTAGTGATCTTCACGGGTGACGTTGCACTGGCGCCACCCAGGGTAATGGACGTATGAGCAGGACTGTCATACTGGACAGAATTGGCCACCCCCGTCGACAACGAACCGATACCGGTCGACGTCGAGCTCGACAACGACGCAACCGTGCTGTTCGTGGTCGACAAACCCGTCGACAACGAGCCGATGTTGCTGTTGGCGCTCGAAAGACCCGTCGACGTCGACGTGGACAGCGACGCCACCGCGCTATTGGCCGAGGACAATCCCGTCGACGTGGAACTCGACAGCGACGCGACATTGCTATTGGTCGTGCTCAATCCGGTGGACAGCGAATTCAGGCCGGCAACCGTGGACGTCGACAACGACGCAACCGTGCTGTTGGCGGTCGACAAACCTGTCGACAACGAGCCGATGTTGCTGTTGGCGCTCGAAAGACCCGTCGACGTCGACGTGGACAGTGACGCCACCGCGCTATTGGCTGAGGACAGCCCCGTCGACGTGGAACTCGACAACGACGCAACCGTGCTGTTGGCGGTCGACAAACCCGTCGACAACGAGCCGATGTTGCTGTTGGCGCTCGAAAGACCCGTCGACGTCGACGTGGACAGCGACGCGATGCTGCTGTTCGCTGTCGACAATCCGGTCGTGATTGCCTGGTTCGTCGCGTACAGTTCCGAACCATTCACCGCATCGGTGGAACCGGCGCTTACTTGACCCGCGGCCACATTGGTGATCGTGCGCTCGCTGCCCGGCGCACCCACGCTGACCGTGCTGGCCGGGCCGCTTCCCGCCACCGCGTAGTTCGCGCCGTTCACCGAAACCGTGGACGTCGCGACTGCCGCGGCGGTTTTCGAACCCGCGCCGAGCGCCACGTCGTTCGCATTGCTCGCCGTCGCGAGCGAGCCGAGTGCCAAGCCGCCCGCCATCACCGCGCTCGCGGTATCGCCCAAGGCCACTCCGCCCGCCGCGGCCGCATTGCTGCTGTTGCCGAGCGCCACGCTGCCTTGGCCGACCGCCGTGCTGACATTGCCCAGCGCCACCGCGCCTTGACCATTGGCCGTATTGTTGTTGCCCAGTGCGACAGCGCCGGTTCCGGTCGCGACGTTCGGATCGCCGATCGCCACCGCGCCGTTGCCCGACGCGGTATTGGCCACGCCGATCGAAACGGCTTGCCCGCCGGCGGCGGACGCCGATTTGCCGATGGCCACCGCGCCGGCCGCATTGGCGCTCGCGCCCGCGCCCTGGGCGATCGAATTGCCGCCCGTGGCCGTCGCGCCATTGCCGATCGCGAGATCGTTGCCCGCGCCGCTTCCCGTGCCGGCCCTCGCGCCCAGGCCCACGGCCACATCGTTCGTATCCTTCGCCGACGACTGCCCGCCGATCGCGATGGCGTTCGTCGCCGTCGCGGCGGCCCCGGCCGTCGCGTTGCCGCCGATCGCGGTGGCGCCGGCCGCCGTCGCCTGCGCGCCGAGGTTGGCGCCGGATGAATTGCCGCCGATCGCGGTTGCATTGGCGGCCGAAGCCTGCGTGTTCGCGCCGATCGCCACGCCGCTGACCGCGTTGGCCGTGGCCAGCGTGCCGAGCGCGATGGTGTCGGTGGCCGTCGCCGTCGCGCTGGTGCCGAACGCCAACGATCCCTGGCCGCTCGCGGTGCTGTACAGCCCGAGCGCGACGCTTCCGGCGCCGCTCGCGGTGGTTCCCCAGCCGATCGCCGTCGCGCTCAGGCCGGTCGCGTGAGCGCCGCAGCCGACCGCAAAGGAATTCAGGCCGAACGCCTGCGTGAAGTTGCCGCTCTGCGTGCCGTTGCCGGCATAGGTGACGTTGCCGAAGGTTTGAGCGGCGCCCTGGTATGGGACGATACCGCTGTTGGCGCCGGCGTTGCTGGGCGTCCCCCAGCCGACGGCCGACGTCTGTGCGCCGAAGCCGAACAGGCCGCCCAGATAATTGCTCCCCGAACCGTATACGCCGGCATACGATCCCGGCCCGGACGTGAGCATCGAGCAGTCGCCATCGCCGACAAAGGCCACGCCCATGTCGCTGAACTGGACACCGCCGCCGCCGGACGATCCGCCTACCCCGCCGTTGTTGCTCGTCCCCGTCACGCCGTTGTCGGCTCCGCCGACACCCGCCCATGCGTAGGGTGAAAACATCAGAGCCACGGCTATTGCAAGCGGAATCATCCGGCCTGAGCCGGGATTGCGCTCCTCGCTGGCGAATGCCGCCGAGGCTGTCCGATCTCCAGATCGCCCCGCGTCGACCGAAGCTTCTCCCACACTGGAACGGCTGGATGCCAGTTCCGACGCGACGA
This sequence comes from Burkholderia mallei ATCC 23344, assembly GCF_000011705.1. Lineage (NCBI taxonomy): Bacteria > Pseudomonadati > Pseudomonadota > Betaproteobacteria > Burkholderiales > Burkholderiaceae > Burkholderia > Burkholderia mallei. Next base: position 658,239 of record NC_006349.2, on the reverse strand, counting down.
CCAGTTGGCCGCGCGCCTTGTTCCAAACCTTGCGATAAATCTTATTCACGACACCCTCCGTCTCACCTACCCAAGCAGTGCTGCACCAGGATTCGACGTCGCACCTCCGTGGACGGAGCCGCGCCAGCCACTCCGTGCGGCAAGCGTGGTCGCGCGACGCGAACGAATCCGATCAAGACCGACCCACCTCTTTTCCACCTTCCCAATTAATTAGGAATTCGTAATTATTTGAAAAGACCGCGAGACACGAACGATCTCGATCGTTCGAATCACGCCGATACGGAAACGCGGTTCATCTGACCTGCCCCCTACAAACAGGGCCAGCCGGAGTCTAGTAAAGTTCGTTTTCGGAGAAGAAGACGAACATGAAGAAGCGCTTTACGGAACAGCAAATCATCGGGTTTCTGAAGGAAGCCGAGGCCGGTATGCCGGTCAAGGAACTGTGCAGGAAGCATGGGTTCAGTGACGCGTCGTTCTACACCTGGCGCGCGAAGTTCGGCGGCATGGAAGTCTCGGAAGCCCGCCGGCTCAAGGGCCTCGAGGTGGAGAATGCCCGACTGAAGAAACTGCTGGCCGAAGCAATGCTCGATATGGAAGCGTTGAAGGTTGTCGTCAAGGGAAAGCCCTGAGCCCGCAAGCCAAACGCGAAGCAGTGTTGGCGATTCGGGAGAAGGTCAACATCTCCGAGCGCCGCGCCTGCCGGCTTGTCGGGCTTTCTCGCAGCGTGCTGCATTACGACGCGAAGCCGGACCACGAGAATGAGGTGCTCGCGGCGCGTCTGGTGAAGTTGGCGCACGAACGTCGTCGATTCGGCTACCGCCGACTGCACGCCCTGGTGGAACGCGAAGGCACGCACGCCAATCACAAGCGCATCTATCGCCTGTACCGTGAGGCAGGGCTGGCTGTGCGGCGCCGTCGCAAGCGCCACGGCGTCATGATTGAGCGCGAGCAACTGGCATTGCCGGGCGCACCCAACGAGGTATGGTCAATCGATTTCGTGATGGATGCGCTTTCCAACGGCCGGCGCGTGAAGTGCCTGACCGTCGTCGACGATTTCACGAAAGAGGCTGTCGACATCGTCGTCGACCATGGCATCTCAGGTTTGTATGTCGCTCGGGCATTGGACCGTGCAGCTCGCTTCCGTGGCTATCCCAAGGCGGTGCGAACAGACCAGGGACCCGAATTTACGAGCCGCGCGCTTGACCAGTGGGCGTATGCGAACGGCGTCACGCTGAAGTTGATTCAGGCGGGCAAGCCCACGCAGAATGCGTACATCGAATCGTTCAACGGCAAGTTCCGCGACGAATGCCTTAACGAGCACTGGTTCACGACGCTCGCGCACGCTCGGGCAGTCATCGCGGCATGGCGTCAGGACTACAACGAGCAAAGGCCGCACAGCGCACTGAACTACCTTGCGCCGTCAGAGTTTGCGGCGAAACATCGGGCAACCGCGGACGCTCCTGCCGCTTTCCAGGAGTTGGTTTAAAGGGACTTTGCTAGAAGCCCATTGGCCCTATCGAAGGGGGCAGGTCACATCAGCAAAACCATGAAAGGCGAGGCGAACCCGGCAAACCCAAAGAACAATGGAATTCCCGCGCCACCGGACGAGTCCGAATACGAACATTCGGCAAATCATCCAGGCGGATTCTTAATTTCCCTATCGATCAACGCCCCCGGAATCCGATGACTCACTCCCGGAAGCCCTCTCCCTCATGAAAGCTCGATACAAATCTATTTCCCCAACGCTCAAGAGCGTTCCGACTGCATCGGGCCCTCGCACGCGCAAATACACCCCTCGACAACGGGAATTCTCAATCCCGATCGATTTTCTTAAAATCCATCCAATTGCATATCAAATTGGCGTTATAGACGTCTCGCCGCCCATATCCGCAACGTCTCGCACTCGTCAAGCACACCATTGAAAATAGCGCGCGACTGCCACGGTTCAATCGCCAAGCGACGATGATCCGAATGTGAGTTTGCCTCTCTGAAAAAACGAATGCCCATCGCCCACCGGGCAGAACAAACAGAAACACCCCTCCCGATCCAACACAAGGGATCACCCATTCAGCCGATCTATGATTTTAATTTCCCGATATCGATCAATATTGAAATTCGATACTCATCAGACAGACAAAAGTCCGCCCCCCGCAACACCGGCCTCCACCACCTCGGAAGGATGCAAGTCCAGTATATATTATCGACCTATGAAATAAAGACAGCCCACACCACACCTCTGTTAAATTTATACAAATCAATATCACCAGATAAAACACGCGCAATCAGTTTTATTGCATGAAACATAAACCGCTCCGCGCCAGTTAATTTGTTTTGCCCAGTAAAATCCCGCGACAAAACGTGCCGTCCGCAAACCGTGGGGTTTCGCGGCCTCGACGGCGATATCGAACGACGAACGCCCCGTCGATTCCATCGGTCGAGCGCCGCGGAACCGAATTGATTCCGGCGCGCCCCGCGAACTTCTCGATGCATCACACCGTTCGCGCTCCAGCAGACAACGTGCGCTTCCCCCATGACGCGCTCGACAACGTCGCTGAGTTCTCCCCGAGCGAAACGGGAAGCTTCAGCTCCGATCGGCAAAGCAGGAGCGGGATGGTTGAAACGGCAGTGAAGGTCGAGAAGCCGCCGGCCGATATCGCCCGGCCGGGCCCCGGAGCTCCCGATACGGCCGACGTCCGGGCGACGGGCGAACCGCTCGCGTCAACGGGCGGAGATTCGAACGGCGCGCTTGAGGCGGCCGCAGACGGAATTTCAGGCGGACTCGCCATCGGCAACGCCGATTGCCTACCGCGATCGAAGTCGCAAGCGCCTCATGCGGCGAGGAAATGACGCGCGACGAAAGTCACACGAGATCGAGCTGTCACGCCGCGCGTCCCGGCGCGAACCGGCCACGGAAGCCGCCGGGAATCGATGCCCTCGTGCAGGGCCTCCCGCGACGAGCGGGCGACATCGGCCGCAGCCCGCCGCGAAACCGCCCCCGCCTCATGCCGCAAGACCATCCAGTGCGTTCAGCGTGCAGGAAGTCAGTGGGCCGGATCGGGCCGCGGCGCGGCGCCGTGGCGCCGGCGTTGCCGCCGGCAGGCTCGCCGGTCGCGCCGAATCGAACGCGTCGCCGCCCATCGCCGCGATGACGCCCGCCGCCGCCATGCGACGCGATGCAGCGGCACGCACGCCCTCGGGTCCGCCGTGATTCAATCGCTTGCCGACCGGCGCAGGACCGATACCGGGCGGCGCCGCGCGTCACTGTTTCGACAGATCGAAAATCCGCGTCATCGGCGTCCATTTGACGCCGGCGGGCGTCCACGGCGTCGGCTGCTGGAACGCGCCCATCAGCGCCTCCCATTCGACGATCTTCGCGTCGGCACGCGCGTCGGCATCGAAACGCGCCGCGTCGAAGCAAGCGTCGTCGGTATCCATCACCATCGTCATCCGCGTGCCGAGCCGGTAGATCTCCATCGCCACGACGCCGTGCGCGCGAAGATACGCGGCGACCTCCGGCCAGATCCGCTCGTGATGCGCTTCGTAGCGCGCGATCGCATCCGGGTCGTCCTTCAGGTCCAAGGCCAGGCAGTATCGCACCGTGCGCTCCGTGGTTCGTCGTGCGTGAAGCCGCGTCAGGTCAGCGCGCGATCGAGATGCGTATAGCCGCCGTCGACGAACAGCCACTGCCCCGTCGTGTGCGACGCGCGCTCGGACAGCAGGAACACCGTCGTCCATGCGATCTCCTCGGCGCTCGTCATCCGCTTGCCGAGCGGGATCTTGCGCGTGATCGACTGCAGCTTCGCGTCCGGATCGTCGAACCGCGCGAGCCAGTTCGCGTAGAGCGGCGTCATCACCTCGGCGGGAATCACCGCGTTCACGCGCACGCCGTCGTCGGCGAGCGATGCCGCCCATTCCCGCGTCAGCGAGAGCTGCGCGCCCTTCGAGGCGCAATAGCCGCTCGTGCCGCCCTGCCCGGTGATCGCGGTCTTCGACGATACGTTGACGATCGCGCCGCGGCTCGCCTTCAGATGCGGCAGGCAGTAGTGCGCGATCACGTAGTAATGGATCAGATTGCTTTCGAGCGACGCGACGAATGCGTCGCGTCCCGCGTCGAGTCCGACGCCGTCGTTGATGCCCGCGTTGTTGACGAGCCCGTCGATCCGGCCGAACGCCGCGACCGTTTCGTCGACAGCCTCGCGGCAGCGCGCGTCGTCGACGAGATCGACGCGCACGAAACGCGCGCGCGACTGCAATGCGCGCAGGCGTTCGGCGAACGCGTCGGCGAGCGGGCTGCGGCCGAACACGACCGGAATCGCCCCTTCTTCGGCCAGCGCGAGCGTGATCGCGCCGCCGATGCCCGAGCCGCCGCCCGTCACGATCACCACCTTGTCGTTGAGGTTCAGGTTCACTTGTCTGCTCCGATGTTTCGACGAACGGCACGCGCCGAAGCAAGCGCCGGCGCGTGCCGCGCGCATCGCCGGGCCGCGACCGCGGCCCGGGCGTCCATGCCGACGATGCACGCGCCCGACGCCCGAGCGCCCGAGCGCAGCCGCGCCCGCGTCATCGCTGCACGACCCGCTGCCGCTGCTCGCCGAGCCCTTCGATGCCGACTGTCATCACCTGCCCCGCGCGCAGATAGACGGGCGGCTTTTGACCAAGCCCGACGCCCGGCGGCGTGCCGGTCGAGATCACGTCGCCCGGCTGCAGGCTCATGAAGCGGCTCAAGTAGCTGATCAGGAACGGCACGCGAAAGATCATCGTCGCGGTCGAGCCATGCTGATAGCGGCGACCGTCGACGTCGAGCCACAGCTTCAGCCGGTGCGGGTCCGGCACTTCGTCGGCCGTCACGAGCCAGGGCCCGAGCGGGCCGAACGTGTCGCATCCCTTGCCCTTGTCCCACGTGCCGCCGCGCTCGAGCTGGTACGCGCGCTCGGACACGTCGTTGACGATGCAATAGCCGGCCACGTGCGCAAGCGCACGCGCTTCGTCGATGTCGCGCCCGCCCGTGCCGATCACGACGCCGAGCTCCACTTCCCAATCGGTCTTCGTCGAGCCGGGCGGGAGTTCGACGTCGTCGTCGGGCCCGCAGATCGCGCTCGTCCACTTGCCGAAGACGACGGGCTCGCTCGGCACGTCCATGCCGGATTCGGCCGCGTGATCCGAATAGTTGAGCCCGATGCAGACGAACTTGCCGACGCGGCCCACGCACGCGCCGAGGCGCGGCGCGCCGTCGACGAGCGGCAGGCTCGCCGGATCGATCGCGCGCAGCCGCGCGAGCGCATCGGGGCCGAGCGCGTCGCCCGCGACGTCGTCGATGACGCCGGACAGATCGCGAATGCGCCCCTGCGCATCGAGCAGGCCGGGTTTTTCTCGGGACTTCGCCCCGTATCGCAGCAGTTTCATGAATTCGCCCAGTGAGTTCAAACAGGTGTGCCGGGCGCGGCGCGGCAACGGATCGCGGCCGCCGCGCGGCGCGCGTCAGTTCGACCAGCCGCCGTCGATCAGATGGATCGCCCCCGTCGTGAACGACGCCTCGTCGGACGCGAGATACGCGACAAGCGCCGCGATCTCCTGCGGCCTGCCGATGCGCGCCATCGGCTGGCGCGCGACGAACGCGGCGCGCACCGCGTCGATCGGCTCGCCGCGCGCGCGCGCCTGCTCGGCGATGCGCGCATCGAGCGACGGCGATTCGACGGTGCCGGGGCAAATCGCATTGCAGCGAATCCCGTGCGTGACGAAATCGGCCGCGACCGCTTTCGTCAAGCCGATCACGGCCGCCTTCGTCGCGCCGTAGACGCACCGGTTCGGTACGCCCTTCACGCTCGAGGCGGCCGACGCCATGTTGATGATCGAGCCGCGCTCGCGCGCGAGCATTGCGGGCAGGAACGCGCGGATCGTCCGGTACATCGACTTCACGTTCAGATCGAAGCCGAAGTCCCATTCGTCTTCGGTCGCGTCGAGCACCGAGCCCGCGTGCACGAAGCCCGCGCAATTGAACAGCACGTCGACGGGGCCGATCGCATCGGCGAGCGCGTCGATCGCCGCGCCGTCGCGCACGTCGAGCACGCGCGCATCGAACGGGCCGTCGCGCAGCGCGTCGATGCGGATGTCCGTCGCGATCACGCGCGCACCCTCGCGCGCGAGCCGCTCGGCCGACGCGCGGCCGATGCCCTGCGCGGCGGCCGTGACGAGCGCCGTCTTGCCAGCCAGTCTTGCTTCCATATCCTCCGCTCCCGATGAAGTCATGTCCGCCGGATGAAACGCGGCGGCCTGGCGACGCGACGTTTGCCGTTCGCATTCGCCAGTTCGCCGTTCGCCGCGGCCGGACGCCGCGCACCGCCGGCACGCGCGCCGCGCCCGCTCATAGCCGATAGAACGCGGCGGCGTTCTCGCCGAATACCGCATCGCACGCGCGTTCGCCGACGCGCGCGGCGGCGAGCGCGCGCGCGCTCGCATGCCAGCCCGCGTAATCGCCATTCAGGTTCAGCACCGGCCAGTCGCTGCCCCAGATCATCCGCGCCGCGCCGAACGCATCGAACAAATGGTCGACATACGGCGCGAGGCTCTCGCGGCGCCAGCCGTGCGCGGCCTCGGTCGCGAGCCCGGACAGCTTGCAGTGCACGTTCGGCAGCGCGCCGAGCGCCGCGATGCCGTCCGCCCACGGCTGCCATGCGGCGCGGCCCGCGCGGATCGGCGGCTTCGCGCCGTGATCGACGACGATCCGCAGCCTCGGAAAGCGGCGCGCGAACGTCGCGAGCGGCGCGAGATGGCTCGGCGTCACGAGCGCGTCGAATGCGAGGTCGAGTTCGACGAGCGCGTCGATCGCGCCGGCAAGCGCCGGGTTCGCGATCCACGCGGCGTCGGGCAAGTCCTGCAGCATCGGGCGCACGCCCTTGAACGCCGGATCGCGCGCGAGCGCGGCAAGCGTGTCGCGCGCATCGGGCGCGTCGAGCGGCGCCCAGCCGACCACGCCCGCGATCGACGGCTCGCATCGCGCGAGGTCGAGCAGATAGCGCGTTTCGTCGACGCTCGGCGCCGCCTGCACGACGATCGTGCGCGCGACGCCCGCCGCCGCGCGCAGCGGCGCGAGATCGGCGGGGCCGAACACGCGATGCAGCGGCGCGAGCGCCGGCGTGAGCCAGCCGTAGTCGCCGCGCGACGGATCCCAGTAATGCTGATGAGCGTCGACGGTGCGGGTCATCGGCGACTCCGCCCGGTCGGTCGCGCCGCCTTTGCCCGCGTCGGCGCGCCGATCGCGTCGTCGCCCATGCGGCAGACGGGAGCGGCACCGGGCGCCCGACGCGCGGCCGCCCCGTCGCGCGGCATGCCGCGCCTGCCGGGCGCGCGGAGATCGCCGAACCCGTCGCGCGATCGTCCGCCCGCGCCCGCGCTCACGCAACACGCGCGCCGCGCCGATCGCCCAATATCGAAGACGCCGGCCACCGTCGCCGCCGTCCGCCGCGCCCGCGCGCTCATGCCGGGCGCACCGCGCGCAGCGGCCCCGCGACAGGCAGGCACGCGGGCCCGAGCGGCTCGAACGCCTTGTACGTCAGGATGAACTCCTGGTGACCGAGCGCCTCGGATTTCGACGCCGCGCCGCTCGCGACGGCGAGCGTCTTCGCGAAAATCTCGCGGCCGACTTCATCGAGCGTCGCGCGGCCTTCGAGAATGCGGCCCGCGTCCACGTCCATGTCGCCTTCGAGCTTGCGGTATGTCGCCGGATTCGCGCACACCTTGACGACGGGCGCGAGCGCGGAGCCCACCACCGAGCCGCGGCCCGTCGTGAACAGGATCACGTGCGCGCCGCACGCGATCAGCTCGGCGATCTCCGCGTTGTCGCTGATGTTCGGGAATCCGAAACGCGGCTCGCCGTCCGGCACGACGTCGAGCAGATAGAGGCCCGGCGTCGGCGGCACGTCGCCCGGCTTCACGATGCCGACGATCGGCGATGCGCCGCTCTTCGCATACGCGCCGAGCGATTTCTCCTCCTGCGTCGTGAGCCCGCCGTCCGCGTTGCCGACGGCGAAGCTGCCGTGCCCGAGGATCGAGTAATAGCGCTCCGCCTTCTTCACGCACGCGACGATCTCGCGGCCGAGCTCGGGGCGCGCGGCGCGGCTCTGCATGTGATATTCGCAGCCGACGAGCTCGCCCGTTTCCTCGAACAGGCACGCCGCGCCCTGCTCGACGAGCAGATCGAACGCGCGGCCGACGGCCGGATTCGCGGTGATTCCGCTCGTGCCGTCCGAGCCGCCGCAGATCGTGCCGACGATCAGTTCGCCCACGCCCATCGGCACCTTCGCCTGCCTCGCGAGCGTGGCGCGCGCATCGCGCACCCAATCGACGCCCGCGCCGATCGTATTCAGCGTGCCGCCCGCCTCCTGGATCGTCAGCACCTCGGCCGGGCGGCCGCTCGCGCGCACCGCGTCGACGAGGTAGTGCTTGTTCATGCTCTCGCAGCCGAGCGACACGAACAGCACCGCACCGACGTTCGGATGCGTCGCGAGCCGCTCGATCATTTTTTCCGCGTAACCGTTCGGGTAGCAGCCGGGAAAGCCGATCAGGTGCACGGGCGGCGCCTCGGCGGCGGGCGCCGCGTCGCCGAGGCGCGGCGGCGCGCGGAACTGCGCGACGATCTCGCGCGCGACGTGATGCGCGCATTCGACGAGATACGCCACCGCGACGACATTGCGAATGCCCTTGCGCCCGTCGCTGCGCGCATAGCCCGCGAGCAGCACGCGGCGCACGCCGTCGGCGGAAAGCTCCGGAGAAGCCGGCGTCGAAACTGTCATGGACATGAAGGGTTCACCTGAATAAACGGTTGCGTGCGCATCAATGCGCGACGAACGCGCGGCCCGCGTCGCGCGTGTACGTCGGCAGGTAATCGCTCACGAGATTGTGCGTGTGCAGGTGCTCGCCGCGCGCGACCTCGCGTGTCACGTGGCCGATCGGCGCGCCGTAGCGCAGCACCTTGTCGTTCGCGGCGAGCGGCGCGCGCGCGATCTTGTGGCCGAGCTCGACCGTCTGCGCGAGCACGACGCGCTCGCCGTCGATCGTCACTGCTTGCCCCGCGCACAGGCGCGTCGCGGCGATCAGGCAATTGTCGGCGGGCGAGAGCAGCAGCAGCCGCGCGTCGATGGCGGGCGCGCTCATGCCGGCCCCTCGCCGCCCGCGACGCGCGCGACCATCAGCGCGCCGAGAATGATCACGCCGTAGATCGCCTGAATCCAGAACGACGGCACCTGCGCGAGCGTGAGCAGGTTCTGCACGACGCCGAGCAGCAGCACGCCCGTCAGCGCGCCGAGCATCGTTCCCTTGCCGCCGTCGAGCGAGATGCCGCCGATCACCGCGGCCGCGAACACCGTGAAGATCATCCCGTTGCCCTGATTCGCGTTGATCGCGCCGACGTAGCCCGTGACGACGAGGCCGCCGATCGACGCGAGCGTGCTGCCGAGCACGAACACGCCCCACGTGATCCGTTCGACGCGAATCCCCGCCGCGCGCGCGGCCTGATCGTTGCCGCCGATCGCATACAGCGCGCGGCCGAGGCGGTGATAGCGCAGCATGAACGCCGCCCAGCCGAACACGGCCGCCGCGAGCCATACCGACAGCGGCAGGCCGAACACGCCCGTCGTCGCGAGCGCGAAGAACGCCGGCGGCATGTCGAACAGCGTGCCGCCCTTCGTCGCGCCGACGAGCATCCCACGCAGCACGATCAGCATCGCGAGCGTGACGATGAACGCGTTCAGCCGCATCCGCACGACGAGAAAACCGTTGACGAAGCCGATCAGCGCGCCGATCGCGACGATCGCGGCCAGCCCCGCGGCGGCGGGCCACTGCCAGCCGAAGCCGGCGGACGATGCCGGCATCACGAGCATCGCGCCGATCGCGGGCGCGATGCCGACCGTCGATTCGAGCGACAGATCGAACTTGCCCGTCAGCACGATCAGCGATTCGGCGAGCACGACGAGCGCGAGCGCGGCCGACGCGCCGAGCACGCTGATCAGGTTCGCCTTCGTCAGAAAGCTCGGGCTCACGAACGCGCCGATCGCGATCAGCAGCACGAGCGCGGGCAGCAACGCGAGATCGCGCAGCCGCGCGATCTCGAACGGCTTGCGCGCGACGACGCGCGCCGGCCCCGGCGGCAGCGCGGGACTCGTCAGGCTAGACTTCATGGGCGTCGACTCCTTCGATGGATGCAATCAGTTCGTTGTCCTGCCAGCCGGCCTGAAATTCGGCGACGATGCGCCCGCGGAACATCACGAGCACGCGGTCGCAGGTGCGCAGATCGTCGAGCTCGCCCGAGGCGACGAGCACCGCCGCGCCGCCGCCGCGTACCCGCTCGACGACGGCGAGCAGCGCCTCTTTCGATTTCACGTCGACGCCCGCGGTCGGATCGATCAGCACGAGCACGCGCGGATCGTTCGCGAGCGCGCGCGCCATCACCACCTTCTGCTGATTGCCGCCCGACAGGCCCGACACCGGCTGCCGCGGCCCCTGCGCGACGATGCCGAGCGCGTCGATCATCCGCGCGCCGAACGCGTGCTTTCTCGCGGGCGGCACGAGCCCGAAGCGCCCCAGGCGCCCGAGCGCGCCCGCGATCGTCATCGATGCGTTCTCCGCCACCGATTCGCCGAGCACGAGCCCTTCGCGATGGCGATCCTTCGGCACGCAGCCGACGCCGCGCGCGAGCGCGGCGCTCACGTCGGCGGGCGGCAGCGCGGCGCCGTCGACGCGGACCGCGCCCGCGCGCGGCGCGCGCAAGCCGGCCACCGCCTCCGCGACGCTCGTGCGGCCGCTGCTCGTCGCGCCGGCGAGCCCGACCACCTCGCCGCGCCGCACGCAAAACGACACGCGCTCGTAATCGTCGCCCGCGAGACCGTCGACTTCGAGCACGCGCGGCGCGTCGTCCGGCGGCGGCGCGCGCCGCGCGGCGTCGGCCACCGCGAGAGCGCCGCGCTCGCCGGTCATCGCCTCGATCAGCGCGTCGTGCGGCAGCGCCGCGACGGGCGCGCTGACGATGCGCCGCGCGTCGCGCAACACCGTCACCGCCTGGCAGATGTCGTACACCTCCTGCAGGTGATGCGAGATGAACAGAAACGTCACGCCGTCGCGCTGTAGCTCGCGAATTCGCGCGAACAGCCGCTTGATCTCGTCGCCGTCCAACTGCGCGGTCGGCTCGTCGAGGACGATGAAGCGCGCGCCGTAAGACAGCGCCCGCGCGATCTCGACGAGCTGGCGCGCCTCCACCGTCAGGTCGCCCGCGCGCGCGTTCTCGCTGACGTCGATGCGCCAGTGCTCGAGCAGCGCGCGCGCGTCGCGCCGCAGCGCGCGCCAGTCGATCGCGCCGCGCTTCGTCGGCTGCCGGTTGATGAACAGGTTCTCGGCGACGGTCAGCTCGCGGATGATCGTCGAATGCTGGTACACGCATGCGACGCGCGCGCGCCAGCCGTCGCGATCGGCGAGCGGCGGCGCCGCCTCGCCGGCGAAGCGCACGACGCCCGCGTCCGGCTTGCGCAGCCCGGTGAGGATCGACACGAGCGTCGACTTGCCCGCGCCGTTGCGGCCGACGAGCGCGTGCGACTCGCCCGCCCGCACGCACAGGTCGACGTCCGCGAGCGCGATGTGCGGGCCGAAGCGCTTCGTGAGCGCGCGCGCCTCGACGACGGGCGCGCCGGCGTCGGTGCAGGCGCGCGCGGTGACGGCGGCGATCGCGTTCATTTGATCGTGTTGCCCCACAGGCCCTTGTCGTCGACGTTCGCCTTCGTCACGAGCGGTGCCGGCAACTGATCCTCGAGCACGCCGGGCGCGCGCTGCACGATCACGCTGCCGTGATCGGTCGGCCCCGGCTTGAAGGTTCGGCCGGCGAGCGCCGCCTTGATGTAGAAAAGCCCGTAGCGCGCGTACAGATCGGCCGGTTGCGACACGGTGGCGTCGATGTCGCCGCGGCGGATCGCTTCGTATTCCTGCGGGATGCCGTCGTTGCTGACGATCGCGACGTGCTTCGCGTCACCCGCCGGATACAGCATCTGCTTGCGGCGCAGCGTTTGCAGCGTCGGCGACAGATAGACGCCGCCCGCCTGCAGGTAGATGCCCTTCACGTCCGGATTCGCGCTCAGCAGGCTGTCGAGCGCGGTCGCGGCGACGTCGCCCTTCCAGGCGGCCGGAATCTCGAGCACCTGCAGGTTCGGATAGCCCTTCATGCATGCGCGGAACGCCTCCGAGCGATCGCGGCCGTTCACCGACGCGAGATCGCCCATGATCTGCACGACCTTGCCGCGGCGCACGTGCTCGCCGAGATACTGGCACGCCTTCTCGCCGTACGCGCGATTGTCGGCGCGCACGACCATCGCGACCTTGCCCTGCGTCGGCGCGACGTCGACGGCGACGACGGGCACGTTGCGCGCGGCCGCCGCATCGAGCGCGCGGCCGATCGCCGCCGAATCGAGCGGGCCGACGACGATGCCCTTCGCGCCGAGATTCAGCAGGGTGTTCATGTCCGTGATCTGCTGCGCGGGATCGCCGTTCGAATTGACGGGCGCGAGCGCATCGATCTGCATGTCCTTCGCGTAATGCAGCAGGTAGCGGTTGTACGACTGCCAGAACGGCGAGGTCAGCAAAGGCAGGTCGAGCCCGACCTTGCCCGTGTCCGCGCCCGCCGGCGCGGCGGCGAGCGCACCCGCCAGCGCGACGCATCCGGCGAATGCTCGCCCGCGATTGATCCACGTCATGCCTGTCTCCTGTTTCCTCCGACGTTTATCGGCCCGGCGTGCGGACCGTTGCCATATGTTCACTGGCGAAATTATTATTTATATACGGACTTTTTGAAGTCAAGGAGACCGTGACGCAGAATGAGTGCGTATTTTCCCTATCCTGTCCTTATTCGCCCTTGCATCCATCCGACGCACCGAACGCCAACATGAACGCCAGGAAACCCCGACCGGCCGGCCCCGCCGACGAACCGCAGGATCTCGACGACGCGGACCGCTACCGCGCGCCGGCGCTCGACAAGGGGCTCGACATCCTCGAGCTGCTGTCCGAGCGCAAGGACGGCCTGACGCGCACGGAGATCACGAAGGAGCTCGGGCGCAACGCGAGCGAGATCTACCGGATGCTCGAGCGGCTCGTCGCGCGCCAGTACGTGATCCGCTCGCCCGGCGGCGACCGTTATTCGCTGAGCCTGAAGCTGTATGCGCTCGCGCACCGGCATCCGCCGATGCACCGGCTGATCGCGGAGGCGCTGCCGCCGATGCAGCGCTTCGCGGACGCGGCCGAGCAGTCGTGCCATCTGTCCGTCTACGATCGGGGCAACCTGCTCGTGATCGCGCAGGTCGACGGGCCCGGCATCTGGGGGATGTCGGTGAAGCTCGGCTCGCGCGTCGGGCTCGTCGATACCGCGTCGGGCCACGCGCTGCTCGCGTTCCAGTCCGCCGAGCAGCGCGCGCACATGCTCACCGAGCATACGAAGGTGAAAGGCGAGCAGCCGCTCGCCGCGCGCAATCTCGATGCGCGCGTCGACGCGATCCGCGCGGCCGGGCACGTGCGGCAGGACAGCCGCCAGCTGTTCGGCGTCACCGACATCACGTATCCGATTCTCGGCCCGGCGGGCCACGCGATCGCCGTGCTCACGTGCCCTTACATCCGCCGGATCGACGCGTACGTCGCGCCGCCGATCGACGAGGTCGTCGCGCTGCTGCGTGCGACGGCCGCGGGCCTGTCGATGGTGGGCGAGGCGGCCGTGTGACGATCGCGGCGGCACGGCGCGCGAACGACGAAGCGCCGCTCATGCGGGCCTCGCGAAGGCTGCGGGATTAGAGCGGTTCGGGGGGGCGCGCATTTCGCCGAATGCGCGCTCGGTGCAAGCCTCGCGCAACGCGCGGCTTCGCTCGTCGCACCGCACGGCCAAGCCGCACTGCCGATCGGCCACACCGGCGGCTCGCTCAACCGCCGCCGCGCGCCCGGCGCGACGCCCAACGCTACGCTCCGCGCGGCGCACGCGCGCTCGGCGTTACCGGCAGTTGAAGCTCGCCGCCGCGTTCACGTCGCCGCCGTCGTATCGCGCGACGCGCGGATACGGGCACAGCGGCCGCGTGCGCGCCGCGCCCCATGACGCCGGCACCTCGGGATTGGGTGCCGCGTTCGACGCGTCGCGCGCGGTCGCGACGATCGCGTCCGGTGCCTTGCCGGCCTCGACCCACGCGACAAGCGGCGTCAGCATGTCGAACTGGTCGGCGGCGGGCCCGCCCGAGCAATGGTTCATCCCCGCGACGCGAAAAAAGCGCGCGAAGTCGCTCGCATCGCCGCCGTTCGCCTGCATCACGCGCACGTACCAGTCGGTCGTATCGGTCGACGAGAACACCGGATCGCTCGTGCCGTGATAGACGATCAGCTTGCCGCCGCGGCGCTTGAGCGCGGACAGGTCCGCTTCGTCCGGCGGCGTCATGAACGACCACGCGGATGCCGCATAGACACCGCTCGTCGCGAAGATCGCCGGCGCGTCGCGGTCCATGTCGAAGCCGAGCGCGTAGGCGCCGAGATCCGCGAGCGCCGACGGGCGCCGCGGCGGTGTCGTGAACGTGAACGCCGCCGCCGCGGGGTCGAGCGTCATCGCATTGCCCTGCTTCCACGCGGCCCAGTTGTCGCCGCTCACGCCCGCATCGAACGGAAAGCTCGCGTACAGCGCCTCGCCCGCGCTGTTGCGCGCGCCGGCGAACACGTTCGCGAGCGCCGTCTTCTGCGCGCCCGTCAGGCATTGGCGCGTGCGCACGCCATTCGTGCAGCCCGGCACGTCGGCGTTCAGATCGAAGCGCGCCTGACAAGCGGCGATGTCCTCGACGAGTCCGTCCGCCACGCCGTCGAGCGCGTCGCACTTCGCGAGTATGCGGCTCGCGACGAACCGTCGCTCCGTATCGGTGAAGCCGCTCCGGATGTCGGGCCGGCCGGCGGCGGCGGTCGCGGTCGCGATTCGCGCGAACTGTTGCGCGCCGGCCATTTCGGCGATCGCCGCCTTCGGCAGGTGCAAGCCCGGATCGCCCGCGACGATGCCGTCGTAGTCGCCCGCGTTGCGCACCGCCGCGACCATCGCATGACGCCCGCCGTTCGAGCACCCGCCGAAATAGCTGCGGTCCGGCGCCTTGCCGTATGCGAGGCGGATCACCTGCTTGGCCATCGGCGTCAGCGCGTCGACCGCGCGGTAGCCATAATCGAGCCGCGCATCGGGATCGATGCCGAACAGCGGGTTCTGCGCCGCGCTGTGCCCGGCGTCCGAGCTGATCACCGCGAAGCCCATCCTGAGCACGTTGTCGAGCGGCCCGCCGCCGCCGATGTCGCCCGTCGCCGCGACGACGTCGCCGTCGAGCCCGCCGTTCGCCTGATAGAAGAAGCGCCCGTTCCATGCCTTCGGCAGCCGCATCTCGAAGCCGATCGCGTAAGTCTCGCCGTCGATCGCGCTCACGCGCTCGTTCATCTTGCCTGCGATCACGCAATGCTCGCCCACC
Organism: Burkholderia mallei ATCC 23344; assembly: GCF_000011705.1. NCBI lineage: Bacteria > Pseudomonadati > Pseudomonadota > Betaproteobacteria > Burkholderiales > Burkholderiaceae > Burkholderia > Burkholderia mallei. The sequence goes on along the minus strand of NC_006349.2, from coordinate 642,745 downwards.
GGCTTGCCCGCGACGCTCAGCGCGCCGGCCGCCGCGGTCGCCACCGACGTGAACGCGGTACGCGGATAACGCAGCTTCGCGGCGAGCGCGCCGCAGGTTCCGGACATCGCGGCGGGCGCCGCGGCGGCAAGGCGCGGCAGCGCGGGATCGACGCCGTCGCCGCCGCAAGCTTGCAGCGCGGCGAACGCGAGCGGCGCGAGCATGCGCGCCCGGCGCATGATCTGCATGAATCGCATGTTCAGCTCCCTTCCTGAAAGTTCGGATAACGGATGAAATACCGACGGAGAACGCACGACGGCCGCGCGGGCTCAGAACATGTGCCGAACGCCGACCATCGCGCCGAGCTGGCCGACGCCGGCCGCGGGCGTCGTGCCGCCTCCGCCGCCGCTCACCGAATAGCGCGCGTGCACGCTGTTCCATAGGTACGCGGTCTGCGCATAGACGGCGGTGCGCTTCGACAGCGAGAAGCTCGCGCGCAGCGTCGCCATCGTCGCGCGCGCGTCGTGCCGCGCATCGACGATCCGGTAGGCTTCGCCGTCGATCGTCACGAACGGCGTCGCGCGATAGGCGGCGCCGACGAAGAACAGATCGGTGCGCACGTCGGGCGCGGCGGGTGCGTCGGTCGACACGCGCCGGCCGATCCAGCCCGCGCCGAGCTTGACCGGCCCCGCGTTCGCGTACGCGCTCACGTGCGCGCGCGTGTCCTTGTCCGCACTGCTTGTGATCGGCATCGGCGCGGCACCGTCGAAGAAGTTCGCCGCCGCGTTCGCGCCGCCGCGCTGCTCTTCGTACGACGCGGCCACGCCGAAGCGCTCGGCGTCGTACTTCAGCATCGCCGACCCGCTCCGGCATTCGACCGCGCGCCCCGGCACCGAGCCGACGCACGTGCCCTGCCCCGGCGAATTGCCGGTGCCTGCCGAGTCGCGGCCGAACGAATAGCCGGCGCCGAGCGTCACGCCGCGATAGCTGCCGACATAGGTCACCGCGTTGTCCGCGCGGCCGTTCGGGATGTAAGCGTCGAGCGAGCCGAGCCCGTAGATGTCGGGGCCGATGATGTCCGCGCCCTGCAGCGCGACATAAGTCATCATGTATTGCCGGCCGAACGCGAGCGTGCCGAACGGCGCGCGCAGGCCCACGTATGCCTGACGCCCGAACAGTCGCCCGCCCTGGCCGAGCTCGCCGCCGCGCAGGTTGAAGCCGCTTTCGAGCGCGAAGAGCGCGCGATAGCCGCCGCCGAAATCCTCGACGCCGCGCAAGCCCCAGCGCGACGGCAGCTCGCCCGTGACGGCCGGCATGCGCCACGCGGAACCGCCCTTCGCGCTCGCGTGCGAAACGAATTCGATGCCGGTGTCGACGATGCCGTATAGCGTGACGCTCGATTGCGCGTGCGCATGCGCGGCGGTGGCGCAGAGCGCGCCGCAGGCCAGCAGGCGGGCCGAATGTCTCATGATGGAAAGTCTCCGTCTTTGTCGTTTGTCGTGGCCGGCGCGTGCCGGCCGGTGTCGGGGTGAAGCGATTCGAACGGCCGAATGCGGCCCGGTGGTTCGGTGGGCATGCGATCCGTTGCATTCGCTGATTCGCTGATTCGTTGATTCGTCGATACGGCGGCCTTGCCATTCAGCGATTCAACGGTTCAGCAGGTCAGTGATTCAACGGTTCTTCGGTTCTTCGGTTCTTCGGTTCTTCGGTTCTTCGGTTCTTCGGTTCTTCGGTTCTTCGGTTCTTCGGTTCTTCGGTTCTTCGGTTCTTCGGTTCTTCGGTTCTTCGGTTCTTCGGTTCGGCGGTTCGGCGGTTCGGCGGTTCGGCGGTTCGGCGGTTCGGCGGTTCGGCGGTTCGGCGGTTCGGCGGTTCGGCGGTTCGGCGGTTCGGCGGTTCGGCGGTTCCGCAGTTCCGCAGTTCCGCAGTTCCGCAGTTCCGCAGTTCCGTCGCTCGACAGCTCAACGGTTCCGCAATTCCGCAGCCCGCCGATCCCGCGCCCCGCTCAGTCCGCCGTGGGCGGCCGGCGCACGAGCAGCAGCGCGGCAGCCGCGGCGAGCAGCGTGACCGGGATGCTCGCGCCGATCACGACGGCCCCGCTGCGCCCCATCGCGAGCAGTTGCGCGGCGGCGAGCGGCCCGACGACCGAGCCGATCCGCCCGGCCGCGACCGCCGCGCCGACGCCCGTGCCGCGCATCGCCGCCGGGTAATGGCTCGCGGCGAGCGCATAGAGCACCGATTGCCCGCCGATCACGAACATGCCGGCCGCGAACGCGGCGGCCGCGAGCCCCGCGAAACCCGGCGCCAGCGCGAGCGCGACAAGCGACGCGACGATGCCCGCGTACATCGCGCCGACGACGCGCGACGCGCCGAGCCGGTCGCTCAGCATCCCGATGCCGAGCGCGCCGAGCCCGCCGCCGACGTTGAAGCCGATCTGCACGGCGCCGACCGCCGCGCGGCCGAGCCCGCGCGCGGCCATCAGCGACGGCAGCCAGTTCAGCAGGAAATACAGGACGATCAGCGTGCAGAAGTAGCTGACCCAAAGCGCAAGCGTTGCGCAGGCGCGGCCGCCGCCGAAGAGCGCCGCGCGCGCGGCGGGCCGCGCGCCGCCCATGCGCGCGGCGTCGAGGTACGCGCGCGACTCCGGCAGGCAGCGCGCGAGCAGCGGCACGAGCAGCAACGGCCCGAGCCCGCCGACGTAGAAGATGTGCCGCCACTGCGCGTCGCCCACGAGCAGCACGCCGATTGCCGATGCGATCACGCCGCCGAACGGGATTCCGCAATACATCGCGCTGACCGCGCTGCCGCGCAGCCTCGGCTCGACTGCCTCCGACGACAGCGCGATCAGGTTCGGCATCGCGCCGCCGAGCCCGACACCCGTGAGCACGCGCACGACGACGAGCATCGCGAAACTCGACGCCTGCGCGGTGGCGATCGACAGCAAGCCGAACGTGCACACCGATACGATCAGCACGCGCTTGCGCCCGATCCGGTCGGCGAGCCGGCCGCCAAGCAGCGCCCCCGGCAGCAGGCCGAACGTGCCTGCGCCGAACGCCCACCCCATCTGCGCGACCGACAGGCCGAACTCGCGCGCCATGCGCGGCGCCGCGACGCCGACCGATTGCAGATCGAGCCCTTCGAGCAGCGCGATCGCGAAGCACAACGCGAGCGTCGTCGCGACGCCGCGCTTTTCCGTCACGGTGATGTCCATTTCGTCTCCAGACCTGCCGCGTTCGCGCCGGCGCGAGCCGGCTGCGATGCGATCGTTGTCGATGTCGTTTTGCTTCGCCTGCCTCAATATCAGGAAACCTGATTTTTAGCGCGCAGGCCGGGCAAGCGGGAACCGGCATGCGCGATGCTTCGATACCTCGATGCGTCGATAGCGGGGTGCGCGAATGCTTCGGCTCGCCGACGCCCAGCCCAGCCGCGCCGTCTCGCCGATCGGGACGACGATTCGCTTTGCTAAGCGACGATCACGAGCGGATCATCCGCCGCCGCCCCGTACAGCGCGTCGATCAGCGCCGCGCGGTGCCGCTGCACGGCCGATTGATTGATCGAGCCCTTGTCGGTGATCTCGCCGATATCGAGCGACGGCGGCGTATCGAGCAGGCGCACGCGCGCGACGAACGACGCGCTGCCCGTCGCCGCCTCGTTGAGCCGCGCGAGCCACGCGGCGAACTGCGCGCGCACCGCGGGCGACGCCAGCACCTGCGCGGCCGGCGCGTCGCGCGCGATGCCGGCAAGCCGCCGGCACGCATCGAGCCGCGCGAACACGAGCAGGCCGATGTCGCCGCGATTGAGCCCGGTCACGACGACGTCCTGCACATACGGCGCGCCCGCCGACACCGCCCGCGCGCGCAGCGGCCCCACGCTCACGAACGTGCCCGAGCTCAGCTTGAAATCCTCGGTGAGCCGCCCGTCGAACATCAGCCCGAGTTCGGGCCGCGCGGGGTCGACGAAACGCGCGGCGTCGCCGCTGCGGTAATAGCCCTGCTCGTCGAACACGTCGGCCGGATCGACCGGCGCGTGCCAGTAGCCGCGCATCACGTTCGGCCCCTTGAAGCGCAGCTCGAGCTTGTCGCCGCAACGCGCGAGCTTCACGTCGCAGCCGGGCGCGGGCAGCCCGATGCAGCCCGCGCCCGAGACCGGCCCCGTCGTGAACAGGCACGACGGCGACGTCTCGGTCATCCCGAGCCCCGCGAGCATGCGGATCCGCTCGCCGCAATGCGCTTCGGTCACGCGGTCGAGCCGCTCCCACGCGGCCTGCGACAGCCCCGCGCCGCCGAAGAAGTACAGCTTCACGCGCGCGACGACGCGCGCAGCGCGCCGTCGCGCTCGAGCGCGGCCGTCAGCGCTTCCCAGCCCTTCGGCACGTTGAAGTAGGCCGTCGGCGCGATCTCGCGCAGGTTGCGCACTGTCTCGTCGAAGCGATCCGGCGTCGGCCGGCCGTCGTCGATATACAGCGTGCCGCCGTTGTAAAGCGCGATGCCGACGTTGTGGCTGCCGCCGAACGTGTGGTTCCACGGCAGCCAGTCGACGAGCACGGGCGGCGTGCGCGCGAACTCCGGCATCGTCTGGCGCAGCATCTGCTGATTGCTGCACAGCATCCGGTGCGTCGTCGGCACCGCTTTGGGCTGCTTCGTCGAGCCCGACGTGAACAGGATCTTCGCCAGCGTGTCGGCGCGCACGCGCGCATGTCGAGCAGCCGTTCGAACGCAACCGGGCGAAGCCGCGACGGCGGCGCGCCGCGCGCGACGATCACGGTCGCATCGGCGGGCGCGGCCGCGGCGAGCGCGGCGGCGAACGCGTCGCCGTCGGCGTCGAACAGCGCGCCCGGCTTCAGCACGCCGAGCGTGTACTTGAGCTTGCCGAAATCGGTCGACACGAGCGAATACGCGGGCGAGATCGGCGCATAGGGAATGCCCGCGAGCATCGCCGCGAAGCCGAGCTGCAGATGCGCGAGATCGTTGCCCGACAGGATCGCGAGCGGCCGCTCGGCGGACAGCCCGAGCGCGAGCAGCCCTTCGCCGAGCGCGCGGGCGCGCTCGAGCATGCGCGCATACGTGATCTCGATCCAGCGGCCGTTTGCGCCGCGCTGCGCGGCGAACACGCGCGCCGGATGATCGCGCGCGCCCGCGACGAGACAATCGGTCAGCCGCTCGGGGTACGCGCCGAGCGGCTCGACGGCGCGCATGCGCCAGCCGTCGCCGTCGCGCTCGACGTGCGCCGCGCCGCGCGCGACGTCCACGCTCCGGTAGCGCGGCGGCGATGAGGGGGAATGGGACACGGCGATGCCCTCCGCGTTCAGATCGGATACGCGCGCGGCGCGGTTTGCACGGTGAGCCAGCGCAGTTCGGTGAATTCCGCGATCGACGCCGCGCCGCCGAAGCGCCCGTAGCCGCTCGCCTTCACGCCGCCGAACGGCATCTGCGCTTCGTCGTGGACGGTCGGCCCGTTCACGTGGCAGATCCCCGATTCGATGCGCCGCGCCACCGCCAGCGCCCGCGCGAGATCGCGGCCGAACACGCTCGCCGCGAGCCCGAACGCGCTGTCGTTCGCGAGCGCGATCGCGTGTTCGTCGTCGCCCGCGCGCAGCACCGCGACGACGGGCGCGAACGATTCCTCGCGATAGAGCCGCATGTCGGGCGTCACGCGATCGACGATCGTCGGCTGCATGATCGCGCCGTCGACGCGGCAGCCGAGCGGCAGCGCGGCGCCGCGCGACGCCGCGTCGTCGACGAGCGCGGCCGCGCGCGCGGCCGCGTCGCGGCTCACCATCGCGCCGAGCGGCAGGCCCGCGCGCGGATCGCCCGCGGCGAGCGTGCGCGCCTTCGCGGCGAGCTTGTCGACGAGCGCGTCGGCGATCGCGCGCGCGGCGATCACGCGCTCGGTCGACATGCAGATCTGCCCTTGATTGAAGAACGCGCCGAACGCGATCGCGTCGACGGCCGCGTCGAGATCGGCGTCGTCGAGCACGACGACGGGCGCCTTGCCGCCGAGTTCGAGCAGCGCGGGCTTCAGATGCTCGGCTGCGAGCCGCGCGACGATCCGCCCGACGTGCGTCGAACCCGTGAAGTTCACGCGCCGCACGCGCGGATCGGCGATCAGGCGCTCGACGAGCGCGGGCGCGTCGGCGGCCGCGTGCGTGAGCACGTTGACGACGCCGTCGCCGAGCCCCGCGTCGTGCAGCGCCGCGCCGATCAGCGCATGCACGCCGGGGCACAGCTCGGACGCCTTCAGCACGACGGTATTGCCGCACGCGAGCGGCATCGCGAGCGCGCGCGTGCCGAGGATCACGGGCGCGTTCCACGGGGCGATGCCGAGCACGACGCCGCACGGCGCGCGCACCGCGAGCGCGAGATTGCCGGGCACGTCGGACGGCATCACGTCGCCCGAGATCCGCGTCGCCATCGATGCCGCCTCGCGCAGCACGTTCGCCGCGAGCGCGACGTTCAAGCCGATCCACGCGGGCGTCGCGCCCGTTTCCGCGACGCCCGCCGCGACGAACGCCGCACCGCGCGCGTCCATCAGGTCGGCCGCCTTCAGCAGGCGCCTGCGGCGCTCGGTCGGCGCGAGCGCGGCCCACGCGGGAAACGCCGCGTGCGCGGCGGCCACCGCGCGCTCGGCGTCGGCGGCGCTCGCGGCCGGCGCGCGCGACGCGAGCGCGCCCGTCACCGGATCGCGCCGCTCGAACGTCGCGCCGTGTTCGGCCTCGCACCAGGCGCCGCCGATCAGCATCCGTCTGTCGATCATCGATGTCTCCTTGTCTCTTCGATGTGCTGCGAACTTCAGTCGTCGCGCGCCGCGCGGCGTGCCTCGTTGCCGCGCCGCGCGCCGCCTGCGGCATGCCGCCGCCGCATGCCGCTTCATCGCGCCGTCGCTTCATCGCGTTGCGGCCCGGCGCACCCGGGGCGCGCGCTCAACGCCTGTACGCCTGCAAGCCCGGCTTGATCGTCTTGTCGTCGAGGAATTGCTTGAGGCCCTGCTCGCGCCCGTGCTCGGGATCGCGCAACTGCGCCTGATCGAGCTTCGCGTACAGGTAGTCCTCGTTCTGCTCCCACGTGAGCTCGCGGCAGCGCTTGAAGCCGTGCTTCGCGTTGCGCAGCACGACCGGATTCTTGTCGAGCAGCTTCGCGGCGAGCGCGCGCACCGCGTCGCGCAGTTGCGCGCGCGGCACGCTCCGGTTGACGAGCCCCATCTGCGCGGCCTGCGCGCCCGTGAAGGTCTCGCCCGTCATGATGTAGTACAGCGCCTGACGATGGCCGACCGTATCGGCCATCGCCTTGCTGACGAGATTGCCGGGCGGAATGCCCCAGTTGATCTCCGACAGGCCGAACACGGCCTCGTCGGCCGCGATCGCGAGATCGCACGCGACGAGCGGCGAGAACCCGCCGCCGAAGCACCAGCCGTTGACCATCGCGATCGTCGGCTTCGCATACATGCGCAGCAACTGCCACTGCCAGCGGCTCGCGTCGCGGCGGATCTTCTCCTGCAGGATCTCGGGGCCGGCGTCGATTTCGCGAAAGTACTCCTTCAGGTCCATGCCGGCCGTCCACGCCTCGCCCTCGCCCGTCAGCACGAGCACCCGCGCTTCGGGATCGAGCTCGATCGCCTCCAGCACGTCGATCATCTCCGCGTTCAGCGTCGGGCTCATCGCGTTGCGCTTGTCGGGACGATTCAGCGTCACCCATGCGATTGCGCCGTCGACGATCACCTCGACGGTTTTCCAGCGACCTTCATAACTCATTGATCTTTCTCCAGGGACATTGCCGCGACGCGCGGCTCACTGCTGATTTAATATCAGGTTACCTGATATGTAAAGCAGTATCGGCGGAGGTCCGGACAAACACCTAATCGGATGAAGAACGGGGCTTGGAGATGCTTGCGCGCGGCAGGGACAGCCAGCGGTTCGGAAAGCCCGCGCCGCATCGCGGCGGCTCACGCGCCCGCGCGAGCGGCGGCGGCGTCGAGTTGTCGGGCCGCCGCCACACGCCTTCACTGCGCGCCGGCCGACGCACCGGAACATCGGGAAACAGGGCCCGGACCGCCGGTTCGGTGAAACGGAAGCACGTCGAGCGCCGGCGAGATCGCGGCGCGTGGGCTTCGCGTCGCGCCACATTGCGCGGCATCGCGTAGCGCAGCGGCGGTAAGGAGAAGCCTGCCCGGAGGCCGTCTCGCCACCCGCCTGTCAGCCGGTTCGCCGTCCGCGCACGGATCGTGGACGCATCGTGGACGGATCCTGGATGACGGCCGCGCGACGCGCGCCATGCGGCGAAACGCGAAACAGTTCACAAAAATTCAATTAGCCATTACAATTGCGCCCCTTGCCCAGGTAGGTGTCGAAATGGGTCGACGCACTATCTCGAAGGGCTGGCGCCGGCGGGCATGCGGGTTCTCATCCGAACAGGCCCGTGGCGCAAATACGAAGTCCCGCCTGAGTCCTGGCTGGCAAGGCTGTTCGCGATACGGGAGCCTGGCGCATCCCGATTGCATGGGAATGCCGACGTGGTGAAATTGGTAGACACGCTATCTTGAGGGGGTAGTGGCGAAAGCCGTGCGAGTTCGAGTCTCGCCGTCGGCACCAAGGTATTTCGCGCTCATGCGCGTTGATCATGAGCGACGCTCGGGGGAAGCCCGATGCAATATGCTCTCGCCCGCACATCAGCCGGCATGGGCATTCCCGCCGGAGTCGGTAGCCCGTCCACATCGTTCATGGTGTGTGAGCCTGTCTTTCTGAAAGACGAGTAACAAGCGCCCCGAACCTAATTCCGAGCGCAGCGCAACCCGTCCCAATCGGTCGATGACCGCTTCGTCGGGTAGGCCATTCCTTTTTCAGATTGTGCAAGCCGGCAAGGCCGGCACGCCGTCGGCCGAGCCGCGAGCAGGATCGCAAACCGGCCGGCTGCACGCTTGAAGCGCGCATGAAGAACGCGATGCGAAGCGATCGCCGCGCATCGGCGCCGCGGCCGCGCGCAATCGCTGCGCGACAGGGAATCCGACGAATGAAGGAAAAGCCGCGCGGCTCGAGACGCAAACGATGCGGAGAATCGCGCGGCGTGCTCATCCGCGCCGGCCGCCGTCGCGCATCGGCACCGGGCGCGCTCCGGCGGTCTCGCCGCGTCGCCGGAGCGCGCATCGGCGCGACTACCGGGCGTCGAACGCGGCCGTATCGATCATCGGCCGCATCCGGCCCATTTTGCTCCACCGACGAGTTCACACCGCGCGTTTTCCGTGAACGCAATCCGCCTGCCGACGGCCAGCGCCTGCGATGTCCGCCGCGCGCATGCCGGCGCATGCTTGGCCGAAAGGCCGATATCGCGCATGCGCCGAAGTTCGCGTACTGTGAGAGCCGCGGCTCGGGCTTGCGGCGTCCGAACCGCCGAGCCGACCGCCTCCGGATGCGCGCGCGCCGAGCCGGCGACCGTGGCCATGCCCCGCATCACGCCTGAGCGTGCCCGTGCATGCCAACCCCCAACGCGCCGGTCGCGCCGAATCGTCTCGGCATCCGTCGCAAAGCGTGCGACAGCTTCCGGAGGCGTTCATGAAAGACATCGATTCGCCCGACGACCCGCCGGCTTGCGTGTTGATCGACCGGCGGATCGCCGAGCTCGGCGACTGGCGCGGCGATACCCTGAGCCGGATGCGCGGGCTGATCCGCGACGCGGATCCGGACGTCGTCGAGGAATGGAAGTGGCGAGGCACGCCCGTCTGGTCGCACGACGGGATCATCTGCACCGGCGAATCGTACCGGTCGGTCGTCAAGCTCACCTTTGCGAAGGGCGCGTCGCTCGACGACCCGGCCGGGCTCTTCAATTCGAGCCTCGACGGCCAGGTCAGGCGCGCGATCGACATCCGCGAAGGCGAGACGCTCGACGCCGACGCATTCAAGGCGCTCGTGCGCGCGGCGATCGCGCTCAATCAGTCGAGCGGCAACGCGAGAACGCAGGCGAAAGCGAAGCGCGCGAAACCGGACGCGAAATGACGCGACGCGCGACGCGCGATGTGCACGAAACGCGCGAGCGTCTCGCACGCGTGGGGCCGCGGCGCTTCGCGCGCCCTTCACGCCGTCACCGCAACGCGCTTGCCAGCTTGCGGAACGCCTTGTGGACGAACAGCGCCGGCCCGGCGATGTGCGGGCGCAGGATCGCGTGCTTGCGCACGTACTTCGGCACGTGCCACTCGGTGCGGCTGCCCGCGTAGAACAGCGCGGCGTCGCCCGCACGCAGCGTGCGCGGCGCGTCGCCGTCCGACGAGACGATCACCTCGCCTTCGATCACGTGGATGGTCTCGTCGCAGTCGAAGTACCAGTTGAAGCGCCCCGCGGTGCAATCCCAGACCCACATCGACGTCGTCGAATCGGGGCTGCACGACCACCGGCCGCTGCGCGCGACGGGCGCGCCTTCGATGATCCAGCCGGGATCGATCGGGGAAGGTTGCAATACGACGTCGTCCAGCCGTACGGCCTCGAAAACGGAACGGGACATGAATCCTTGCCTCTGCTGCGGTTCAATCCGGCATAACGGGAAAAATACAATGCTCGGAAACGGCGAAACCGCCGCCGGATACGCTTTCCGAACGAATCGAGGCGCCATTTTGCAAGCTTTGTTTTCGGCGGCGCAAGGACGATTTTTACGATTTGTAATAGAGCACACTTTCGCCGCGCGGATGGCGCGGCGGCGATCGAATCGTGGCGGCGGCCAGCCCGGCGGCGGTTGCGACACCGACCCGGCTGGGCCCGGCCCGGCCCGGCCCGGCCCGGCCCAGCCCAGCCCAGCCCAGCCCGGCACCGGCACCGGCACCGGCACCGGCACCGGCACCGGCACCGGCACCGGCACCGGCACCGGCACCAGCACCAGCACCAGCACCAGCACCAGCACCAGCACCAGCACCAGCATCAGCATCAGCATCAGCACCTGCACCAGTAGCAGTAGCATCGGCAACAACGACAACGACAATATCATCGGCGGCGGCATTAGCCACGGCGACGAGCGAAGGGTGATGGGCAGCGGGTAAGCAACCGGCGCGCGGTGGCTCGTGCATTCCCGCGCCCCCCGAAGAAAGACCGCGCGCCGACGCCCTGCCGACGTCTTGCCGATGCCCTGCCAACGTCCTGCGCACGGCCCACCGTCGCTGAAACGCCGTCGCTTCACGCCGGCGTTCGCACAACGCGTTCATGCGTGGCGCGCGAGCGCGAAGCGCGGCGTCGCGCTCCCCGAATGGCGCGTGTGCGCGACAAACACGCCGCCCGCGCCCGGGTTGCCCGCGAGCGCGCCGTCGTCGAGACCGACGCGCGCGCTCGTCACGTACAGCCGCCCGGCGGCATCGAGCGTCACGCAGCTCGGCTGCGGCGTCGGCACCGCGATGCGGTCGGTCTCGACGCCTTGCGCGTCGTAGCGCACCACCCGCGCGCCGCCCCACTGCGCATTCCATACGCCGCCGCTCGCGTCGACCGTGGAGCCGTCCGGCTCGCCATGCGCATCGGCCAGCCGCACGAACGACCGGACGCGATCGACATCGCCGCCCGGCCGGTAGTCGCACACCTGGATTTCCCGCGTCGGCGAATCGCAGAAATACATCGCCGAGCCGTCCGGCGAAAACGCGATGCCGTTCGCGATCGCCGCGGGCGGTAGCGCGAGCCGCTGCAGGCTCAAGTCCGCGTTCAGCCGGTAATAGCCGCCGATCGCCCGCGGCGACGCGCCGCCGCTCTCGTCCTTCGTCCCGAACACGAACGCGCCCGCGCGGTCGCAGCGGCCGTCGTTCAGCCGTGTCGGCCGATCGGGCTCGACATCGACGATCGGCGTGAGCGCCCGCCGGCGCGTATCGAAGAACGCGAGACGCAACGCGAGGCCGACGAGCAGCACGTCCGGATCGCCGGTGAGCGCGAAGCACGCGATGCGCTCGGGCATCTCCCAGCTGTCGCAGCGCTCGCCGCCGTGCGCGCCCGCCGCGCGCCATCGCCACAGGCGCGCGCCTTCGATGTCGACCCAGTACAGCGCGTGCGCGGCGTCGCACCACGTCGCGCCTTCGCCGAGCGCGTTGCGGCAGTCGACCAGCAGCGTCGCGGCGGATGCCTCGTGCGTTCGCGCCGGTCGATTCGATGATTCCATGCTGTCTCCTGATTTCCCGGTGATGCGGCGAGCCGGAGGGCCGCGAGCATCGCGGGCGCGCGAAGCGACGCCCGCGGCATGCGCTCGCCCGGCTGCTCCGCTCGACTGCCCCGACCAACTGCCCCCACCGACTGCCCCGGCTCGACCACTCGGCAGCACCGCCCAGCCGCGCCACCCGGCTGCCCCGCCCCTACTCCACCCAGCCATCCGGCCGCGCGACAGCCCCTCGAGCGCAAGCCCGCCGCCCCCCAGCCGCCGCCCGCCCGTCAGCCGCGCATCGCGCGCCGCCGATTGCGACGATACGGGTCGAACCGCACCGAGAGCAACAGAAGGCCGCCGCGTATCAGATATTGGTAAAACGTCGGCACGTTCAGCAGGCTCATCGCGTCCTGCACCGAACCCACGATCAGCACGCCGACGAGCACGCCCGAAATCGTCGCGACGCCGCTCGGCACGCAGGCGGAAATCACGCCGAGCTCGAGGCCGACCGACGTCTTCGGGTCGCCGAGGCTCATCCGCGAGGCGAGCATCACGCCGGCGAAGCCCGTCACGAGCCCCTGCAGCACGAACGCGGTGGTCTTGATCCGCATGACGGGCAGCCCGGCGAGCAGCGCCGCCTCGCCGTTGCCGCCGACGGCGAACACATGCTTGCCGAACGAACACCGTCTTGCGCAGCAGGAGGCCGAACGCGACGAAGCCGACGATGTTGCTCCAGATCGGAAACGAAATACCGACGAACGATCCCGAGCCGAGTGCGAAGAAGCGCTCCTCGGAGATCATCACCGCGTCGCCGTTCGACGTGACGAACGCGAGCCCGCGCACGACTTCCATCGTCGCGAGCGTGACGATCAGCGAATTGATCCGCCAGCGCGCGATCAGCACGCCGTTGACGAACCCGACCGCGCCGCCCGCGAACACGCCCGCCGCGGCGACGAGCAGCACGCCGTGCGTCGCGGTGATCAGCGTCGAGGCGACGACGCCCGAGAACGCAGCGATCGGCGCGATTACGTCGCCGGGCCTGCGGCGGCGGCTGCCCGCCGTCGCGGCGGTGAAGGGCACGCACGCGAACGTGCGGATCTCGGTCGAGATCGATACGAGCAACGTGCTGCTCGAACGCCTCGCGCGGGACAAGCTCGACGTCGTCGTGAGCCGGCTGCCGGCGGAGCACGACAAGCTGCGTGCGCTACGAGCCGCTTACGGGCGAGCCGGTGGCGGCCGTCGTGCGCGCCGGGCATCCGCTCCTCGAGCGCGCGCCGCTCGCGCGGGCCGACGCGCAGCGCGCCGCATGGGTCGTGCCGCCCGCGGGCAGCGTGCTGCGCCGTCGCGTCGAGCGGATGTTCCAGCGCGCGAGCCTCACGCCGCCCGCGAACGTCGTCGAGACCGCCGCGCTGCTGTTCGTCACGCGCGTGCTCGAGCGCAGCGACATGATCGCGGTGCTCGCCGAGGACATCGCGCGTTACTACGCGACGCACGGCATCGTCGCGATGCCGCCGCTCGAGATGGACGGCCGGATGGACGATTTCGGAATCATCACGCGCACGAGGTGTACGCGCCCGCGGCGGGCGTGACGATCGAGGCGATTCGCGATGCCGCGCGGGAGATTTACACAGTGGCGGCCTGACGGCGCCGGCGCGGGACGATTCGCGCTCCGGGCTCGTTGAGTCCCGCTGAGTCCCGTTGAACTCGTTGCCCCCTTGGGCCCGTCGAGTCTTGCGCGCCGACGCGGGCGCGACATCCATCGCCGCACCTGTCGCGATGTCCGCCGCCGCGTCCGTCGCGGCGTCGACCGCGATGACGCCACCCGCCGGCGGAATCGGCCGGCGAAGGCGCGCGGCGCGGTTCAGCCGCGCAGGTTGCGCACGAAGATCTCGAGCCAGTGCTGCGCGGCGTCGGCATCGGCGCGGGGCACGCCGTCGAGCATCCGGCTTTCGAGCGGCCGCAATGCCGCCTCGCATTCGCGCAGCATCGCCGCGCCTTCCGGCGTGAGGCGCAACAGGATCACGCGCCCGTGATTCGGATCGGCTTCGCGCATGATCCAGCCGCGGCCCGCCATCGCGCTCGTCACCTCGTTCGCCGACTGCGGCGTGATGAACGAGCGCTCGGCGACCTTCGCGTTCGACGACGGGCCGCGCGCCTCGAGCACCGACAGCGCGGTGTACTGCGCGAGCGTGATGCCGAGCGGCGCGAGCGCATCGGTCATGTGGCGGCGCAGCAGCCGGTCGAGATTGCCGATGACGTACGTGAGCCGCTGCGGCGCGCGTGTTTTGGCCGCGTCGCGCGCGGCATCGGTGGGCTTCGTCGAACGCTGGGCGGCGGGCTTCATGAGGAGGCGGGCTCACGGCGAGGGTCACGGGATCGGCCGGTATCTTACCAGCGGCCGCCTACCGCCGGCCGCGTGGCACGGCATGATGCGCGGTGATTCGGTCCGATCCGGCTCGATCCCATCCGATTCGGCGAGGCGGCCGGCGTGGGCGTCGACGCTTGGGGCGGGCCGTGAAGCGCGAGACACCCGTTACGCGACGTAGCACGGCGCGGCGAGCGACGCCGTCACACAAGCGACGCCGTCGCGATGCCGCCCGCGCGTCGCGGCGGCGCGGCGAGAAACGGCGTCTGCGCCGCATCGCCCCCGTTGCCCGCCGCCGTTGCGCAGGCGAAACGCGGATGCACGGATGCGCGGATGCGCGCGCGGTCGTGCCGGCTTGCCGGCTTGCCGCTCGCGTCGCGTCGGCGATGCCCGCACACGCATACGCGGCGTACCACGCGCGCGATCGACCCGCGACGCAACGCAACACATCGACGCGGCGCGACCATGCGCACCGCACGAGCGCCGCCGCCGGCGCATGCGGCACTCGTCGTCCGCAGCGGCAAACGCCAAGCGCGCCACGCCGCCACGCCCGAGCGCGATGCGCCCGGCGCGGCAACGCTCAGATTCGCTGCACCGCGGCCGCCTTCGCGCACGCGATCCGCTCGACCAGTTCGCGGCCGCGCGGCGTCAGGCTCGCGCCCGGCACGATCGACCGCCCCGCGGCCATCGCCATCGCGAGCCCCATCTCAACGAGCGAGACGAACTCCGGATCGGCCATGTCGACGTCCTCGGGTGAACGAGCGATACACAACAACGTCGAGAGTTCATGTGGCGTCAACATGGTCATGTCTCCGTCATCGAGCGCCACGGGCCGGCATTGGCCGCGTCGCTCATGGTGAGTCCGCGTTCGAAATTGCGCTTGCTCGCACTGTGCCGCCCCCGCTCGCGAAAGAAAATCGGCAATTACGAGATAAGCACATAGCCGCATTCCACCCGCCTGTAGGAATTTGCCGATTCCCCTGCCGATTCGCTCGCCGGCGGGCGCGCACGGCGCGGCGGTTCACCCATTGCGGCGCATGCGTTCGCGTGGCGCGCCTCCGCGCATGCATGCACACGCATCCGCCTATGCGTGCGCATCGAAACACGTGTTCGCCGTGTGACGACGGGCTCGATCGCGCCCACATGCCGCGGCGTTCAACGATGCGATGCACCCGCGCGACGCGTCGGGTATTCGCGCGCTCGACCCACGTCGCGCGGCGGTCGAAATGCATCACGCATTTCACATGCGTCAATCGCGTTGCATATCGCGCCTCGCACCGCGCGCACGCCCGCGATGCGCGCCGCCGATGGTGCGCGCGTGCGGCGCTCCCTTTACGCGCGCGGCGCGATCGAGCGAGCCGCGCGCCACGCACGCGGATTGCCGGCGCAGCGGCGCTTCGTGCGAACGCGCCGCGACCCGCGCCTCGAAAGCGCCATCGGCCCACGCCGACCGCCGCGCCGCGCGGATCGATCGACACGCCCAGCGACAGGCATGCCGTCCTACGGTATGAACAATTCGCCGGGCCGCGCCGCACGACGCTATCCGAGCATTCACCGATACGCTTGCGCGCACAACTATCAGGATCACGTAAGCATCGCGGCATAAGATTGAAACATCGCGCTCGGCTCGAGCGCTTGCACCCCACGTTCGCCGCACGGCGGACGATGGAACCGACGACGTGAACGACAACCCGCACGGATGCGTCGCGCCGCATCCGCCGAGTCCCGTCGGCGCCGCGCAGCTTGCTCGAAGCGGCGGTCTCGACGTTTTTTTCAAGCCGTAGCGACCTGTCGCAACGCGCGCACCGGGCCGGAGCCATCCGATCGCCGCCCGACGCGACGCAACGGCCCGGGGAACGAGCGTCCGGAGTTCGTCGGATCGCCGCATGCGCTCGCGCGCCGCCGCGACGCGGCGCGCCCGCCGAGCGCCGTTACGCGATGCCCAATAAGCAGGTAAGCGCTACGAGGCTGCGCCGATGATCAGGCTGTTGATGGTGGACCGTCACGCGGTATTGCGCGACGGCTTGCGACACATACTCGAAAAATCCGGCGAATTCGAAATCGACGGCGAGGCGGCCGACGCCGCATCCGCGTTCGAGCTCGCCGACCGGGGCTGCGCCGAGATCGCGCTCCTCGATCAAACCACGCTCGGCCGCGAATGCGCGGAGCTGATCCGGCGCCTCCGCCGCGCGGCGCCATCGACGCGCATTCTCGTGCTCGCCGCGCGCGCGAGTCAGCGGCACGCGGCCGCGGCGTTCCAGGCCGGCGCGTCCGGCTACCTGACGAAGCAAAGCGGCTGCGAGGAATTGCTCGCCGCGCTGCGCAAGATCGCGGCGGGCGGCGTGTACGTCAGCATGCACGTGGCCGAGCAGTTCGCGGAAAACCTGCATTCGCCGTCAGATGCGCCACCGCACGAGCGGCTGTCCAGACGCGAGTTCGAGGTGTTCCGCCGCCTCGCGGCCGGCGACACGCCCGCCGACATCGCGCAAGCGCTCGGGATCAGCGCGAAAACCGTCAGGATCTACAAGGCGCACGTGCTCGACAAGCTGGAACTGCCGAACGAAACGGCGCTCGTGCGATACGCGGTCGCGCACCGGATCGGCGATCCGCTGTGAGCGGCCATGATCTGCGTCGCGCCGGAGATCGCCGCCGCGCGCCGGCGGTTCGGTCACGCGGCGCCGATTTGCCGGCTGCCGGCTATCGGCTACCGGCGAATGCGCACCGCGTGAAGCCGCACCACGAGCCGCGCCACCCCTGCGGCCGGCCACTCATCCGGTAACATAGGCGCCCGCGCCCCGCGCCCAGCATTCCCGCACGCGCAGGCCGTCGCGAAAAGCGCGGCGGCCTGACGGTTGCGTCGACGGGTGATGCGGGCGATGCAATGGGCTCGCCGCGCGAGACTCGCCGCGCGCGCCCGTGACGGTCCGCACACCCGACGTCGGCCCGCCGCGCCCTGCGTCGCGGCCATCGCGCGCGGGCCCAGCGCGACACGCCACCCGCGACGCGGGGCCGGGCCGCGCGTCGTCGCCGAGGCGGATCGCACGCGTCACGCCGCGCGACGCGACGTCCGGCGCATACGCGCGCCCATTCACCGACGACCGGCATCGCGAAAGCGGCGACGTCTTCCGATTTCAATCCGGAGCCTTCGACATGGACATCACCCGACGCAGCCTGCTCGGCGCCGCGCTCGCCGGCGCGCTCGACACGATCGCGCCGGCCGCGCACGCGCAGGCCGCCGCGCGCGGCGCGGCGCCCCCGGACGACGCGCCGCGCGCCGTTCCCGACGAAACGATTCCGCTGTGGCCGGGCCCCGCGCCCGACCCGGCCCCGACGGGCGCGGGTGACGGCGAGCGGATCGGCAGGCGCGGCAGCGTCTCGCGCGTCGCGCGGCCGCGGCTGAACGTCTACCGGCCGGCGCACGGCAACGGCGGCGCGGCGCTCGTGATCGCGGGCGGCGGCTACGACCACATCGAGCTCGGTAACGAGAGCGCGCCGATGTGCGCATGGCTCACGTCGCTCGGCGTGATGGCGTTCGAGCTCGTGTACCGGCTGCCCGAGCAAGGCTGGTCGCGGCTCGCGCCGCTGCAGGACGGCCAGCGCGCGATGCGCTTGATCCGCGCGCGCGCGAAGCGCGACGGCGTCGATCCCGCGCGCATCGCGATCATGGGTTTTTCCGCGGGCGGTCATCTCGCCGGGATGACGGCCGTCGAGCCCGACGCGCGGCGCTATGCGAGCGTCGACGATGCCGATCGCGAATCCGCGCGCCCCGATCTCGCCGCCCTGCTCTATCCGGTGCTCACGCTGATGCCGCCGTTCGATCGCACGCGCACGCGGCTGCACGTCGCCGGCGCGCATCCGGCACAGGCCGACAGCGAGGCGCTGTCGGCGAACCTGCGCGTGAGCGCGCGCACGCCGCCGACGTTTCTCGCGCATGCGTTCGACGATCCGATCGCGCCGATCGACAACAGCCTGCTGATGGCGAGCGCGCTGCGCGCGGCGCGGGTGAGCGTCGAGCTGCACGCGTTCCAGGCAGGCGGCCACGGCTGGGGAATGGGCAAGCCCGGCAGCGCCGTGCACGCATGGCCCGCGCTCTTCGAGCAGTGGGCGCGGCTGAACCGGCTGCTGCCGTGATGCGATCGCGAGCGGCGCGCCATGCCCCGCTCGCGCGCGCCCTCGAACGCGAGGCCGCACGACGTGTCAAACGCCGCTCATCGCTCATCGCTCATCGCTCATCGCTCATCGCTCATCGCTCATCGCTCATCGCTCATCGCTCATCGCTCATCGCTCATCGCTCATCGCTCATCGCTCATCGCTCATCGCTCATCGCTCATCGCTCATCGCTCACCAAACACCGCGCACCAAACATCGGACATCGAATACCCAACGTCGCACATCCGGCATCGCCGCCCCCGTCGCCGCTCCCCCGCGCAACGCGACGCGAAACAAACAGCGCCACGCAGCCCCTCCCCGCACCCGCCCTACGAGCGCCTTTCCACCCGTAACACCGCCGATACCCGTCTGTAATCCCACCGAAGGCGCACCGCCTCCATAACTTCATACCAAACTGGTCCAATGCTGCCGTTTCGTTTCCGGTGCGCGGCGCGTCCCCGACGCCCGCTCTCGCCGCGCGCCGGCTCCCGTCGGGCGACCCTTCGCGGATCGCCGTCAACCGAGCGATCTTTCATTGGAGTCCTGTCTGATGTTTCGTCGAGCCTGGATCGCCACCGCGTGCGCCGGATCGGCCATCGCCCTCTATGCGTGCGGCGGCACCGACAGCAACGCGCCCGTCACGTCGCAAAACGCATTGCGGACCGCGACGCCGATCAAGCATCTCGTCGTGATCTACGGCGAGAACGTGTCGTTCGACCACTACTTCGGCACCTACCCGAACGCCGCGAACCCGCCGGGCGAGCCGGCGTTCAGCGCCGCGTCGGGCACGCCGTCGATCAACGGCCTGTCGGGCCTGCTGCTCACCGCGAACCCGAACGCGACGAATCCGGCGAACGGCGCGGGCGCGAGCAATCCGTTCCGCCTCGACCGCACACAGGCCGCGACGGCCGATCAGAACCACGCGTACACCGCCGAGGAGCAGGCGTACGACAACGGCCTCGCCGATCTCTTCCCGAAATACACGGGCAACGGCTCGAGCGGCGGCGCGGGCGCGTTCGGCACGACCGGCCAGGTGATGGGTTACTTCGACGGCAACACGGTGACCGCGCTGTGGAACTACGCGCAGCGCTTCGCGATGAGCGACAACGCATACACGTCGACCTACGGCCCGTCGACGCCGGGCGCGCTGAACGTGATCGCCGGCCAGACCGACGGGATGCAGATCGTGAAGACGTCGAAGGCCGTGTCGACGCTCGCGAAGACGTCGTACTACATCAACGACGGCCAGGGCGGCCTCACGATGATCAACGATGTCGACCCCGGCTACGACGTGTGCTCGAGCACGACCGATCAGGCGATGATGTCCGGCAAGAACATCGGCGATCTGCTGAACGCGCGCAACGTCACGTGGGGCGGCTTCATGGGCGGCTTCAATCTGTCGACGACGAACGCGAACGGCACGACGGGCTGCAAGCGCAGCACGATCGCGACCGCGGTGAACGCGGCGACGACCGACTACATCCCGCACCACAACTGGTTCCAGTACTACGCGTCGACCGCGAACCCGCAGCACACGCGCCCGAGCTCGATCGCGGCGATCGGCTCGAGCGTCCAGACGGACGGCAAGACGCCCGAGCCCGCGAATCACCAGTACGATTCGGACGACTTCTTCGCGGCCGTGAAGGCGGGCAACTTCCCGTCGGTCAGCTTCCTGAAGGCGCCCGCCACGCAAGACGCGCACGCCGGCTACTCGGATCCGCTCGACGAGCAGCAGTTCGTGACGAAGGTCGTCAACTTCCTGCAGCAGCAGCCCGACTGGGCGAGCACCGCGGTGATCGTCACGTATGACGACTCGGACGGCTGGTACGACCATGCGTACACCGCGCCGACGCGCGCGTCGTTCGATGCGGTCGACCAACTGAACGGCAACGGCGCGTGCGGCTCCGGCGCCGCGACGACGGGCATCAACGGCGCCGCCGTCAACGGCCGCTGCGGTCCCGGCACGCGGATTCCGTTCGTCGTCGTGTCGCCGTGGGCGAAGCAGAACTACGTGAGCCACACGCTGATCGATCAGGCGTCGGTCGTGCGCTTCATCGAGGACAACTGGCTCGGCGGCCAGCGGATCGGCGGCGGCTCGTTCGATGCGACCGCGGGCAACATGCGCGATCTGTTCGATTTCTCGGGCGCGGTGAACAAGACGCCGTTGTACCTCGATCCGACGCTCGGCACGAAGCTCGCAACCGCGCCTTCGATCTGAGCGGTGCGCCGCGCACGCTCGGCGCGGCGCCGCCCGCACGCGACGCGCGCCCGATACATCACCGATGCACGGCCGGCCGGCGCACGCAACGCCGGCCGTCATTCCGGCGCGACGCACGCCGGATTTTTCTTTTGCATGATCACGACCGAACGCTCCAGCATGGCCGAACCGCTTTGCGCGCAACCCGCTCCGTCCACCCGATCCGACGCATGCACGCCGGCCGCGCTTGCCACCGTCTCGCGCCGCCGCGGCCGCCGCAACGCGTGCGCGATGCGCCACGCGCCGGCGGCCGCCGCGTTCGGCGCGCTCGGCTTCGCCGCGTTCGCGCTGGCGTTTCCCGAGCACGTGCCGAACGCGGTCGGCGCGATCGTCGAAAACCTCACGGGCGCGAATCCGCAGCCGGTCGCGCTGCGCCGCCCGGGCGCCGAGCCGCTGAGCGCGGTCGCGCAGCTCGGCCGCGCGCTGTTCTTCGATCCCGCGCTGTCCGCGTCGGGCCGGCAATCGTGTGCGTCGTGCCACAGCCCCGATCATGCGTACGGCCCGCCGAACGATCTGGACGTGCAACTGGGCGGCGCCGCGCTGACGCAGCCCGGCTATCGGCCGCCGCCGTCGCTGATGTATCTGTACCGGCAGCCGAACTTCAGCATCGGCCCGGACTCGTCCGAGAACGACGACGCGGCGAGCGTCGCGCAACAGGCCGCATCCGCGGCGGGCGCCGTGCGCGCGCGGAAGAGCGCCGGCGCGGCGGCCGCGCCGCAGCTCGTGCCGCAGGGCGGGATGTTCTGGGACGGCCGCGCGGATACGCTGCAGCAGCAGGCGTTCGGCCCGTTGATGAATCCGGTCGAGATGGCGAACGCGAGCACCGGCGACGTCGCGCGCAAGCTCGCGCACGCGCGCTACGCGCCGCGGTTCCGGCAGTTGTTCGGCCCGCGCATCTTCGACGACGCACGTCTTGCGGTGTCCGAAGCGATGTTCGCGATCGCGCGCTACCAGGTGGAGGACCCGTCGTTCCATCCGTATTCGAGCAAGTACGACCGCTGGCTCGAAGGCGACGCGCGGCTCACGCAGGCGGAGCTGCGCGGCATGCGGCGCTTCAACGATCCGAACAAGGCGAATTGCGCGGGCTGCCACCTGTCGAAGCCGAGCGCGGACGGTCTGCCGCCGATGTTCACCGATTTCCAGTACGAGGCGCTCGGCGTGCCGCGCAACCGCGCGCTCGCGCAGAACCGCAATCCGGCGTTCCACGATCTCGGCATCTGCGGGCCGTTTCGCGACAACTTGAAGACGCAGACGCAATACTGCGCGATGTTCGCGACGCCTTCGCTGCGCAACGTCGCGACGCGCCGCGTGTTCTTCCACAACGGCGTCTATCATTCGCTCGACCGGGTGCTCGCGTTCTACAACCTGCGCAGCGTCGATCCGGGCAAGATCTATCCGCGCGACGCAAGCGGCCGGGTGCTGCAATACGACGACATCCCGAGCGCGTATCGCGCGAACGTCGACGTCGCCGATGCGCCGTTCGACCGCAAGCCGGGCGACGCGCCCGCGATGACCGAGCAGGACATGCGCGACATCGTTGCGTTTCTGAACACGCTGACCGACGAGAAGCGCTGAGCCGCGCGCGATGCGAGGCGGGACGGGGCGGGATCGCGCACGGCTGCGCTCGCGATCTCGCCCGCCCTGCCCGCATTCGCGCGCCCGACGAGCCGCCACCCGTGCGCGGCGCCCGCCTCATCGCAGTCGCACTCGGCCGCGGCGCCTCGCCCGCTTCGCCGTCCGCCGCCCGCGACGGCCGCCGCCCGCAAGCTGCAACATCTCCGAGTTGTTCGCCCGACGACGCGATGCCTATAACGCTCGTACGGCCGTCGGCCCTTGACGAGCCCGTGCATCGTCCACATCAACAATGCGATGGAGAATTCGACATGACTCAAAAATTCGTCGGTACGCACGTCGTCGGCCCGCGCGAGAAGCTACCGTCCGGCAAGCCGTGGATCAATGCGCCGCTGACCGTCAAGGTGCCATTCCCGGCGGCGTTCAACGCCATCCCCATCGTCGTCGCAAGCGCGTTGCAGGACCCGAAACATACGTCCACGTATCCGGATACGTTCGCCGTCACCGTGATCAGCGTCACCAAGACCGACTTCACGGTCAACATCTGCCGCGCCGATTACGTTCGCGACAATTACACGACGAGCGGCTGGGGGCAGAATCTGCATCTGTCGTACATCGCCGAGACGCCCGCGTGACGAAGTGTACGGCACGGCGTTCGCATCACGCGACACGCTTCTGATTCCCGCTCGACAATCGGCGATGCCCACCGAATCGCGATGGGTGCAAGCATCGCCGACAGGCCGCTAGCATCGTCCGGACCGCGCGCGGGATGCATCGCCGTTCCGGACAATGCCCGCTGCAGACAAAGCCGACCACGAGCCGCGGAGCACCAAGCACGCCGATATCCCATCCGCTCGCCATCCGCAAGCGGCGTGCTGCGCAAACCGCGATGCATCGTCACGAATGCGATGCGGCGAAACGCAATGGCCCCCCACCCATCAACGCACCGCTTCCCGTGTCACCTCGCGACCTCGCCGATTGCCTCATGCAGCCGGCTCTGTTTCCTCTCCCTCCTCCGCTCGAGCAGCCGGAACACCGCCACCGCCCCCACCATCGCGATCAGCATCGGAATCAGCACATCGTGCCCGACGCGCGTGAACTCGACGACGAGCACGATCGCGGTGAGCGGCATCCGCATCGAAGCCGCGAGAAACGCCGACGCGCCGACGACCGCGAACGCGCCGAGCGGCTCGCCCGGCCATGCCGCGCGCCATAGCCCGCCGAGCACGATCGCGAGCAGCGCGCCATGGGCGAGCCCCGGCGTCAGCAGCCCGCCCTCCGCGCCCGCGCGCAGGCTGCTCCATGTGATCGCGATCTTCAGCACGAGCAGCGTCGCCGCGAGCCCGATCGCGAGCTGCCCGTCGAAACCGAGCGCGGCCGGGCCCTTGCCGTTGCCGAGCAATTGCGGAAACACCGTCGCGAGCGCGCCGACGATCGCGAAGTTGACGAGCGCGAGCGCCGGCAAGCGCCCGTCCTTCGGCGCGCGCGCCCGCGCATGCGCGGTGAGCCGCACGAAGCCGTGTGCGGCGACGCCGAAGAGCGGCCCGCACACCGCCGACCACGCGAACAGCGGCGCGCCGGCCGCGATCGGCGCGACATGGTACTGCTGCGCGTCGCCCAGCCCGATCCGGGCGACGAGCGCCGCGATCGCGGACGTCGCGACGGCCGGCACGAGCGCGCGCCACGCGAACGTGCCGAGCAGCCCCTCGAGCACGAACAGCGCGCCGCCGAGCGGCACGTTGTAGACGGCCGCCAGCCCGGCGCCCGCGCCGCACGCGACCATCATCCGTGCGTCGGCCACCGGCAGCCCCGCGCGATGCGCGAGCCAGCCGGCCCACATCGCACCGATCTCGCGCGGCGCGACCTCGCGGCCGAGCGGCGAACCGAGCGCGACGGTGGCGATCTGCAGCAACGCATGCGCGGTCGTGCTCGCGACGGGCATTCGCGGGTCCTCGGCGCGCACCGCGCGGCGAATGCCGACGAGCGGCGCCCCGAACCGGTACAGCGCCCACCAGCCGCCGCCCGCGAGCACGCCGCAACCGGTCAGCACGATGAACCGCCGCAGCGGCGACGCGGCCGTCACGCCTTCGAGAAAGCCCTCATCGCCGATCGCGCGCGCGACGTCGTACCCGTACGCGAGGTGCTGGATCGCGTGCAGCAGCAGCGCGAGCAGCATGCCGCCCAGGCCCGCGCCGGCGCCGGTCAACAGCGTGACGGCCGCGATCCTCGCGAGCGGCCCCCGTGCGGCCGCGGGCGCGGATCGAATCGGCGAAACAGGCGAAGCGCAGGCGATCGGGTTGGGCATGGGCGATGGCGAATCGAATGGGCGAACGGCCGAGCGGGTGCGCGACGCGAACGAATGGCGCCATCGTATGCGCCGGGAAATCATGAAACAAATGGATTTTTCTTCTTCATCGATGAGTTCAATGCATTCACTGCGCGATCGCGCGAACCGTGCCCGTGCCGCGCGCATGCCGCCCGAACTGCGCCCCCGTTCCATCGGCCGACCGGCGCGGCACTCGCCTTCCGCCCATGCCGCCGCCCTTCCCCGCGTTTTCCCTGATCGTCGCGCGCTTGACTGCGGCCGTCGCATCGACAACACTGCGTAACATCTCAAGTGTGATCACAGATCAAACCCAAAGGAGTTCGTCTTGGCGCCGCGTATCGTCCCGCCCGCCCTCGAGGCCATCGAACAGGAAACGATGACCGACAAGGTCTACCAGCAACTCCGCGAGGCGCTGATGAGCGGGCGCTTCGCGCCCGGCCAGGCGCTCAGCCTGCGCAGCGTCGCCGAGGCCGTCGGCTCGTCGACGATGCCCGTGCGCGCCGCGCTCACGCGGCTGCGCGCGGAGCGCGCGCTCGCCGACGGCCCGAATCGCGCGCTCGTCGTGCCGCCGATGACGATCGAGATGCTCGACGAGTTGCGCGACGTGCGGATCGCGCTCGAAGGCTGCGTCGCCGAACGCGCGGCGACACGGATGAGCGTCTCGCAGATCGCCGAGGTGCGGCGCATCTGCGAGGCGATGAACGCGCACGTCGAAGCGGGCCGAAGCCGCGCGTATCTGCGAAGCAATTTCGCGTTCCATAGTGCGATCTACGCGCACGGCGCGAGCGAGAACACGCTCGCGATCATTCGCAATCTATGGATGCGGATCGGCCCGTTCCTGAACATGATCGCGCTCGACGTGCCGCACATGCGGCGTTCGATGGACGCGCACCGCGCGATCGTCGACGCGCTCGAGCGCCGCGACGGCGCCGGCGCGCGCGCGGGCATCGCGCTCGACATCGGCGGCGCCGCGCACGATCTCGCCGAGACGCTCGCGGCCGAACGCGCGCGTCTCGGCCCGCGCCGGCTCGCGAACGAATAGCGGCGCGCCGCGCGCAGGCGGCGCCGCCCGCCTCGCGCGCGCATCACCAATATCGCGATGCGCATCGTGCGCATCGCCGAACAAGAATCGCGATCACTCGGGAGACACCCACGCATGGCTGCAATCGATCTGCTGAAACCGTACGCCGGGCTGCGCGTACTCGTGACGGGCGGCGCGTCCGGCATCGGGCTCGCGATCGCCGACGCGTTCGCCGAATGCGGCGGCCAGGTCCACGTCTGCGACGCATCCGGGAAGGCGCTCGCCGCGCTCGCGCAGCGCCCCTCGCGCGCCGCGCTCGGCGCGACGCTCGCCGACGTCGCCGACGCGGCCGCGGTCGAGCGCGTGTTCGACGACGTCACGCGCACGCTCGGCGGGCTCGACGTGCTCGTGAACAACGCCGGCATCGCCGGGCCGACGGGCGGCATCGACGAGATCGATCCCGCGCAATGGGAACAGACGGTCGCGGTCAACCTGAACGCGCAGTTCCAGTTCGCGCGCCGCGCGGTGCCGATGCTGCGCGACGCGCCGCACGGCGGCGCGATCATCGCGCTGTCGTCGGTCGCGGGGCGTCTCGGCTATGCGTTGCGCACGCCGTACTCGGCCACGAAATGGGCCGTCGTCGGCCTCGTGAAAAGCCTCGCGATCGAGCTCGGCCCGCTCGGCATCCGCGTGAACGCGATCCAGCCGGGCATCGTGCGCGGCCCGCGCATCCGCCGCGTGATCGAGGCGCGCGCCGCGCAACTCGGCATCGGCTACGACGAGATGCAGGCGCGCTATCTCGAGAAGATCTCGCTGCGCCGGATGACCGATCCGGACGAGATCGCCGCGACCGCGCTGTTCCTCTGCTCACCGGGCGGGCACGGGATTTCCGGGCAGGCGATTTCCGTCTGCGGCAACGTCGAGGCGCTCTGACGCGCCGCCCTTCACCGCCGAGCATCGAAAGGAGCCCTAACGTGGCCAGCCCCCGCAAAGTCATCATCACCTGCGCGCCGACGGGCGCGATCCATACACCGTCGATGTCGCCGCATCTACCCGTCACGCCGCGCGAGATCGAGGAAGCGGCGATCGCGGCGGCCGAAGCGGGCGCGGCGATCCTGCACCTGCACGCCCGCGATCCGGCCGACGGCCGGCCGACGCAGGACCCGGCCGTGTTCGCCGAGTTCCTGCCGCGCATCAAGGCGCGCACCGACGCGGTGATCAACATCACGACGGGCGGCAGCCCGCACATGACGGTCGCCGAGCGCCTGCGCCCCGCGCATCATTTCCAGCCCGAAGTCGCTTCGCTGAACATGGGCTCGATGAACTTCGGCCTGTATCCGATGCTCGAGCGCTTTCGCGAATTCCGGCATCCGTGGGAACGCGAACATCTGGAAAAGAGCCGCGACCTCGTGTTCAAGAACACGTTCGCCGACATCGAGACGATTCTCGCGAGCTGCGGCGCGAACGGCACCCGTTTCGAATTCGAGTGCTACGACATCTCGCACCTGTACAACCTCGCGCATTTCGTCGAGCGCGGGCTCGCGAAGCCGCCGTTCTTCGTCCAGAGCGTGTTCGGGCTGCTCGGCGGCATCGGCGCGCATCCGGAGGATCTCGCGCACATGCGCCGCACGGCGGACCGCCTGTTCGGCGCCGACTACGTGTGGTCGATTCTCGGCGCGGGCAAGCACCAGATTCCGCTCGCGACGATCGGCGCGGCCCAGGGCGCGAACGTACGCGTCGGCCTCGAGGATTCGTTGTGGATCGCCCCCGGCCGGCTCGCCGAATCGAGCGCCGCGCAGGTACGCAAGATTCGTCAGGTACTCGAAGGATTGTCGCTCGAGATCGCGACGCCCGCCGAAGCGCGCGCGATGCTCGCGCTCAAGGGCGGCGGCGCGGTCAACTTCTGAACGCGCACCGCCCGACCATTCGACACGCAAGCGCAGACACGCGGCATCGGCGCACGCCGCTGCCCGGCAGGCCGCCTTTCGCCCCGCTCCCCGCGAGCGCCGCCGGCGCGCGACCCGCGCATCTGCCCGTCATCTGCTGAACGCGGAGCGCCGTGCTTGCCGTGCGCTCCGGCTCGTTCCCACGGAGCCGCACTTATGTCCACGCCTCATGCCGAAGCCTTCTGCGCGCCCGCCGGCAGCGCGCGCGCATCGCTGAACCGCCTGCTGTTTCGCAAGCTGATGCCGATTCTGATCACCGCGTACGTGATCAGCTTTCTCGACCGCACGAACATCGCGTTCGCGAAGCATTCGATGGGCATCGATCTCGGCCTCTCGTCGGCCGCCTACGGCCTCGGCGCGGGGCTCTTCTTCGTCACGTACGCATTGTTCGAGATCCCGAGCAATCTGATCATGCATCGCGTCGGCGCACGCTTCTGGATCGCGCGGATCATGATCACTTGGGGCGCGCTGTCCGTCGCGATGGCGCTCGTGCGCGGCGAGACGTCGTTCTACGCGATGCGGCTGCTGCTCGGCGCCGCCGAAGCGGGGCTCTTTCCCGGCGTGATGCTGTATCTGACGTACTGGTTCGGCCACGAGGAACGTGCGCGCGCGACCGGCTATTTCCTGCTCGGCGTATGCGTGGCGAACATCGTCGGCGGCCCGCTCGCGGGCGCGCTGCTCGCACTCGACGGCGCGCTCGGGCTGCACGGCTGGCAGTGGCTCTTCATCGTCGAAGGCGTGCCGGCGATCGCGCTCGCCTTCGTCGTCTGGGCCCGCCTGCCGGAGCGGCCGAGCGACGCCCGCTGGCTCGCGCCCGAGCTCGGCCGCGCACTCGAGCGCGCGCTCGCGAGCGAGCAGGCACAGAGCGCGGCGGCGCACGGCGCGCAGGCGTTCGGCGTCGCGCTGCGCGATCCGCAGATCTGGCTCGCGATCTTCGTGTACTTCTGCCATCAACTGACGATCTACACGATGATCTTCTTCCTGCCCGGCATCATCGGCGAATCGGGGCGCTTCAGCCCGATCGTCGTCGGCCTGCTCGCCGCGATGCCGTGGCTTGCCGCGGCGCTCGGCGCGGCGACATTGCCGCGCTTCGCGCGCGATTCGTCGCGATCGCGGCGGATTCTGTGCGCGGGGCTCGGGGTGATGGCCGCGGGGCTCGTCTGCGCGGCGTATGCGCCGCCCGCGGCCGCGCTCGCGAGCGTGTGCGTCGCCGCGTCGATGTTCTTCGTCGTGCAATCGATCGTCTTCACGTTCCCGGCCTCGCGCCTCGCGGGCAGCGCGCTCGCGGGCGGGCTCGGCCTCGTCAATACGTGCGGCCTGCTCGGCGGCTTCGTCGGGCCGACCGTCGTCGGCACGATCGAGCAGACGACCGGCCACGCGAAGAACGGTCTCGCGTTGCTCGCGATCGCGCTCGGCGTCGCCGCGCTCGCGAGCCTGCGGCTGCGGCACGGGCACGAACGCGCGCACCCGGCGCGGCCGAGCCGCGCGCGGTGAGCGGTGAGCGGTGAGCGATGAACGATGAACGATGAACGGCGGTCCGCATGCGCCCGCCGCCGCCCGTCAGCGCGCGGCCGGGTACGCGATGCGCTCGGGCACGCGGCGCATGATCACTTCGCCGCCGCGAATCGACAGCAGCGCCTTCGCCTGCCGCCGCAGCGCCTCGTAATCGTCGGATGCGTCGAGCACGACGAGATTCGCCGGCCGCCCCGGCTCGATGCCGTAGCGCTCGCCGAGATGCATCGCGCGCGCGCTGTGCTCGGTGACGAAATCGAGGCTGCGCGCGAGATCCTGATAGCCCATCATGTGGCAGATGTGCAGCCCCGCATCGAGCGCGCGCAGGATGTTGCCGTTGCCGAGCGGATACCAGGGGTCCCGAATCGAATCCTGGCCGAAGCACACGTTCATGCCGGCGCGATCGAGCTCGGCGACGCGCGTGAGACCGCGGCGCTTCGGGAACGTATCGAAGCGGCCTTGCAGATGGATGCTTTCGGTCGGGCACGAGATGAAATTGATCTGCGAGCGCTTCAGCAAGCGGAACAGCTTCGAGCAGTACGCATTGTCGTACGAGCCCATCGCCGTCGTATGGCTCGCCGTCACGCGCGCGCCGATCCCGCGCACGCGCGCTTCCTCGGCGAGCACCTCGAGAAAGCGCGAGTTCGGATCGTCGGTCTCGTCGCAGTGCACATCGACCAGGCAGCCGCTGCGCTCGGCGAGATCCATCAGGAACCGGATCGAGCTCACGCCCTGCTCGCGCGTGTTCTCGAAGTGCGGAATGCCGCCGACGACGTCCGCGCCCACCTCGATTGCCCGCTCCATCAGCGCGCGGCCGCCGCCGAACGATTCGATGCCTTCCTGCGGGAACGCGACGATCTGCAGATCGATCAGCCCGCGCGCCTCGTCCTTCACCTCGAGCATCGCCTTCAGCGCCGCGAGCGAAGGGTCGGTCACGTCGACGTGCGTGCGCACGTGCTGAATGCCGTGATCGCGCAACATCCCGATCGCCGCATGCGCGCGGGCCTTCGTGTCCTCGTGCGTGATCGTCGCCTTGCGCTGCGCCCAGCGCTCGATCCCCTCGAACAGCGTGCCGCTCATGTTCCATTCGGGCTCGCCCGCCGTCAGCACCGCGTCGAGATGGATGTGCGGCTCGACGAGCGGCGGGATCACGAGCTTGCCGTCGGCGTCGATCACGTCCGCCCGCGGCGCGTGCGGCGCGTCGACACGCGCCGGCTGCGGCGTGACGCTCGCGATCGCGCCGCCGTCGAGCACGATGCTGAAAAGGCCGCTGCGCTTGCGCAGCGTCGCGTTGATGAGCTTCATCAGAACTCCTGTCGTTGCGTATCCGACATCCGCCACGCGAGCAGCGCGACGGATGCGTTCAGCCGAAAATACGGATCGGCGAGCGATTGCCCCGACTGCGTCTCGATCCTGCGCAGCCGGTGATTGAGCGTGTTGCGGTGGATCGACAACTGCTCGGCCGCCTTGATCGCGTTGCCGTTTTCCTGAAGCAGCGCCTCGAGCGTCTCGATCAGCATCGTCGGATGCTTGCGGTTGCTGTCGAGCAGATTGCCGAGCGTTTCCTTCACGAAGCCGTCGATCAGCGTCGGATCGGGAATCGCGGCGAGCAGCTTCAGCACGCCGAGCTCGCTGTAGTCGCACAGGCCCTGCCCCGCGCGCATGCCCTCGGCGACGCCGAGCGCCTGCCGCGCCTCGGCGAGCCCGCGGCAGTAATGGCGCGCGGCGCCGACCGTCGACGAAATCCCGACGAACAGCGCGAGCGGCCCGGTTTGCCGGTTCAACGCGTCGCGCAGCGCGCCGAGCGCGAGCTTTTGCTTCCTGAAGCGCGGATCGTCGCACGGCAGCAGCAGCACGAACAGCTCGCCCTGCTCGACGACGGGCAGTGCGCCTTCCTCGTCGCGCAGCCAGTCGTCGAGGCCGCGCTGAACCGTCTGCCGTGCATCCTGCAGCAGCGCCTCCGCCGCGGCCGGATCGCGCCCTTCGAAAAGCGCGGGCACGCCCGCGAGCCGCAGCGCGACGACGCGGCGCGGCCGATCGAGCGCGAGCTGCAGATTGCGCGCGCGATGGGCGGCGATGTCGATGCTCGGGTAGTCGCCCGTCAGCAGCTGGTTCACGATGTCGCGCTGCGAGCGCAGCGTGTTCTCGTGCCGCGCGAGCGCGGTGCCGATCAACTGCGTGACGATCACCATCTTCAGCAGATACGGCTGCTCGATCAGCACGATCTCGAGCTGCTCGGCAAGCGCGACGACCGAATCGGGGATGCGGCGGATGAACGCCTCGCCCGTCAGGATCACCATCCCGGCGATGCGGCTCTTCGCGCCCTCGCGAATCAGCTGCAGCAGGTTCGCCTCGTCGCACGGATGATTGATCCCGGTGACGAACACGAGCTCGCCGCCCATCACCCAATCGGCGATGCCTTCGTTCTCCGCGACGTAGTACCAGCGCACCGGCCGCTGCACGCTGCGCTCGCCCGCGCGCAGCTGGAGCTCTTCGAGACCGGGCAGTTGCAGGATCTCGCTGATGGTCAGACTCATCGCTTCACTCTCCCTGGACCGACGGCGCGCGCACCGCGCGGCCCGCGATCTGCACGAACACGATGTAGCAGAACGACGACGCGGCGATGCCGACGAGCGGCGCGATCCACGGCGATGCGTACGCGAGCGCCGCGCCGATCGCATATGCGGCGAGCCCGGCGATATTGAAGCGCGGCAGCCGGGCGCTCGCGATCGCCGGATAGCGGCCGCGGTGCCGATACCAGAAATCGGCGAGAATCACGCCGCCGACGGGCGGAATGATCGAGCCGAGCAGGATCAGGAACGGGATCAGCATCTCGTACATGCCGCCGATCGCGAGCACGATGCCGACCGCCGCGCCGACGAGCGTCAGCGTGCGGCGGCGTTCGCTGCGCAACAGATGGCACGCGGCCGCCGACACGTTGTAGATCGTCGGCCCCTGAATCGTCCACAGGTTCAGGCAGAGCATCACGACGGCCGCGATCGACAGCCCTTGCAGCATCATCACTTCGACGATGTCGGACTGCTGATAGACGATCGCGCAATACGCGCCCGCGACGATCATCAGCCCATTGCCGACGAAAAAGCCGATCATGCTCGCCGCGACGGCCGCGCGGCCGCTCTTCGCGAGCCGCGTCCAGTTCGTCGCCTGCGTCGCGCCGCTCGCGAACGTGCCGAACACCATCGTGACCGCGGCGGCGAAGCTCATCGGCTGCGTCGGCGCGATCTTCGCGAGGCCCGGCCAGCCGCCGACGTCGCGCGTGGCGATCCACATCGACACGACGAGCAGCGCGAACATCAGCGGCACCGACACGCGCGAGAGCGCGTCCATCCCGCGATAGCCGACGATCGCGGTAATCGAGAAGCCGAACCCGAACAGCACCATCAGCGGCGTCGTCACCGACGCGGGCCAGCCGAGCAGCTTGACGAGCACGATCGCCACCGTCGCGGTGCCCCACGCATACCAGCCGAGTTCGGCGAAGCCGAGCAGGAAATCGGACAGCTTGCTGCCGACCTCGCCGAAACAGAAACGCCCCATCAGCACCGAATTGAGCCCGCTGCGCGACGCGACGAACGCGAGCGCGGCCGCATAGGCGGCAAGCAGCAGATTGCGGACGACCGCGACCCACAGCATGTCGACGACGCGAAACGCGACGCCGATCTTGCCGCCCGCGAACATCGTACCCGTGAAGAACGTGAAGGTGAGCAGCACCATCGTGATCGACAGTGCGCCTTTGCGCTCGTGCGCGGGCACCTCGCTCAATGAAAATTCGCCCCGTGTTGCCATCGTCTTTTGATCTCCAGCATTCCAGCGTGAACGGATGATGCCCGGCCAATAAAGCCGCCGCATCCCGATTCGGACAATTAATACCGAAATCGAACTCGGGCATGGCAAAGCGGACAATTCGCGCGGTTCATCCTGCACAAGGCACGTGCACCTTGCCGCTACCCGGCCGCCATTTTACTGTGCAAAGCGCTCAACGCAATAACGCGATCCAAGAGGAATAATTCGAGCCGCGAAAACCGGTTCGCGTCGGCATTGAAATGATTTCCGATTATGTCCGGATTTTGGCGGACATATTCCCGTGAAATGGATTGGCAAGCGCTCGTTGAAAAAGCGTACGGCAAAAAATGCGCCGGAAACAGTGGGGAATGGGGGTGATTCAATTGCGCGACACCGCGAAAATCGGAGCGCGGCGAACCTGGCATGGCGGATTGTCGCGGCATCGTCCCGGCAGTGGGCGGGTGCCGGGACGAAGCGGCGACGAAGTGCTGAAACAACGGCATGGCGAAACGGCGAAACGCCGTGCGGGCCGCCGGCCGCGTCGCGCGGCGCTCAACGCCCCCCTTCGATCGAAAGCCCGCCATGCCGCTCGGCTTCCTCGCGCGACACGCGGCGCACCGTCCGCGCGAACGTCCAGACGTGCCGCTCCGGATCGCGTGCTCGGTACGTACGGTCGCCGTAGAACTGATCGGCGGGTTCCTGCAGGATCACGGCGCCCGCGGCGCGGGCCCGTTCGCAATGCGCGTCGAGATCGGACTCGAGCTGCACGTGCACGCATTGCGTGTTCTTGCCGTCGAGCGATTCGGGGCTGAACGCGAACTCGCTCCAGCCGGCGGCGCCGATCATCACGACGCCGTCGCCGAACGACAGCTCGGCGTGCGCGATGCGCCCTTGCGCATCGCTCACGACAATGCCGCGCGCAAAACCGAATGCGCGCTCGAGCCATTCGAGCGCGGCGCGCGGATCGCGGTAGAACACCGCGCTGCTCAACGACGGACGACGGGATACGGCATGCATAAGAGCGGCGCCTTCGACACGGACGAACGGTCACTCTCGTCAACGCCGCGCGCGATGTCAAGCCGTAAATTCGGGCTCTGTCCCCGGCAGCGCGCGATGCGGCGCCGCGCCCGTCAGAAGCGCGTGCGCAGGCCGACCGCAGCGACGACCTGGTTGCCGGTGGACGACGCGCCGCCCGCGGTGTTGATCATCGCGACGTAATTGCGGCCCGATGCGTGCTGGTACATCCCTTCGAGATAGACGTCGGTGCGCACCGACAAGCGGTATACCGCCATCAGGTCGACCTGGTGCCACTTCGGATCGGAACCGTATTTGACGGTGTTCTCGACGTGGCCGTCCGTATACGTGTATGCGCCGCCGACGCTGAACGCGGGCGTGAGCTGGTACTTGCCGTTCAGTTCGTAGTTGTTAAAGCGCACCGTGCCGCCCGTCGAGCCGAACGACGCGGTGTTCTCGTATTCGGCGCGCGTGTAGACGAAGCCGAGCGTCGCCGGGCCGAACGCGTAGTTCAGGCCGCCGCCGTACGAGCGCATCCGGTCCGCGCCGAGCGAGAAGCCCCCCTTGCCGTTCGCCGCCGACTCGACGATGTCGACCGCGCCCGGGCTGCCCGCCGTCGTGCCCTTCGAGCCGTTGATCTGCAGATAGCCGGCCGCGACGTTCAGCGGCCCGCGCGTATAGCTCGCGCCGAAACTGTACGCGCGGTTCGTCGCGAAATCGGTGCTGTTCGACATCGCGTACATGCCGCCGAACTTCAGGCCCGCGTATGTGTTGCTCGTGTACTTGATCGCGTTGTTGATCCGCAACGAGTGGTTCAGGTTGTCGTTGTCGAACGGATGCGCGAAGCTCGCGTCGCCGAACGTGCCGGCCGTCGCCGACAGCGGCGCGACGAAATCGACGAGCGAATCGTATTGCCGGCCGATCGTCAGGGTGCCGAAACGATTGTCGGACAGCCCGACATACGCGAAACGGCCGAACAGCCGGCCGTCCTGCCCGAGCTTGCCGTTCTCGGCATTGAAGCCGTTCTCCAGCACGAACAGCGCCTTCAGGCCGCCGCCGAGATCCTCGGTGCCGCGCACGCCGAAGCGGCTGCCGTTCACGGCGCCCGTCGTCGCCTGCACGAGCCCGCCGTGCGAATTGCCGCTCGCGACGTTGTTCGTGTACATGATGCCCGTGTCGATCAGGCCGTACAACGTGACCGAGCTCTGCGCGTGTGCGGCCGTCGCGGCCAGAACCCCTGCGGTTGCGCATGCAAACCGGATGTTTTTCACAACGAAACTCCTTGTTGATGGAAATGAAACGACTCGATCCGACGATGGTCGAGTTTAGGGATTCGCCCGCCGCGGATCTGCGGCCCGGCGTGCAGCGCTTCTTTGCGCAGGCCGGAACGAACGGACACATTTCCGTCACGAAGCGTCGCCCGATCGGCCGCGCGGCACGCACACCGCACGCTTCAGTGTTGTGCGATCTGCAAGGCTGCGTGCCGGCGCGGCCGGTTTTTCCGCGTGCTTCGGCTGCGTAGACTTTGCTTCGTCAGTTCGGATCGCCGATCGCGAACTGCACCGAATCGAATCACCCTGGAGGTCATCTTGAAATCGATCGTCGTCACCGCTGCCGCCGCGCTCGTGCTCGCCGCACCGGTCGTCTCGTTTGCCCAATCGCCGAACGGCTCGCTCACGCGCGCGCAAGTCATTCAGGAACTCGTCGATCTGGAATCCGTCGGCTATCAGCCGTCGCGCGGCAACGACAACACCTACCCCGACGACATTCAGGCCGCGCAGCGCCGACTCGACGCGAAGCGCCTCGCCACGCGCAAGACGGCCGAGACCGCATACGGCCCGGCTGTCGCGGGCACCGCGCAGGCGGGCAAGCCGGCGGCCGGCGCGCGATAGGCGGGCACCGCTCGGCAGGCATCGTTCGGGGAGACACAATTGGTGAAGAGGCGTGCGCGATGCGCCGCCTCTTTGCGGTTTTGCGGTTTTGCGGTTTTATCGTTTCCTTTCCTCGCGGCTACCGCGCGGCTTCTTCGCTGTCTTGTCGCCACCCGGCGACGGCCCGCTTCGCGCCGCTCCTGCGCTCGGCAATCCATGCCCGAAGGCCGCGCCGCGATCACGCAACCTGGCATGCGCCGCTCACATACCCGCGCGCGACATGCGCGCGTCCGTCATGACAAACGCGATAGACACGACGCATGCCCCCCCGGGCGATACGCGGCAATACACAGCGGCGATGCACGGCAACATACGGCGCCACCCGAGGCGGCAGCGCCGCGCGCATGCGGCCACGCCCCGATGCGCGATATCCGATAGGCGACACGCGATCCGCGATGCGCGCGATGCGCCGCCGCGCTCGACGGGCGGCGGCGCATCGCGCCGACATCGGAAAACGGCGGGCTCAGTGACTGAGCGCGTGCGCCGATTCGAGCCCGACGTCGAGCGCCCCGGCAATCGCGCTTTGCGTCGCGTCGGACGCTTCCGCGACGATCGCCGACAGCATCGCCTCGTCGCGCGCGATCATCTTCGGCATGTGAAAGCGCAGCACTTCGACCCAGGTGCGCACTTTCGCATCGATGAAGCGGCGCGACGGATAGAGCGCGTAGACGTTCATCTTCTGCAGCCGGTGCGCGGGCAGCACGCGCACGAGGTTGCCGCAGCGCAGGTCCTCGATCGCCGCATAGAGCGGCAGCATGCCGATGCCGATGCCCGCGCGGATCGCCACCGCGAGCGATTCGGCGGTATTGGTCTGCACCGGGCCATCCACCTTGATTTCCTCGGCGCCGTTCGGCCCTTCGAGCAGCCATTCGTTCGTCGGGAACGCCGGCGTGCGCAGCGTGAGGCATGCGTGCCGCGCGAGATCGCGCGGCGTGCGCGGCGCGCCGTGCGCGCGCAGATACGCGGGCGTCGCGCACAGAATGCTGAACGTCGAGCCGAGCAGATGCGATACGAGTTCGGAATCGGGTAGCGATGAAGCGGTCACGACCGCCATGTCGCTCGAGCCGTCGAACAGATCGGGCATCCGCTGCGACAGCGTGAGCTCGATCGACACGTCCGGATGCTGGCTGCGATACGCGGTGAGCGCCGGCAGCACGTAGTGCTGGCCGATGCTCGCGAAGCTGTGCATGCGCAGCACGCCCGCCGGGCGTTCGTGCGCGCAGCTCGCCTCTTCCTCCGCCTGATCGACGTCCGCGAGAATCTGCCGGCAGCGCAGCAGATAGCGCTCGCCCGCGGGCGTCAACGCGAGGCGCCGCGTCGAGCGATTCATCAAACGCGTGCGCAGCCGTGCCTCGAGCTCGGACACCGCGCGCGACATCGCGCCCGTCGTCGAGTTCAGCGATTGCGCGGCCGCCGTGAAGCTGCCCGCTTCCACCACGCGAGCGAACACCCGCATGTTCTGTAGCGTATCCATTCCCGTCCGAAACGTATGTAGAGACGATATTGTCCTCCAGCGAGGGCCCCGCATTGTTGCCGTCACGGCAACTATGGTTTCCCCGCACCCGCGTTAATGCGCGTGCGCGCGGCTCCTACAATCGGCGCCTCTCCGGTCAGACTGGCGTCGTCGCGCGAGGCCGGAGGCCCCCGATCCGCGCCCGCCAGAAGCACCGCCCCGCCCACTGCCATGAAGCACGAGCCCGCGCTACAGCGATTCCCCATCGACCCGCACCGATGGCAGGAGCGGCTGCGAAGCACCGGCAGGCTCGCGCGCGACTGGGCGGGCCGCGACGGCCTCGTCTGGCTGCATCTCGCGAAAACGGTGGCCGCCGCGCTGCTCGCGATGGGCATCGCGATGCTGCTCGATCTATCGCAGCCGCGCATCGCGATGACGACCGTGTTCGTGCTGATGCAGCCGATGAGCGGGATGGTGCTCGCGAAGAGTTTCTACCGCGTCGTCGGCACGGGCGTCGGGCTCGTGGCGGCGCTCGCGCTCGGCGGCCTGTTCGCGCAGCAGCCGGAGCTATACATGGCGGGCATCACGCTGTGGGTCGCGGGCTGCATCGCGGCGGCCGTGCGCAACCGGCACTTTCGCTGGTACGGCTACGTGCTCGCCGGCTACACCGCCGCGCTGATCGGCCTGCCCGCGGTGATGGCGCCGAACACGCTGTTTCTGTCGGCGCTCACGCGCGCGGCCGAAGTCGCGGTCGGCATCTTCTGCTCGGGCGCCGTCAGCGCGCTCGTGCTTCCGCTCAGCTCGAGCGATGCGCTGATGCGCACGCTGAGCGCGCGGCACGCCGATTTCGTCGCGTTCGCGGCGAGCACGACGGCGGGCGCGGTCGAGCGCGGCGAGTTCGAGCGGCGCTTCGCCGACTTCGTCGACGGCATCGTCGGCTTCGAGGCGACGCGCGCGTTCGCGACCTTCGAGGATCCGTACATCCGCGCGCGCAGCCGCCGGCTCGCGCGGCTGAACAGCGAGTTCATGAACGCATGCGCGCGCCTCCATGCATTCCATCAGTTGCTCAGGCGCCTGCGCGCGAATCATGCGGCCGAGGTGCTCACGGCGATCGCCCCGCATGTCGATGCGCTGTCGGGCGTGCTGTACGCGCTGCGCGCCGATCTCGCGCGGCCACGCGCGCGATCGGCGCCGTCGCCGTCGCCGTCGCCTTCGCCTGCGCTCGTCGCGCTGAGTGCGTATCTGGCCGCGCTGCCCAAGCGCGCGCGCGCATCGCGCCGCGGGCTCGAGACGCTCGCACCCGCCGGCGTGCTCGACTTCGATACCGCGATCGAGCTGCTCTACCGCTTCGTCGACGAATTCCTCGGCTACGCGGAAACGCACGCGTCGCTCGCGCTCGACAGTCACGTGCTCGAACGTTCGGTCACGCGGTATGCGGTGAAGACCAACCGCTACTTCGTCGGCTTCACGTTCCTGCGCACGCTCGTCGCGATGGGTGCGATGAGCGCGTTCTGGATCGCGTCCGAATGGTCGAGCGGCTCGCTCGCCGTGATCGGCACCGCGATCGCGTGCGCGCTCAGCTCGACCGCGCCGCGCGCGAGCCGCTTCGTCGCGCAGATGGCCGCCGGCGCGGCGCTCGCCACGCTCACGGGTTACCTGTACGTGTGCCGCGTGTATCCGAACATCGACGGCTTCCCGCTGCTGTGCGCGGCGCTCGCGCCCGTGCTCGCGGCGGGCGCGTATCTCGCGACGCGTCCGGGCAAGTCCGGCTACGGGATCGGCTTCGTCGTGTTCTTCTGCCTGCTCGCGGGGCCGGACAACGTGATCGTCTACGCGCCCGACGTGCTGATCAACAACGGGCTCGCGCTCGTCGTGTCGATGCTCGCCGCATCGATCGCGTTCGCGGTGGTGTTTCCCGCCGAGATGCCGTGGCTCACCGGCCGGATCGCGCGCGACCTGCGCCGGCAGATCGCGCTCGCGTGCGACGGCCCGCTGCAAGGGCTCGATCAGCGCTTTCAGTCGAGCTCGCACGATCTGATGTCGCAACTGCGCAATCTGCTGATGAAGCGCTCACGGCGGCATCGGGACGCGCTTCGCTGGATGCTCGCGACGCTCGAAATCGGCCACGCGGTGATCGATCTGCGGCGCGAGATGCAGGCGTTCACGGCCGCGCAACCCGCGCAGGCGCTGCGCTGGCGCGCGTTGATCGACGCGGTGCGCGAGGCGCTGCCGAGGCTGTTCGAGACGCCCGACGCGCACCGCCTCGCGCGTGCGCTGAAGTCGGTCAATCTCGCGATCCGCGCGGTCCGGCACACGCAGCACCTGTGGTACGCGGTGCCCGACGAGCGGCGCCGGATGCAGCGCATCGTCAGTTGCCTGCACTTCATCCGCAGCGCGCTGATCGATCAGGACGCGCCGTTCAATCGCGGCTCGCGCGCCCGCGAACGCGTGCGCGCAAGGCGCATGTGACGTGCGAAACGATCGTTGTGCGAAATGGAAGGAAGCTCCGCAGGCCGGGCGATTAATCCAAACCCGGCCGAGTCATATAGTTTCATCACCGTCGAGCAAGACGGAAACCCTCTAGGAGAAAATCAAATGAAGTCGCTGCAAATCGCCGTCGTCGCGCTGTCGCTGTCCGCCGTCATGGCCGCTGCTCACGCGCAACCCGCCGCCGCCGACGCGGGCCGGCAACCGGCGAACCGCACCGAGGCCGTGCAAGCCGCCGGCCGCGTCCCCGCCGCTCATCAAGACCGCCAGGACCCGAACGCATGCGTCGGCCCGGTCAGCTTCTGCAACATCTACTTCGGCAGCTAAGCTGCCGTGCGCGCCGCGCTCCCGATGGAACGGAAAGCTCGCATCGAGCTTTCCGTTCGATGACTTCAAGCTGTCAAAAACCTTTGCGAGACTGCGCACTCGATTCACCGTCCGCGCAACGCTTCGCCGAGCGGCGGTGCCCTCCGGCCGAACCCACCTCGCCCCTTGCGTTCGATGCAACGCTGTCTCGCCCACCCCGCCCGCCTCCTCGCTGCGACGCTGCTGTGCGTCGCGCTCGCCGCCTGCGGCGCCGACGACACGAACGACAGCGCCGCGCCGCCGCCCGCCCGGCCGAACCCGACGCCCGACGCCCCCGCGTCGACACCCGCCGCCGCGCCCACCTACTACCAGACGAAAACGCCTTATCGGCCGCAGCAGGATGCTTCGCGCTACGAAGCACCGCCCGCGGGCTATGCGCCCGTCTATACCGAAATGCTCGCGCGCCACGGCTCGCGCGGGCTGTCCGGCTTCAAGTACGACGGCGCGATCTACGACATGCTGCAAAAGGCGGACGCCGAAGGCGCGCTCACGCCGCTCGGCCGGCAACTGAAGGCCGACACGTTCGCGATGATGAAGGCGAACGCGCTGCTCGGCTACGGCGTCGCGGGCATCTCGACGCCCGGCTACGGCAATCTCACGCAGGCGGGCATTCGCGAACATCAGCAGCTCGCCGCGCGGCTGCTGCAGCGGCTGCCGGCACTGTTCGACACGGTCGCGGGCACGACGGGCGGCGCGGCGCGCAAGATCGTCGTCGTGCATTCCGGGCAGGATCGCGCGGTCGACAGCTCAGCCTACTTCTCGGGCGCGCTCGTCGCCGCGCGCCCCGCGCTCGCGCCGGCGATCACGTCGCCGAGCGCGATCGCCGGCTATCCGCAAGGCGCGCCCGTCGCGCAGGCGGTGGGCGCCAACCGCTTCCTGCTGTACTTCCATGCGCTGAAGCCTTCGGTCGACCTCGTCGTGTCGACAGACGATCCGTATTACGCGACCTATCGCGACAGCCTCGCGTACCAGGCCTACGGCGGCAGCGCCGCCGTCGCCGCGAAGCTCGATGCGATCATGCGGGCGCCGCGAACGTCGCAGGTCGCGCAAACGGTGCTCGCCGCGCTCGTGACGCCGGGTTTCGCGGCGAAGCTCGGCACGGCGGGCTACACATTCTCGAACACGGGCACGTACACGTTCGCGTCGGCGGACGCGAAGTTCGCCCATACGCTCAAGGGCGACGGCAAGACCACGATCAAGTCCGCCGCCGACGCCGCGAACGTGCTGTACAACCTGCTGCAGGTCGCGCCCGCGATGACGGCCGAGACGGCCGGCGTCACGATGGAGCGCTACATCGCCGCGCCGCAGGCCGAGTATCTCGCGTATCTTCAGGACGCCGAGGATTTCTACGAAAAAGGCCCGGGTATCGCCGAGACGAACCCCATCACCTACCGGATGGCGCAGGCGCTCGTCGACGATTTCTTCGCCGAGATCGACGCGATCGCGCACGGCGATCTGACCAATGCGGCGAAGCTGCGCTTCACGCATGCCGAAGTGGTGATTCCGTTCGCATCGATCCTGAAGCTGAAAGACGTGTTCGCGCCCGTGCCGCAAGCGCAGACGTACACGTACGCGAACAATCCGTGGCGCGGCGAGACGGTGGCGCCGATGGCCGCGAACCTGCAATGGGACGTCTACCGCAACGGCGCGCGGCTCATCGTGAAGATGCTGTACAACGAGCGCGAGACCGATTTCCAGCCCGCGTGCGACGGCGCGCGCATCGCGCCCGGCAGCCGCTTCTACGACTACGCGGGCCTCAGACGCTGCCACGGCTATAGCTGAGCGTCGCCCGCGCGCGGGCGCCAGCCGGTCTCGCGCAACGCATCGACGAGCCGCGCGGCGCCGAGCGCCTCGACGCGCACGCCGCGCGCCGCGAGATCGGTCGCCGCGACGAGCGCGTTGACGATCGCCTCCTCGACCGCTTCCACCGCCGCGTCGAACAGGGCGGAGATGTGCGCGTCGGCGACCATCCGCACGCCGACCGTCGTCGGGCCCGGCCGGCCATAGCTCACGATCGGCAGCCCGGTATTGCCGGTTGCGAACGCCACGAAAATGTCGCCGCTCGAATTGTCGGTGCCGCCGCCGACGCGCGCGAGCCCGACGCTCGCGCGCTGCGCGAGCCGCGTGCATTGATGCGGCAGCAGCGGCGCGTCGGTCGCGAGCGTCACGACGATCGAGCCCATGCCGGGCTCGCCCGCCCCGCCCGCCTCGTCGAACGGCGAGTGCGCGTCGCGCAGCACTTCGCCGACCGGGTAGCCCGCGACGCGCAGCGCCGCGCGCTGCCCGTAGTTCGCCTGCACGAGCGCGCCGACCGTCCAGCCGCCCGCCGCTTCGGCGACGACGCGCGACGCGGTGCCGATGCCGCCCTTGAACTCGTGGCAGATCATGCCGGTGCCGCCGCCGACGCAGCCTTCCGCGACCGGGTCCGAACGCGCGGCGGCGAGCGCCTGCGCGACGTGCCCGACGCACACGTGCTGCCCCCAGATGTCGTTCAGGAGTCCGTCGAACGTCTCCATCACGACCGGCATGCACCAGTACACGTGCTCGCGCTCGCGCGCGCCGCCCTGCGCGCGCTCGGCGGCGACGAGCGCATCGCGCACGATGCCGACGCTGTGCGTGTTCGTATAGGCGATCGGCGTCGTCAGCAGCCCCGCCTCGCGAATCCATTCGAGCCCGGTCGCGTCGCCGTTGCCGTTGAGCACGTGAACGCCCGCGAAGCACGGCTCGTCGCGCGCGCGCGCGGCGCGCGGCTCGATCACCGTCACGCCGGTGTGCGCCGACGCGTCGCCCGCCTCGACGTGCACCGTGTGGTGCCCGACCCGCACGCCGGCGACGTCGGTGATGGCGT
This sequence comes from Burkholderia mallei ATCC 23344, assembly GCF_000011705.1. NCBI lineage: Bacteria > Pseudomonadati > Pseudomonadota > Betaproteobacteria > Burkholderiales > Burkholderiaceae > Burkholderia > Burkholderia mallei. The sequence continues at coordinate 599,635 of NC_006349.2, read as the reverse complement.
TCAGGCGCCCCGGCTTGCCGCGGCCGATGCGAATGCCCAGATCTCGTGTGCGCATGCTGATGGTCCTCTCTTTCGGTTCGTTGCCCGGTTCATGGTTCAGAGTTCGCGAAACGCCGCGCTGCGGCGCGCCCAGCGCGCGTAGGCCGCGAGCGAGACAGCCGCGAGCCCGGCGATGATGTACAGGTCGGTCGGCTTCGTCGCGGCGGCGATCGTCGTGTACAGCGTATACCCGGCGCCCGCGATCGCGACAATGGGCGGCAGCGGCCACCACGGCATCCGGTAATGATGATCGACGTCGCGCCGCATCACGCGGCTCGCGAGCGCCGCGACGCCGACGGCGAGATAGACGAGCAGCAGCAGATCGACGGTGAACGCGGTCAGCGCGTCGAGGCTCAACACGAACACGAGCAGCGTCGACGGCACCGCGAGCGTGAGCGTCGCGATCCATGGCGATTCGAGGCGCGGATGAATGCGCGTGAACGCGCCGTTGCACGCATGCGACCACAACGCATGGCGCCCGCTGCTGTACAGGAAGCGCCCGACCATGATGACGATCGCGATGATCGCATTGAACACGGACAGGAAGATGCCGCCGCTCACGACGCGCGACACACCCGGATTGCTGAGCGCGCGCACGACATAGCCGATCGGATCGGCGCTCTTCGCGAGCTCGACGAACGACGGCGCGCCGAGCACGATCGCGGTGAGCGGCACGAGCTCGACGACGAGGATCACCGCGAGCGAGCAGATCACCGCCTTCGCGATGTCGCGATTGCCGCCTTCGAGATCCTCGGCGAGAAACACGGCCGCGCCGAAGCCGTTGTAACAGAAGATCGCCGTGCCGACGGCCGGCATGATCGCGGCGAGCGTCGCGGGCACGAGCGCCGCGCCGTTCGCGACGACGGGATGCACGAGCGCGAGCGGCGAGCGATGCGGCTCGGAGAAGCCGAGATAGGCGATCAGCGCGAGCACGAGGATCTCGATCACGAGAAACGCGCCGGTGATCCACGCGTTCGTGCGAATGTTCAGGATACCCAACGCATAGCTCGCGAGCACGATCGCGAGCGCCACGGACTGATTGCCGAGCTGCGTGCCGAGCGCCGCGTTCAGGTAAGGCGCGGCGCCGCTCGCGAGCACGGCCGGAATGAACACGTTGACGGCGAGCACCGCGACGAACGTCAGATACCCGGGCAGCGCACCGAACACGCGCTTGACCATCACGTACTCGCCGCCCGCGCTGCGGTGCGCGGCGCTCAGTTCCGCATAGCAGAGCGCGAACGCGAACGCGAGCAGCCCGCCGAGCACGAACGACATCACCGCGCCGCTGCCCGCCTGCTGGATCGCGAACGGCGCGATCACGAAAATCGAGCTCGCGGGCGTCACGCCCGACACCGTGATCATCACCACATCGCGCACGTTGAGCGAACGCGCGAGCGTGTCCGGCGCGCGCGCGCCGCCCGGTGCGGCGGCCGCCGCCGCGCTCGAAGACTCCGATATGATCGCCATCTTGCACTCCTTTGCCGCAGGTTTTTGAACGCCCATACTCGGGCAACGCATGGCGCGCAGTCTAGGAAGCCAAATTGCGCGCCGCCATTCCCCCTTGGGGTTACGCCAAACCGGGGCGCACATGGATCGACTGTTCAGCGAAGTAGCGATGCATCAAGCGTTCGGACGCGCGCTCGATCATCTCGGCGAGCCGCGCTTCTGGCGCTTGCTGATCCTGTTTCTCAACGAGATGGTGCCGTTCGACAACGCGCTCGCGACCGCGCTCGGCCGCGACGGCGCGCCCGTCGTGCTCGACGAATACGACACGGGCGGCGCGAGCGGGCCGTCGCCCGTGCCGCTGTACCTGAACGGGCTCTACCTGCTCGATCCGTTCCTGCAGGCCGCGCACGACGGCCTTGCCGACGGCTGCTACCGGCTCGAGGAAGTCGCGCCCGATCTGTTCCGGCAGAGCGAATATTTCCTCAGTTATTTTCGCGACGCGGTGGGCGAGGACGAATTGCAGATCATCGTGCGCACGCGACCGGACGAGATGCTGTCGCTGTCGCTCGGCGCGCACGCGCGCTTCGACACCGACACGCTCGGCCGCCTGGCCGCCTGCTCGCCGTGGCTGCTCGCGGCGATCCGCCAGCACCGGCGGCTGCAGGGCGACGCATCGCGCGCGCGGGCGAGCGACGATCTCGCCGAGCGCGTCGAGCGCGCGCTCGCGAGCTTCGGCGCGCCGTTGCTGACCGAGCGCGAGATGGCGATCGCGCGGCTCGTGCTGCGCGGCAACTCGTCGAAGGCGATCGCCGAGCGGCTTGCGATCTCGCCCGAGACCGTCAAGGTGCATCGGCGGCACTTGTATTCGAAGCTCGGCATCTCGTCGCAGCCGGAACTATTCTCGCTGTTCCTGCAGGCGCTCGGGCACGACGCGCCGCGCTGACGCGGCCGCGCGCGCACGGCCGCGCGCCGGCGGGCGACGATCGCCTTTCCTCCATGCGCAAAACCGCCTATGGTTTGAAAGGGTGCGCGACGGGCGCGCGCCGCCGAGATGCGGCGCGCGCGCCTTTCCCGAGGCCCGCCGCGCCCGCCGAAACAAGGAGACAGCCATGAGAACCGCTGATGTCGCATGCGCGCTCGCCGTCGGATTCGCGTCGGCCGCCGCGCTCGCCGATGCGCCCGCGATGCCGAGCGGCGGCATGCTGGTCGCCGCCAACGGCATGACGCTGTACACGTTCGACAAGGACGCCCCGAATGCGGGCAAGAGCCTCTGCAACGGCCCGTGCGCGGCGAACTGGCCGCCCTACAAGGCAAGCGCGACCGACCGGCCGGCGGGCGGCTACACGATCATCAAGCGCGACGACGGCACGCTGCAGTGGGCGTACCAGGGCAAGCCGCTCTACTTCTTCGCGAAAGACGCCGCGAAGGGCGACAAGAAGGGCGACGGCTTCAAGGATGTCTGGCACGCGGTGAAGGAATAGCCAAGCGGGCGTTGCGGCGAATACGGGCGGCGGCGCGCGGCGCCGCGCACGCGAACACGCGTGCGCGTATGCAACACGCAGGCGGATGCGCGTGCGGAGGCCCCGCGCTCCCGCGCCTTTCACCCTCGGCTGCGACATCGGTTGCGACGGCCGCGCGATCGGCGTGCCGATCGTACGCGGCGCATGCGTTTCAGGCAGGCGCAATCGCCGGAAGGCTCGCGCCGTCGTCATGCGAGCCGCATACGCGCGCGGCGACAGCAGGCGACGAACGTGTCTGCCCGCATTGCGTGGCTTGCGCATGCCGGCAACCATCGAAAGCGATGACCGATAGCCGGAGGCCGACATCCATCATCCACTCAATATTTACATGCCTCCTTGCCCTATACGTGAATCGCCTCCCAACCCCTATCAACCCATATTGAACCTGATCGGCGCGCCGGCCGCGCCAGATTTGCCTCCATTGGAATTGCGAGACCCACCTCGCCGCCCCCTACCAGACGCTCATGAAAAGCGCCGCATGCATCGGCTGCGGACGGCGCCTTCGGAAATCATTCCGTGGCAATACTCAGCAGCACCTCGATCGTCAAAACGAGGGGATTTCGCCGATCCGCCGGTCAGTCAGAACTTGTGCCGGATGCCCGTCACCGCGACGATCTGCGTGCGCGTGCTCGATGCCCCGTCAAGCCCCTTGATCCACGCCACGGCATTCGACGATGCCCGTTGATAGGACACGTTCAAATAGACGTCCGTGCGCTTCGACAGGAAATACTGGATCCCCGCGCTCGTCTGCAGATAGTGCGCGTCATGCGCGGCCGCGTGCGACGCGAGCACCTGCGTGTACGTCTCGCCGAGCGCGACCTGCACCGCGGGCGTCACGCGGTAGCGCACGCTGCCCTCGAAATTGTTGAAGCGCTCGGCGCCGCCCGTCTGCAGACTGAACAGCGCGCTCGTATACAACAGCCCGAAGGTCGCGCCGCCCCACGCGTACGCGCCGCCCGCGCCCCAGATCTGCTGCCGCGCGACGCCCTTGACGAACCCGTAGTAATTGTCGGACGCGATCGCGCCGGTCGCATCGATCGCCGGATAGTCGACGCGCACGTATGCGGCGGCGAGTTGCAGCGGGCCGCGCGCATAGCTCGCCCCGACGCTCCATGTGCGGTTCCGCGCGAACGACGTCGAGTTCGAGAAGCCGTACGTCGCGATCGCGCGCACGCCGCCCCAATCGGGCGTCTGGTACTGGACCGAATTGTTCGTGCGAAACGTACTGTCCAGGTCGTCGGCATCAAACGGATGATGTGCGTATCTTCCGAGTACGGTTGCGATATGCAGCGGAGCCAGCGTTTCCTGCACCGCGTTGTACTGACGGCCCATCGTGAACGCGCCCCAGCGATCGTTCGCCAATCCGATGTACGTGCGACGTCCGAACAGCCGACCGCCCTGGCTCGCCGTACCGTTCTCGATGTCGAAGCCGTTCTCGAGCCGGAATATCGCGCTCGTGCCGCCGCCGAGATCCTCGCGCCCGACAAGCCCCCAGCGGGCGGCCTGCTCATTGCCGCTCGTCGCCTTCCAGGCAGAATGCCCCTTCTGGTTGTTCGTGTACGTGATGCCGGAATCGACGATGCCGTACAGCGTCACGCTCGATTGCGCGAGCGCCGGCGGCACCGCCGCGCCGATCCCGATACCCGCCACCGCCATCGCCAGACTCTTTCGCTTCATCTCAAACCTCTTGCGTCGTTTCGTTTGTCGGTCACGCGGATTCGCTCCGCCCGCGACGTGTTTTATTAATTAAAACACCGTCTTATTTATTATTCGAAACGCAAAATTTTCTCGTCAATGGGTCTAAATATCTGGAGATTAGGCGAATGGCCGGCGCATTCCACGCCGTTTCGGCAGGCAAAACAAATCCAATTGATACAATGACTTATCTCGAATATCGGGAGATTCCCCAAAGCCGCAGAAAGCACTTGACCGGCCAATTTGGGCGTTATCAAATATTAATACGCTGTTTTATTTAATAAAACAGACGTCCGAAACTCTAGGTGAAGAACCCGATAAGAAATACTGACGTTCAACCGCAACACCGTCGCGCTCGACGAACGCTTCGCGTGCTTCGTCGCGCAGCCCATCGACTCGCGATGTGGGACGACACGGTCGAAATAGCGTCAGCGTCGGCATTTCGCGATCGATCCCAAAGCGCCCGTCTACCGAGACGAACTCTAGAAGAGGCATCACTTATGTCGAGAACCGGATTCATGCCACTCTCCACGCTCGCGACGATGGCCGTCGCGGCCGCCATCAGCACACCGGCGGCATTCGCCGAATCCGCGCCCGTTTCCGGCAACGGGGGCATTCCTTCGTTCTATCGATGGACGGACAAGGTGCCGCAGACGCGCGGCCAGATGTTGCGCACCGAAGTGCTGACACCACGGCAAGGCCTTGCCGCTGCGGGGCAGAACCTCCGCATCCTGTATACGTCGACCGACGGAATTGACGGCCACACGCCGATTGTCGTGTCCGGTGCGTTGTTCGTGCCGAAGGGGACGCCGCCGCAAGGCGGCTGGCCGTTGATGGCATGGGCACACGGCACGGTCGGCAGCGCCGACATATGCGCGCCATCGTATGCGGGCCATAGCGAACGCGATGTCCGCTACCTGAGCCATTGGCTCGCGCAGGGATACGCAATTGTCGCGACCGACTACCAAGGGCTTGGTGCGTCCGGTCCCCATCCGTACGGGCTGACTCGTCCGCTCGCGTATAGCGTACTCGACAGCATTCGCGCTGTTCAGAACGGCGGCTTCGAATTGTCGCCGAAACGAATCGTCGTGTTCGGACAGTCGCAAGGCGGCCGGGCCGCATTTGCAACGGCCGTCTACGCAAAGTCCTATGCGCCCGAGCTGGACATCGGCGGCGTGGTGGCAACCGGCACGCCATACGCGACGATTCGCCATCGCGCGGATGATGCGGAACACTCGAAATTGCACCGCTCGGTGATCCATAACATACTGCGGCTCAACGCCACCCCGAAGCTCCTCGATCCGTCGTTCGCCACGTCCGACTATCTGACCGAACGCGCGACGCCGGCATTCGAGTTCAGCCAGCACGCGTGTCTGCACGCAATCAAGCAGAAGATCGCCTCGGACGGTCTCACGTTCGAAAATAGCTTCAAACGCTCGCCGCAACCCGTGCTCGACTGGATCAGACGCGAAGCGGCCTACCCGACGCTGAAGTCGGCAATCCCGATCTTCATCGGCACGGGCGGCAAGGATCGCAACGTGCCCGTTTCGGATCAGGCCGCGCTCGTTAAAGACGCTTGCGAAGCCGGCGACCGAATCGAGTGGCACGTCTATCCTGACCTGCCCCCTTCGATAGGGCCAATGGGCTTCTAGCAAAGTCCCTTTAAACCAACTCCTGGAAAGCGGCAGGAGCGTCCGCGGTTGCCCGATGTTTCGCCGCAAACTCTGACGGCGCAAGGTAGTTCAGTGCGCTGTGCGGCCTTTGCTCGTTGTAGTCCTGACGCCATGCCGCGATGACTGCCCGAGCGTGCGCGAGCGTCGTGAACCAGTGCTCGTTAAGGCATTCGTCGCGGAACTTGCCGTTGAACGATTCGATGTACGCATTCTGCGTGGGCTTGCCCGCCTGAATCAACTTCAGCGTGACGCCGTTCGCATACGCCCACTGGTCAAGCGCGCGGCTCGTAAATTCGGGTCCCTGGTCTGTTCGCACCGCCTTGGGATAGCCACGGAAGCGAGCTGCACGGTCCAATGCCCGAGCGACATACAAACCTGAGATGCCATGGTCGACGACGATGTCGACAGCCTCTTTCGTGAAATCGTCGACGACGGTCAGGCACTTCACGCGCCGGCCGTTGGAAAGCGCATCCATCACGAAATCGATTGACCATACCTCGTTGGGTGCGCCCGGCAATGCCAGTTGCTCGCGCTCAATCATGACGCCGTGGCGCTTGCGACGGCGCCGCACAGCCAGCCCTGCCTCACGGTACAGGCGATAGATGCGCTTGTGATTGGCGTGCGTGCCTTCGCGTTCCACCAGGGCGTGCAGTCGGCGGTAGCCGAATCGACGACGTTCGTGCGCCAACTTCACCAGACGCGCCGCGAGCACCTCATTCTCGTGGTCCGGCTTCGCGTCGTAATGCAGCACGCTGCGAGAAAGCCCGACAAGCCGGCAGGCGCGGCGCTCGGAGATGTTGACCTTCTCCCGAATCGCCAACACTGCTTCGCGTTTGGCTTGCGGGCTCAGGGCTTTCCCTTGACGACAACCTTCAACGCTTCCATATCGAGCATTGCTTCGGCCAGCAGTTTCTTCAGTCGGGCATTCTCCACCTCGAGGCCCTTGAGCCGGCGGGCTTCCGAGACTTCCATGCCGCCGAACTTCGCGCGCCAGGTGTAGAACGACGCGTCACTGAACCCATGCTTCCTGCACAGTTCCTTGACCGGCATACCGGCCTCGGCTTCCTTCAGAAACCCGATGATTTGCTGTTCCGTAAAGCGCTTCTTCATGTTCGTCTTCTTCTCCGAAAACGAACTTTACTAGACTCCGGCTGGCCCTGTTTGTAGGGGGCAGGTCACCTCACCCAGGCGCCCTGCTCGTTCATATCCGTGCCCGCGCATACGATTCTTCAAAAGGCGGATGCTCGACGGCGGCATCTCGAAAACCCAACCCGGTCAATGTCGTTCGTTTCTCATTTGACACATTCCATTAACACCGCCCCTAGCCGATTATTTAAATCTCAAAAGTCGGATTGAATTCACAAACGGCCTGCCAAGGAAAATCTGAATATGAGAGCAAACCGTAATAATGGCTTGACCGCTGGGGCATTGCCGCCGAATTCCGCCGCCCCCGATGACGCTGCGAAAGCGGCGCCGCCCGTCGCCCAATCCGACCGGGGAGCCGGCCCGCTCGCCGGACTGACCGCGCTCAAAGCCGATCGGGCCCAATGCATGTCGGCTCGCCCGTCTATCCGCTCGACCACGAAAGCACCGGCAGTGATGAGCCACGCGCGCGCCGACACAAGCCGCGAACTGACGCCCGTCGAAGCCCGAATCGCCCAAACGTTTGTCAGGCCGGAGCATCTTCGCGCCATAGCGGCGGCAGCGCGAGCAGGCTCCTTTGCCGTCAGCTTCCGGGCGAGCGGCCAGTTGTCCCTGAAGCGCCTGGCTAACGGCGCACCTGCCAAAGGCCACGATATCCTCGAAAAGACGATCAAGCCCGGTTCCGTGCAAGAGGTGTACGGTGCGGATTCCGAGCGTCGGCTGGCACAGATTGAACGCGCGGACATCGACGGCTATGTCGGACATTGGGGCCGCGACAAGCTGCTCGGTCTTTACATGGGCCCGGCAGCGAACGAGCGCGACACGCCCATGTTATTCGGCGCGCTCAGATCGACACCTTCGGGCCACCGCTACTATCCGGTCGACCATGACGACCTCGAGGGCAGCCTCGCATTGCTCAAGCGCACGCAAGGCCCGTCGGGAACGGCGGGAAGCTTCTGGATGAGCCTTCCCTACACCGGTGACTACGACACACATGACATGATCAATATGGCGGGGCATCGCGCCCCCGTGCCGAGCGGCAGTCGCGACGAGCACCGCATCATGCGCAGCCTCAATGTCGCCATCGAAGCGATCGATCCGATACGTAAGGCGTCATCAGGCTCGCACAGGCTGATACAGCACGGCCCACAGCACAATTACGTCGCGCATATGCGAACGAACGAGCAAGGCGCGGTGATCGACGAAGCCGTCGCGCGCGCGTCGTTCCCGCTCGCGATGTGCGATCGAGGAACATGGAGCGTGATCGAAACGCCCGAGGCGCTTGCCGCATTCTATCGGCAGCACGGCGTCGTGCTGAAGGAGAAATGGCGAGAGAAACGGGCGAATACGTTCACGGCGTAGCTTGGGACGCTCGGCTCGCCGACCATGGTGCCTTGCGCGGCCGCGTTGCCGGCGGCCGTGCCGTTGAGCGTCGGCGGCATGCCGGATCGACAAGCCCCGGGCCCGCCCTCGAACCGCGCATCATCAGCGAACCGGTGATCGCGTTCTTCGAGTCGCCCGTGGCAACGCTCCGTTGCCGATCTTCGCCGTTGCGTGCGCTCGGCGATGCGCGCCCGATTCCCCTTCAGGCAGTTGGTCGCCCCTATGCCGCCCGCGTAAAGGGCAACGCCGCCAATGCCGGGCGATCCGCGAAGCGGCAAGCCGCCCCCTATGCGTTTCGCGCCGCTCGAATCGCCCGTCCGGCAGAACGCGCCGATGGGCTGCGCCGCATGCGCACCGGCTGCGTGGAGAAGCTCACTGCACGGATCAATCGGCTGCGCGGATCGCTCAATCGCCGAGCATTTCGCGCGGCCCTTCCTCCCAATCCACATACCCCTCCATTTCCCCCGCCACGAACAACCGCTTCCCCACCCTCGGATATTCGCAGACGTCATGTTCCAGCCGCTGCCCGGCGGTGATGAACACCAACGGCACATCCCCCGTGTTCTTCAGCACATGCGCCGGCCCGCGCCGCGCGAACCCCAGAAAATCCCCCGGCCCGACCGGATATGCGCGCTCCCCGAGCGTCGCCTCCCCGTACCCGGACAGGATGTACACGCACTCCTCTTCGTAAAGATGCCGATGACATTCGGACGATTCATGCCCCGGCATCAGCGTGACGATCAGGAACCCGAACTGCGTGATTCCGGTCTTCTCGCTCAGCGGCTTCTTCAGGCGCACCGCGTTCGCGTTCAGCACGTGAACCGAGCGCACGGCCTCCATCGCCTCGATATCGGCCGCCTTCAGCAATTCCGGGGGAGTGTTCGACATGATTCCTCTCGCTCCAATGGGGATAATCCGATTCGAATAACACAACCGCGCCGCGGCCCGGCCCACCCGGGCCGCAACCGTCGCCGCCGCCCGTCTACGCGAGCCGCCGCCGCGCCAGCTCTTGCGCCAAGGCGCCCGCGCCCACGAACTTGCATCCGAGCAGCCCCGCGCTCACCGCGCCCGCGACGTTCGCATCGGCGTCGTCGATGAAAAGCGTCTCCTGTGCCGTCACGCCGAGCCAGCCGACGCAGCCGAGGTAAGCCTGCGCGTCCGGCTTCGCCGCGCCGAACGTCGCGGACGGATAGACGTGCGCACCGAACACGCGCGCAACGGGCGGATTCAGATAATCAATGTAATCGGTGACGAGCCGGCAATTGTTCGTCAGCACCGCGATCCGGCTGCACCGCGCGACGCGCTCCGCCAGCGCGACGACCTCCAGATTCGGCGTGATCGACGCCTTGCGCGCGATCAGCCAATCGTCGCGGCTCACCGGCGCGCCGAGCAATTGCGCCAGCTCGCGCAGGTATTGGTCGACGCCGATGCGCCCCGCGTCGGCGCGCGCTTCGAGCCCCGACTCCCAGATCGCGTGACGCACCGCCTCGGGCGGCCGCCCCGTCAGGTCGGCCAGGCGCGCGGTGCGCGCGGCGCGGTCGTAATCCGACAGCACGCCCTCCATGTCGAACAGCACCAGCTTGATCGGCTGCGTCATGCGCTCGGCCTCGCGTGAAGCGCCCGGCAAGCGCCGCACCGCCAGCGGGCGGCCCGTTCCGGACGACGGAAAACTTCTATTCTGGCCGCCCCGGAGCCGTTTCGCCAAAATCCGCCCCCAAGGGTTATCCCGAATGCTCACTCGATCTCCAAGTTGTATGATGACCACATCACATGACAAGACTTCCGCCATGTTCGAGAAAATCCCGACCCGGGCGATGAGCGACACGGTCGCCCAGCAGTTGCTCAAGCAGATCGAGATCGGCGGCTTCGCCGGCACCGGCAAGCTGCCGACCGAGGCCGTGCTCGCGCAGGAGTTCGGCGTGAGCCGCACGGTGATCCGCGAGGCGATCTCGCGCCTGAAGAACGAAGGCGTCGTCGAGCCGCGTCAGGGCAGCGGCGTCTACATCGCGCGGCACGCGGCGATCCGGCCGCTGCGGATCGATTACGCGGAGGCGGTCGAGGCGAGTTCGCTGCCGCACCTGCTCGCGGTGCGCCGCGCGATCGAAGCCGAGGTGGCCGCCGAAGCCGCGCTCTGCCGCACCGACGAGGACATGGAGGACATCGACGCCGCGCTCGCGAAAATCGACGACGCGGTGGCCGAAGGCCGCGACGGCGTCGCGGAAGACGTCGCGTTCCACCGGACGATCGCGAGCGTCACCGGCAACCCGTACTTTCTGAAGACGCTCAGCTTCCTGAACCAGTACCTCGAAGCGGGCGTGAAGGTCACGCGCGGCAACGAGGCGACCCGCGAGGACTTCTCGCGGCAGGTGCGCGAGGAGCACGCGGCGATCGCCGACGCGATCCGCGCGCGCGATCCGTCGGCCGCCGGCAACGCGGCGCGCGCGCATATGTACAACGCGGCGCGCCGCCTGGAGCAAGCCGGCATTTGCTGAGCCGCGATCCGCGAACGGCCGCGCGCCGCCCGCGAATCGCCCGACGAACGAATCGAGAAACCGCGAACAAGGTTGACCATGTCACGCAATGTTGGAGTCATCGGGCTGGGTGCGATGGGCCTGGAGGTCGCGCGCTCGCTGCTGCGCGCGGGCTTTCGTGTGCACGCATGCGACGTGCGCGAGGACGTGCTCGCCGCCTTCGCCGCCGAAGGCGGCGTGCGCTGCGCGACGCCCGCCGAGCTGGGCGCGCTGTGCGGCGTCGTGGTCACGCTCGTCGTCAACGCGCAGCAGACGGACGCGGTGCTGTTCGGCGAGCAAGGCGCCGCGGCCGCGATGCCGCGCGGCGGCGTCGTGATCTCGAGCGCGACGGTCGCGCCGGACTTCGCCGCGCAACTCGGCGCGCGGCTCGCGGCGGCCGGCCTGCTGATGCTCGACGCGCCCGTGTCCGGCGGCGCCGCGCGCGCCGCCTCCGGCGAGATGACGATGATGACTTCCGGCCCCGCCGCCGCGTACGAAGCCTGCGGCGACGTGCTCGCCGCGATCGCGGGCAAGGTCTACCGGCTCGGCGATGCGCACGGCGCGGGCTCGAAGGTGAAGATCATCAATCAGTTGCTGGCCGGCGTGCACATCGCGGCGGCGGCCGAGGCGATGGCGCTCGGCTTGCGCGAAGGCGTCGACCCCGACGCGCTGTACGACGTGATCACGCACAGCGCCGGCAATTCGTGGATGTTCGAGAACCGCGTGCCGCACATCCTGAACGGCGACTACACGCCGCTGTCGGCGGTCGACATCTTCGTGAAGGATCTCGGCCTCGTGCTCGACACCGCGCGCCGCAGCCAATTCCCGCTGCCGCTGTCGGCGACCGCGCACCAGATGTTCATGAGCGCGTCGAGCGCGGGCCACGGCGGCGAGGACGACTCGGCCGTCATCAAGACGTTCCCCGGCATCGCGCTGCCGGCGCGCCGCTGATTCACCGGAGTTGCCTGCCTCCATGAGCACCGATCAAGCCCTTCGCCCCCTGCTCGGCTGCATCGCCGACGATTTCACCGGCGCGACCGATCTCGCGAACATGCTGGTCAAGAGCGGCATGCGCACCGTGCAGACGATCGGCGTGCCCGCCGCCGGCGCGGCCGTGCCAGCCGATGCGATCGTCGTCGCGCTGAAGTCGCGCACGATCCCGGCCGCCGACGCGGTCGCGCAATCGCTCGCCGCGCTCGACTGGCTGCGCGCGCAGGGCTGCCGCCAGTTCTTCTTCAAATACTGCTCGACGTTCGATTCGACCGACGCGGGCAACATCGGCCCCGTCGCCGATGCGCTGCTCGACGCGCTCGGCGGCGAGCGCGCGTTCACGATCGCGTGCCCCGCGTTCCCCGAGAACGGCCGAACCGTCTATCGCGGCCACCTGTTCGTCGGCGACGCGCTGCTCGGCGAATCCGGGATGGAGAATCATCCGCTCACGCCGATGAAGGACGCGAATCTCGTGCGCGTGCTGCAGCGGCAAACGCCGTCGAAAGTCGGGCTGATCCGCCACGACGCGATCGCGCTCGGCACCTGCGCCGTGCGCGAGACGATCGACACGCTGCGCCGCGAGGGCGTCCGCATCGCGATCGCGGACGCGCTGACCGACCGCGATCTGTACGTGCTCGGCGAGGCATGCGCGGACTTGCCGCTGATCACGGGCGGCTCGGGCGTCGCGCTCGGGCTGCCGTCGAATTTCCGGCTCGGCGGGCTGTTGCCCGAGCGCGGCGACGCGGCGGCGTTGCCCGCGATCGGCGGCGCGTCGGCGGTGCTCGCCGGCAGCGCATCGAAGGCGACCCACGCGCAGGTCGCCGCATGGCGCGCCGAGCGCCCCGCGTTGCGCATCGATCCGTTCGCGGCCGCGCGCGGCGAGCCCGTCGTCGACCAGGCGCTCGCGTTCGCGCGCGCGCATCTGCCGCAGCCGGTGCTGATCTACGCGAGCGCCGCGCCCGACGAAGTGAAGCAGGTGCAGCAGGCGCTCGGCATCGAAGCCGCCGGCCATCTCGTCGAGGCGACGCTCGCCGCGATCGCGCGCGGGCTGCGCGAGATGGGCGTGCGCAAGTTCGTCGTCGCGGGCGGCGAAACTTCCGGCGCGGTCGTGCAGGCGCTCGGCGTGAAAGCGCTGCGGATCGGCGCGCAGATCGACCCCGGCGTGCCCGCCACCGCGACGACCGAAGGAAGTCCCTGTGGGACGACCGAAGGAAGTCCCTGTGGGACGACCGAAGGAAGCCCCCGCGGGACGCCCGACGCGCAGCCGCTCGGCCTCGCGCTGAAGTCCGGCAATTTCGGCTCGGTCGACTTCTTCGAGAAGGCGCTGCGCGCGCTGGAGGGCGCCGCATGAGCCCCATCGAGACGAAACTGCGCGAGGAGATCTGCGAGATCGGCGCGAGCCTGTACGCGCGCGGCCACGCGGTCGGCAGCGCGGGCAACATCAGCGCGAAGCTCGACGACGGCTGGCTGATCACGCCGACCGACGCATGCCTCGGCCGCCTCGATCCGGCCGGCATCGCGAAGGTCGATCCGGCGGGCAACGCGGTGTCGGGCGGCAAGCCGTCGAAGACGCTCGCGCTGCATCGCGGGATCTACGCGCGCAACGCCGAAGCGCGCGGCATCGTCCACACGCATTCGACGCACCTCGTCGCGCTCACGCTCGCGGGCGTCTGGAGCGAGGCCGACGTGCTGCCGCCGATCACGCCGTACTACGTGATGAAGGTCGGCCATATTCCGCTCATCCGCTATCGCCGGCCGGGCGACCCGGCGGTGGCCGCCGAAGTCGCGGCGCTCGCCGATCGCGTGCGCGGCGTGCTGCTCGAGCGGCTCGGCCCGGTGGTCTGGGGCCCGTCGGTCGCGCATGCGTCGTACGCGCTCGAGGAGCTCGAGGAAACCGCGCGCCTGTGGCTGATCACGCACCCGAAACCCGAGCCGCTCGGCGAGCCCGCGCTGGCCGAATTGCGCGACGCGTTCGGCGCGCGCTGGTAACGCAGTCCTGCCCGCCGTGTGCGCGGGCCCTCTCACCAGCACACGACAAAGCGCACGGCCGCGCGCAAGCGGCCGGCGTCGACAACTCATGGAGACAGCGAAAATGATTCCCAGCCAAGCAGCCGCGGCCCGGCCGCTCGAGGCGGCCGGACAGGCCGAGCTCGATCTGACCTACCGGAAAGTGTTCTGGCGCATCGTGCCGTTCCTGATGCTCTGCTACGTGGTGGCGTACCTGGACCGCGTGAACGTCGGCTTCGCGAAGCTGCAGATGTCGCAGGATCTCGCGTTCAGCGAAACCGTGTTCGGCCTCGGCGCGGGCATCTTCTTTCTCGGCTACTTCCTGTTCGAGTTGCCGAGCAACATGCTGATGCACCGCATCGGCGCGCGCATCTGGATCGCGCGGATCATGATCACGTGGGGCCTGCTGTCCGCGCTGTTCGCGTTCGTGAAGACGCCCACGCAGTTCTACGTGCTGCGCTTCCTGCTGGGCCTCGCGGAGGCGGGCTTCTACCCGGGCGTGATCCTGTATCTCACTTACTGGTTCCCGACGCACCGCCGCGCGAAGATCATCGCGGTGTTCATGTCGGCGATTCCGGTGTCGGGCATCTTCGGCAATCCGCTGTCCGGCTGGATCATGGAGCGCTTCCACGGCGGCTCGGGCTTTCACGGCTGGCAATGGATGTTCGTGATCGAGGCGGTGCCCGCGATCGCGATCGGCATCGCGACGATCCTCTATCTCGACAACAACATCCGCGGCGCGAAGTGGCTCACCGAGCGCGAGAAAAAACTGCTGGCCGACGAGATCGAAGCGCAGCCGCACGAGCGCGACAAGCATGCGCATTCGCTTTCGACGGTGCTGCGCGATCCACGGACGTGGTGGATGTCGCTGATCTATTTCACGTTCGTCACCGGCCAGTACGGGCTCACGTTCTGGATGCCCACGCTCGTCAAATCGACGGGCATCACCGATACGCTGCGCATCGGCCTGCTGAGCGCGATTCCGTTCGCGTTCGCGATCGTCGCGATGAACCTGTTCGGCCGCAGCGCGGACAAGCGCCGCGAGCGCCGCTGGCACCTGATCGTGCCCGCGCTGATGGGCACCGTCGGCTTCTCGGTGGCCGCCGCGTATTCGCACAACACCACCGTGTCGATCCTGTTCCTGTCGATCGCCGCGGGCGGCGTGCTCACCTGCGCGCCGCTCTTCTGGTCGCTGCCCACCGCGTTTCTCGCGGGCACGGGCGCGGCCGCCGGCATCGCGATCATCAATTCGATCGGCAACCTCGCCGGCTTCGCGAGCCCCTATCTGATCGGCTATCTGAAGGACGCGACGAGCAGCACGTCGGCCGGCATGTACGTGCTCGCCGCGATGCTCGTGATCGGCGCGCTCGCCGTGTGGCTCACACCGGCGAAGCTCGTCAACCGATAGATAATCGACCGTCGGCGGCGCCGCGCGCGTTCGGGCGCGCCCTCGCCGCCCCTTTCACCCACCGGACCTGGAACCGACGCCATGCCGCGCTTCGCCGCCAATCTCACGATGATGTACAACGAGCACGCGTTCCTCGAGCGCTTCGCCGCCGCGGCACGCGACGGCTTCAAGGCGGTCGAGTACCTGTTCCCGTACGAGTTCCCCGCCGCCGAGCTCAAGGCGCGCCTCGACGCGCACGACCTCGTGCAGGCGCTGTTCAACGCGCCGCCCGGCGACTGGGCGGCGGGCGAGCGCGGAATCGCGTCGCTGCCGGGCCGCGAGGACGAGTTCAGGCGCGCGATCGACACCGCGCTCGACTACGCGCGCGTGATCGGCAACGACACGCTCCACGTGATGGCGGGCCTGATCGCGCCGACGCAGGATCGCGCGCGGCATCGCGACGTGTATCTGCGCAACCTCGCGCACGCGGCCGAAGCGGCGCGCGCGCAGAACGTGACGATCGTGATCGAGCCGATCAACCCGCGCGACATGCCGGGCTTCTTCCTGAACCGCCAGGACGACGCGCAGGCGATCTGCCGCGAAGTCGGCGCGCCGAACCTGCTGGTGCAGTTCGACTGCTATCACTGCCAGATCGTCGAAGGCGATCTGGCGATGAAATTGAAGCGCGACATCGCGGGCATCGGCCACATCCAGATCGCGGGCGTGCCGCAGCGTCACGAGCCGGACGTCGGCGAAATCCACTATCCGTACCTGTTCGAGCTGATCGACGTGCTCGGCTACGACGGCTGGATCGGCTGCGAGTATCGGCCGAAGGCCGGCACCTCCGAGGGCCTCGGCTGGCTCGCACCGTATCTGTAACCCCACGTTCTCACGAGGCACATTGCGATGAAGGTTCTCATCACCGGCGGCGCCGGCTTTCTCGGCCAGCGTCTCGCGAAACAGCTGCTCGCGCGCGGCGAGCTGACCGGCCCGAACGGCGCGCCGCGGCGCATCGACGAGCTCGTGCTGCTCGACGTCGTCCAGGCCCACGACTTCGATGATGCGCGCGTGACGGCGCGCGTCGGCGACATCGCCGATCGCGCCGTGCTCGAGGCCGCGATCGACGCGCGCACGCACGCGGTCTTCCATCTCGCGGCGATCGTGAGCGGCCAGGCGGAAGCCGATTTCGACCTCGGGATGCGGATCAACCTCGATGCGTCGCGCCTGTTGCTCGACGTGTGCCGCGCGCGCGGGCACCGGCCGCGCGTGGTGTTCACGAGCTCGGTGGCGGTGTACGGCGGCGCGCTGCCCGAACTCGTGCGGGACGACACCGCGCTCGAACCGCAGTCGTCGTACGGCGCGCAGAAGGCAATCGCCGAGTTGCTGCTGTCCGATTACACGCGCCGCGGCTTCGTCGACGGGCGCGTGCTGCGGCTGCCGACGATCAGCGTGCGGCCGGGCCGGCCGAACGCGGCGGCTTCGTCGTTCGCGAGCGGGATCGTCCGCGAGCCGCTGAACGGCGAGCAAGCCGTATGCCCGGTGCCGGGCGGCACGCGGCTGTGGCTGCTGTCGCCGCGCCGCGCGATCGACGCGCTCATCGCCGGCTGCGAGCTCGACGGCGCGGCGCTCGGCAACCGGCGCGCGATCAACTTGCCGGGGCTCTCGGTGACGGTCGACGACATGATCGACGCGCTGCGCGAAGTCGCCGGCATCGAAGCGGTGAAGCTGATCCGGCGCGCCGAGGACGAGCGCGTCGTGAAGATCGTCGGCAGTTGGCCGGGACGCTGGGACACGTCGCGCGCCGAAGCGCTCGGCCTCGCGGGCGACGCGAGCTTCGTCGACGTGATCCGCGGCTATCTCGAAGACGAGCGGCGATAAGCGGCGTTCCGCGCCGGCGATCGCGCGCGCGTTGCGGCGCAGGCGAACGGGCGCGCCGAGAATCGGTTCCAGACGAGTTGGCGGTTCGAGTTGGCGGTTCGCGTCGGCGGTTCGAGTCGGCGGTTCGAGTCGGCGGTTCGGATCAGCGGTTCGAGTCGGCGGTTCGGATCAGCGGTTCGAGTCGGCGGTTCGGGTCGGCGGTTCGGGTCGGCGGTTCGGGTCGGCGGTTCGGATCGGTGGTTCGGATCGGTGGTTCGGATCGGTGGTTCGGATCGGTGGTTCGGATCGGTGGTTCGGATCGGTGGTTCGGATCGGTGGTTCGGATCGGCGGTTCGAGTCGACCGCTCTTGTCGAGGGGGCGAGCCGACGCCTCATGTCGGCGATCTGCCCTAACGATCCAAGCTGGTAAGCCGAGTCGGGGGCGCGAGCCGGCGATCCAAACACGCGAAACGCCCTGCGTCCGCGCGGCGTTTCGGCCGTGCTCGCCGCGCGCACACGTCGCCCGAACCCGCCTTGAGGCCTCTCTCCCCGCCGCCATGCCGCGCCGCCCGCCGCGGGCCGCATTCGGCCCGTTCCGGCCGAGTCCCGCCTTCGCGCCGCACCAAGCACCGCGGTCCGGCTTACGTTTCGCCGTTCGCCCGCTTCCACGCGGCAAACGCGCATGCGCGCCGCGTGCGGCGCGCTACGCTACCCGGACGATCGACGCGAACCACGGCCGCCGCGGCACGGCGCAAAGCAGCGCGACAGTCGGACAAAACCCGCAACGCTCGCGCCCCGCCGCGTAGCCGGCACGGCTGCCCCGCCCGTTCCGAGGCATCCGCGCGACACGCGCGGCCGACGAATGCGCAACCTATCGCGTTTGCGACTATCGTTATAAGAACCCGGTCCTTGATTTCGCCCCCGTGTGCCGACGGACGCGCGAACGGGCGACCGAACCGGCGACCGAACGACCGGCCGCGCGACGCGTCGGCCACGAACGCTTGGGATATGGCTGCCTTCTACGATTTCGGCGCGCGCAAGCTGCGCGACCTCTACGATCGACGGTTGCACTGCGGCGCCGTGCTGGACACGGCCACGCTGTTCCCGGACGCCGCGCGCTTCACGCACGCGTGGCGCGCGATTCGCGACGAGGCGCTCGCCGTGTCGCGCGACCTGAACCGGATTCCGCGCTTTCACGAAATCATGCGCGAGCAGGCGGCGATTTCGGCGAACGACGCGCGCGACTGGCGAATGTTCATCATGCAGGCGTACGGCGTGCGCTTCGCGCAAAACCTCGGGCGCTGCCCGACGCTCGCGTCGATCGTCGCGGCGTCGCCCGACGTGCTGTCCGCGTCGTTCTCGTTCCTCGCGCCCGGCAAGCACATCCCGCCGCATCGCGGGCCGTTTCGCGGCATCCTGCGCGGCTATCTGGTGCTGTCGATGCCGATGCGCGCGAACGGCACGCCGGCCGCCGTGCTGAAGATCGACGGCCGCGACCACCGGCTGCGCGACGGCCAATTCCTGCTCTGGGACGACACGTTCGAGCACGAAGTCTGGAACGAGAGCGACGCCGTGCGGATCGTGCTGCTGCTCGATATCCGCCGCCGCGATCTGCCGCCCGCGCTCGCGCTGCTGTCGGGCGCGCTGATCCGGCTCGTGCGCGTCGCGATCCGGCTACGCGGCGGCGCGATTCCGGTCTAGGTTCGTTCGCACGCCGGCCGCGGGCTCGAGCCGGCCGAGGCCGCGCGCCTCGCACTACCTCGCACTACCTCGCGCTATCTGCGCCTTATCCCGTCGTCTCTCGTCTCGCCTTACCTCGTCCCGCGTCACCCTACGCGCCTCGCGTAGCCTCGCCGCGCAGGTCGACCACGCGCGCCGCCCCGCTTCCTGCCTCCACTTCCTGTCTCCGCTTCCTGCCCCCGCGCGCATCGCAACACCGGAGCGCATCGCCCCGCCTCGTGCGCAACGTCAACGCCGCGCCGCTAGCGGCGCGCCGCGCTTCGCTTTCCCGCGATCCGGCTTTTCGGGCGGCCTCGTCGCACCGCTCGCGGAGAATGCGCCGGCCTCGCTCGACAACGAACGACCGAGCTCCGCAAGCGGCGCCGATATTCGGCAACAATTGAACGAACTGCTTCGGCAAGCGAAGCACGACGGCGGCGCGCGCGATTCGCCGCAATGGCCGCGACCACCGCCGCGGCGACGGCTCGCAACGATATCGTCGATCGACGCCCGCGCCGACCGACGCTCGCGGTCTGCCGCCGCTCGGCGGTACATCCGTCGATAGGCTTATCGATACGTCCATCGATATGTCGAACGATGCGCCGGACGACATGCCGCCCGCGCCATGCCACGTCGGCAATTCGATCGACATTGTGCTTCCCGACGCCAAGGCGCGACGAACCGGCAAATCACCTGCCGGCAACGAACCGCACCGCGCCGCCACCCGTCGGCAACACCTCGCTGCCCGCCCCTCCGCGCGCCCTCTCGAACCGGCTCACCGGCGGCACGCCTGCGAATGGCGCCGAGGCCCCATGCGCCCGCTCGCTCGACGGCCCGCTCGGCGATGTCCGCGACCGATCGCTCAGCGCCACAGAATCGCGATGAGAATCCCGCCGAACAGCGCCCACTTGAGCGCGTAGTAGACGGTGCGGTTCCACGCCTTCAACCGCTTGCCGACGCGCCGCACGGCGTACAGATAGCGAAACAGCCGGTTGAGCCCGCCCGTCCTGTCGCCCGTTTCGTTCGGCGACGCCGCGGCGCGCATCAGCACCCCGCCGATCGCACCGTTCACCGCCTGCGCCCAGCGGTATTTCATCGGCCGCTCGATGTCGCAGAACAGAATGATCCGGTCGTGCCCGGTACGGTTCTCGGCCCAGTGCAGGTAAGTCTCGTCGAACATCACCGCCTCGCCGTCGCGCCACGCGTACGGATCGCCGTCGACGACGATCGCGCATTCGTCGTCGTTCGGCGTCGAGAGCCCGAGGTGATAGCGCAGCGATCCCGCGTAGGGATCGCGATGCAGTCCCAGCTTGCCGCCCGGCGGCAGTTGCGCGAACATCGCCGCCTTCACCGACGGCAGCTTCGACAGGATCGCGAGCGAGCGCGGGCAATGCGCGAGCGCGGACGGATGCGGGCGGTCGTACCACTTCAGGTAGAAGCGCTTCCAGCCCTTGCGGAAAAACGAATTGAAGCCGATGTCGTTGTACTCGCCCGACGCCTTGATCCGGCTTGCGTCGCGCAGCGCGAGCGCCTCGTCGCGAAACGTGCGCCACTCGCGCTTGAGGATCGCGAGCTCCGGAAAATGCGCGTCGTCGATATACGGCGTGTTCGGCACGTTGGAGAACGCATAGGCGAAACAATTGAGCGGCGCGGTGAACGTCGAATGATCGGACAACTGCCGGAAAAACCCGTGACGCACCTTGCCGCGCCGATGCGTGAACGCCGCGCACGCGACGAAGATGAACAGAATGGCCCAACGCATTTTTTCCCCCCGTTACAGCGTATGCGGCCGATTCTAAGAAAACTTTCAATTTCCTGCTTTTTCGTGGGGGATGGGCGGCCGGGGCCGTTCGCGTCAATCACGGGGCCTCGCGCATACGCGCGAGCGGACGGCGCGCGCCGTCCATGCGGCAACGGGCGGCGGGCGAGCCGGTTCGCGAAGGCGCCGCGACGCAGCCGCGCGACGAAACGTCATCACGCCGCCGCGCGGCGGCGCCCGTCGCGCGGCCCTCGCGCCGGACCGGTCCGACGCGATGACCCGACGCAATTGCCCGACGAACGACGAACCGCGAACGCCGAAACCGGTTCGACGGCGCGTCGCGCGTCGCGCGAAGCGGGCCGCGCGACGCGCGACGCGCGCGGCATTACTGAATGCCGAGGTAGTGCTTGACGGCCGGCAGCCCCGGCTTGCCGTCGAACGTCGTCACGCCGGCGAGCCACTTGTCGAGCGACTGCGGATTCGCCTTCAGCCATTCGGCCGCCGCCTTGTTCGGGTCTTCCTTGTTCATGATCGGCAGCATCACATGGTTCTCGATCGATGTCGTGAACTGCAGGTTCGACACGAACTTCGCGACGTTCGGGCAACGCGCCGCGTAATCGGGCGGCGTGGCGGTCAGCACCTTCGCCTCGCCGTAGTTCGGGCCGAACACGTCGTCGCCGCCGCTCAGGTAATCGATCTTCATCTGCACGTTCATCGGATGCGGCTCCCAGCCGAGGAACACGATCCACTGCTTGTCGCGGATCGCGCGGTTCACCTCGACGAGCATCCCCGCCTCGCTCGATTCGACGAGCTTGAACTTGCCGAGGCCGAACTGGTTGCCGTCGATCATCTTCTTGATGAGCGCGTTGCCGTCGTTGCCGGGCTCGATCCCGTAGATCCTGCCGTTGAGCTTGTCCGCGTATTTCTGGATGTCGGCGAACGATTTCAGGCCGCCCTGATACACGTAATCGGGCACGGCGAGCGTGTACTTCGCGCCCGTCAGATTCGGCGCGGCGAGCACCTTGATCGTGCCCGCCTTCGTGAACGGCGCGATCATCGGGTCCATCGTCGGCGACCAGTAGCCGAGAAACACGTCGATCTGCTTGCTCTTGATCCCCGCGAACGTGATCGGCACCGAAGCGATCGTCTTCGTCGGCGCATAGCCGAGCCCGGCGAGCATCGTCGACGCGAGCCCCGTCGTCGCGGCGATGTCGGTCCAGCCGACATCCGCAAAGCGCACCGCCTTGCAGGTCGGCGCATCGCCCGCCCGGGCGCTCGCGAACGGCGCGGCCGCGATGGCGAGCCCGCAGGCCGCCGCGATCAGATTTCGCTTCATCGTGCTTCTCCTCATCATCAAAGATGTCGTCAACATGGGATCGGTTCGTGGCTGACGCGCGCGCCGCGACCCCGGCGGCCACGCGCTTGTTTCAATGCGTTCAGCGCGCCGATACGCGCCGCTCGTGGCTCGGCGCATGGCCGAACTGCGCGCGGTACGCCTTGCTGAAATGGCACGGCGAATGAAAGCCGCAGACCGCCGTCACGCGCGCGATCGATGCGTCGGTGGTGCGCAGCAGGTCGCGCGCGCGCTTCAGGCGCAGCGTCAGGTAGTAGTGCGTGGGCGATACGTTCAGATAGATCTTGAACATCCGCTGCAGGTGCCGCTGCGACAGCCGCACGAGCCGCGCGAGTTCCTCGAGCGACAGCGGCTCCTCGATGTTCGCCTCCATCAGCCGCACGACCTCGATCAGCTCCGCGCGCGAGAAGCCGACGCGCGCGTCGACCGGAATCGGCTGCGGATCGGTCGCGCCGCGGATGCGCTCGAGAATGAACTGCTCGGAGACCTGCGCGGCGAGCGGCTGCCCGAGCCGCGCGCCGACGAGGTTCAGCATCAGGTCGAGCGGCGCGGTGCCGCCCGTGCAGGTGAGCCGGTCGCGATCGACGGCGAACAGCTCGTCGGCGAAGCGCACCCGCGGAAACTCCGCGTGCAGCGCAGACAGGTTCTCCCAGTGCACCGCGCAGCGGTAGCCGTCGAGCAGCCCGCACGCCATCAGCGCATACGCGCCCGTGCAGATGCCGCCGAGCGGCACATCGCGCGCGGCGAGCGCGCCGAGCGCGTCGCGCACCCGCTCGTCCACCGCCTCGCGAATCCGGATGCCGCCGCAGACGATCACCACGTCCGGCGGATCGTCGACGTCGAGCGGCCGCGTCGGCCGCACCGCAATGCCGTTGCTCGCGCGCACGGGCGCGCCGTCGAGCGAGAAGATCGACCAGCGGTAATGGTCCGCGCGCGCGACGTAGTTCGCCATGCGCAGCACCTCGACCGCGCTCGTGAACGCGATCATCGAGAAATTCGGCAACGTCAGGAACCCGAAATGCGCGACCGAGGGAACCGGCTCGGCGCAGGCGGCGGGTGCGGCAGCGGCGGCGGACGTCACATCGTTCTCCAGCGAACGGGTTGCGCGAAGCCGCTCCGGCGGCGAACAGCCCGCCGGAGACGACCGGATCGGCGAAACGAGGAAGGCGAAAAAACCGGCGAAACGCCGGAAAGCGGGAAACGTCAGGCCTGCACGACCGGCGAGCGCGAGCGCGGGCCGAACAGTTGCCGCAGCCCCGAGAAGAGCGGCGCTCTCGCCGTGCCCGGCGCGCGGCCGAAGCTCTCGGTGATGCGGTCGAGGATGATCGCGAGCAGCACGACCGACAGGCCGCTCTCGAAGCCCAAGCCGATGTCCAGGCGCTGGATGCTCGCGAGCACGTCGTTGCCGAGGCCGCCCGCGCCGACCATCGACGCGATGATCACCATCGACAGCGCCATCATGATCGTCTGGTTCACGCCCTGCATGATCGACGGCAGCGCATTCGGGAACTGCACCTTGTACAGCAGTTGCCACGGCGTGCAGCCGAACGCCTGCCCCGCCTCGACGATCTCGCGGTTCACGTGGCGGATGCCGAGGCTCGTCAGGCGCACGGCGGGCGGCATCGCGAAGATCACCGTCGACAGAATCCCCGGCACGCGGCCGAGGCCGAACAGCATCGCGGCCGGAATCAGGTAGACGAACGCGGGCATCGTCTGCATCAGGTCGAGGATCGGCCGCACGATCGCCGCGACCCACTTGCTCTTCGCGGCCCAGATGCCGAGCGGAATGCCGAGCACGAGGCTCACGATCGTCGACGACAGCGTGAGGCCGAGCGTGACGACTGTCTGATCCCAGAAGCCCGTCGCGAAGATCAGGAACAGCGACGCGGCGGTGAAGAACGCGAAGCGCCAGCCCACGCGCCAGAGGCCGACGCCGATGAAGCACGCCATCATCAGCCACATCGGCACGGCCTGCAGGCCGTGCTCGACGAGCGCGGCGAGCCCCTCGATGGCGCGGCCGATCGCGTCGAACGTCTTCGCGTCGTGGTCGAGCAGATAGTGAACCGACTGGTCGACCCAGCTACCGAGCGGAATGAGTTCAGACATGGGAACCTCGTGAACGCGTAATGGCTTTCAGAAGCACGGCCCGGTCGACCGAGCCGCAGTAACAGCCGTCGTCGTCGACGACGGGCAGCGCGTGCGGATGCGCGACGCATCGCTCGACGACGTGATCGAGCGATGCGTCGCGCGGAATGCTTTCGACCTGGCGCACGTTCGGCGTCGCGCCGTTCAGCGCGTCGCGCGTGACGAAGCCGCGGATCTTGCGCGCCTCGTCGAGCACGAACGCGTATTCGGCGCTGCCGTTCAGCGAAGCGGCGACGTGCTTCGCATCGAGCTTCGACAGGGTCGGCACGGCGCCCGTGAGCATCAGGTCGCCCGCAGTCAGGTAGCGGCTCGTGTCGATGCCTTCGAAGAACGCGCGCACGTAGTCGTCGGCGGGGTTCGCGATGATTTCCTGCGGCGTGCCGACCTGCACGAGCCGGCCGCCCTCCATGATCGCGATCCGGCTGCCGATGCGCAGCGCCTCCTCGAGATCGTGCGACACGAACATGATCGTGCGGCGCTGCTCTTTCTGAAGCTGCAGCAGCACGTTCTGCATTTCCTTGCGCTTTAACGGATCGAGCGCGGAGAACGCCTCGTCCATGATCATCAGCGACGGGTTCACCGCGAGCGCGCGCGCGAGGCCGACGCGCTGCTGCATGCCGCCCGAGAGTTCGGCGGGCAGCTTGTGCGCGAACTGCGCGAGGCCCACCTGCTCGAGCACGTCCATCGCGCGCCGCTCGCGATCCTTGCGGCCCATGCCGGCCACTTCGAGGCCGAACGCGGCGTTCGACAGCACCGTGCGCTGCGGCATCAGCGCGAACGACTGGAACACCATGCTCATGTCGGTGCGGCGCAGCGCGGTCAGCTCGGCGCGGCGCACCGCGGCGACGTCGCGCCCGTCGATCATCACCTTGCCGGCGCTCGGCTCGACGAGCCGGTTGACGAGCCGGATCAGCGTCGACTTGCCGGAGCCGGAGAGCCCCATCAGCACGAAAATCTCGCCTTCCCGCACATCGAACGACACGTTGTGCACGCCGACCACCTGGCCCGTGCGCGCGAACACTTCATCCTTCGTCGCGCCTGCGGCGAGCATGTCCAGCGCTTGCCGCGGATTGCTTCCAAACACCTTGCACAGACCTTCGACTACGACCTTCGGGGCATCCATTGCAACGTCTCCTCGTTGAGCGGGGAAATACGCCGTCATAGCGTGCCTACATGGTTGCCAGAAAAAACCCCGTGCAGCCGACGAATTGCGACAAACGCTTGCGCAAATACGACACGTCCGTACAAGTGCGGCGAACGGGCGTTTCGGCGCGCCGACGAAACCCACCGGCGGCCGGCGTGATGCGCCGCAGCGCGCCGCACGCGGCCGTGGCGGGCGCGGCGTGCCGCGATGCGCGCCGGCGCTGCGCGCGGACGCGTTCATCCCGCGTTTGCGCGATGCCGCATCGCTCGCCGCGCGGCTCGCCGTTGCGCAGACCGCGTGCGCGCGGCCGCGCGCATGGTCCGCCCTTTCGACTGCCGAATTTTGGTCGCGGGACACTTGCCGTTTTTCGCCGGATGCGGTGCCGAGGCAGCGGTTCGCGCATGTCGGATTTCCGCAGACGCATTCGCCGGCGATCGCGGCGATCGCGGCGATCGCGGCGATGCGCGTCCGGCCCGCAGCCGCCACCCGCTGCCGCTCGTGCCGCGCACGCACGAAAAAAAGCCCCGCCGACATTTCCACCGGCGGGGCCAACCCATGTCAGAGAAGTTTCATGGAGGAGACGGAAACGATCATATCGGCCGGCCTGCCGCATCCCAACCAAGCATTTCTGCTATCCAATTGCGTCGCGCGCGAAGCGGCGCGAGCGGCCGCCGGGCATATCGATAGAACGAAAAGTCGTTTCCCGCGCGCCGATCGGATCGCTAACATGCAACTCTCTGCCTGCCCTAGTCAGGCGCCGCACTCTCATGGAGCGCACTTTGACCGCATTCGACCCACACCGCCGGCCGTTCATCGTCGGCATCGGCGGCACGACCCGCGCGGCCTCCTCGACCGAGCGCGCGCTCGGCTTCGCGCTGCGCGGCGCGCAAGCGGCAGGCGCCCGCACCCGCCTGTTCGACGGCCCGTTCCTGCATACGCTGCCGCACTATGCGCCCGAGCGCCGCGCGCTCACCGACGCGCAGCGCGAGCTGATCGACGCGGTGCGCGCGGCCGACGCGCTCGTCATCGCGACGCCCGGCTATCACGGCGGCGTATCCGGTCTCGTGAAGAACGCGCTCGACACGCTCGAGGAACTGCGCGCCGACGAGCGCCCGTATCTCGACGCACGCGCGGTCGGCTGCATCGTCACCGCGTACGGCTGGCAGGCCGCGGGCACCGTGCTCACGTCGCTGCGCGCGATCGTTCACGCGCTGCGCGGCTGGCCGACGCCGTTCGGCGCCACGGTCAACACGCTCGAAACCCGCTTCGAAACAGTCGGCAGTTGCTCGGATTCGAAGGTCGCCGCGCAGCTCGAGACCGTCGGCGCGCAGGCTGCCGAATTCGCGCTCGCGTTCGCGTCGCATCGCGCGGCCACGCGCGTCGCGGGCGGCGAGACGCTCGCGCCCGTGCTGGAAGCCGCGGCGGGCTGAACGTACGCGCGAAGCACG
Organism: Burkholderia mallei ATCC 23344; assembly: GCF_000011705.1. NCBI lineage: Bacteria > Pseudomonadati > Pseudomonadota > Betaproteobacteria > Burkholderiales > Burkholderiaceae > Burkholderia > Burkholderia mallei. Next base: position 572,416 of record NC_006349.2, on the reverse strand, counting down.
CGAGGCGCGTGCCGGCCCACGGCCGCGCGCGCTCGCCTGCGCATGCATCGCTGCGCCGCCTCGGGGCCGCTCGAGCGATCACGGACGGAAAATCGGCAACCCCGCATGACAGCGTCCAGAGGGGCGGGGCCAGAAAGCAACCCCATGCGGCAACCCCGTGTGACAGTCCGATACGGGAGCCCCATACTGCAGCCCTATAAGGTGCCCCCATAAGGTGGCCCCATAAGGCAGCCCCATAAGGCGGCCGCGAACCGCCCGTCGAACGGCGCCCTCCCATACCCGGCAGCGGCCCCCCATCCGGCCGCATCCGGCAGCCTCCAGTCAACACGCCGCGCCGAGCGCCGCGCATCGGCATCGTGCTGTTTGCCCGGAACGCACGCGCCTCGACGGCCCGCGCACGCGGCTCGCACCGCGCACCGCGCGCCCGCGCCCGCGCCCGCGCCCGCGCCATTCACCGATACCGCGCGCCGAGGATCGTTCGTCCGCGCGGGATGATTTGCTTACGCATAAAGATTGGTTCACGCGCATGCATCGATTGCTTACGCTGCAACCTCGTTCCCCCCTTCGCGAAAGCCATGAATCGTTCGATCCGCTACAAGGGCTATGAGGTCGCGCCCGCGGCGGCGCGCTTGCCGAACGGCCTGTTCGCCGCGAACCTCACGATCGAGAAAGCCGGCCCGGCGCCCGCGCGCGCCTACTCGTTCGACGCCATCGATTTCTTCTTCGACGAAGAGCACGCGCTCGCGTACGCGTTCCGCTGGGGACGCCTGTGGGTCGATTCCCACTGTTGAGCCGGCCGGCGGCATGTGCGCCGACGGCCTCGAAAATACGTGATTCATCGAGCTATGCAAAAATCGTCGGCTCCTGACATCACGATACCAATCAAGCCATGTCTGACACGCTGCGACGCAAGCAAGCGGCGGATCATGCTATGCGCCACTGGGTCCATCAGAGCCGCGGCCCCGTGCCGATCGGCTCCGACGCGCACAAGCAGATGTTCTGCAACATGCTGCTCGACACCCACAACCCATACAAGCCGGCCGTCATCGATTGGCCCGCCCTGCGCCCCGACGCGCTCCGGCGCCTGACGTCGCTGCCGATCTGGGACATCGCCGTACAAACCGAAGGCCGCGCGTCGGTTCGCGTCGCGACCTTCGCGTCGACGGTGCGCGATCCGCTGCTGCGCGCCGCGCTCGAGCTGGACGCCGCCGAGGAGGCGCGCCACAAGGTCGTGCTGTCGAAGCTCGTCCAAGCGTACGGCATCCGGCTCGCGCCCGAGCCCGCGTATCCGGCGCCGAAGGACGCCGAATGGGCATGGATGGTCACGGGCTTCAGCGAATGCATCGATAGCTTCTTCGCATTCGGCCTGTTCCGTTCCGCTCAGCGCTCCGGCTATTTTCCGCCCGAGCTCGTCGAGACGTTCGAGCCGGTGATCCAGGAGGAAGGCCGCCACATCCTGTTCTTCGCGAACTGGTTCGGCTGGTACTGGCGCAACCTGTCATGGTGGCGCAGGCCGTGGCTATTCGCGCGCGTCGCCGCGGTATGGGCGTACCTGATCTGGGAGCGGATCGGCATCGCGCGCGGCATCGACGCCGACGGCGTCGCGCGCGACGCGAATTTTCCGGCCAACACGGCGGCAACCGTCGGCAACGCGCTGAACCCGCGCGAGCTGATCGAGCTGTGTCTCGTCGAGAACGCGCGCCGGATGGCCGGCTACGACACACGTCTGCTGCGCCCCACGATCGTGCCGCGGCTCGCGCGGTTCGCGCTGCGCTTCATCAGGAAGTGATCGCGGGCGGCGGCGCGCCTCGCGAGGGGGCATGGCTCGCCGCTTGCCGGCGCCTATCGTCGCTTGTCGCCGCATATGTCGCCTACACCGTCGCCTACCGTCGCGTATCGTGACGTGTCGTCGCTTGTCGTCACGTGTCGTCGCTTGTCGTCGCTTGTCGTCGCGCACGCGCGAGCGCGCCGCCATCGGCACGGGCGCGCCATCTCGCCGCGCGACGGGAATGCATGCTTTCCTCCGCCTGCCGCCCCGCCGCCGTCGCCCCCATGAGCCGAGCAGCAACCGCCGCGCAACGCGCGAACGAAACGAAGTCCGCGCAGACGCTCGACGTGTCCGGCACGTTCGGTCGCGCATCGGCGCGCCGTTCGCCGCATCGCTCGCCGAAACGGCGGCCTCCCCAAGCGTAGCTCCGGCCCCGCCTCGCCGCCCATCGAGCGCTTGCCAAAATTTCCACGTTTCGACTATTATCGAAACATGGAAATCGATCAGACCGTCGCCGCGCTCGCGGCACTCGCGCACACGTCCCGGCTCGCCGTCTTCCGCACGTTGGTGCAGGCGGGGCCGCAAGGCTTGCCGGCCGGCAGGATAGCCGCGCTGCTGGACGTGCCCCCATCGTCGCTCTCCTTCCACTTGAAGGAGCTGGCGCACGCGCAGCTTGTCACCAGCCGCCAGGAAGGCCGTTTCGTCTTCTATTGCGCGAACTTCGCGACGATGAACGGCCTGCTCGCCTATCTCACGGAAAACTGCTGCGGCGGCAATCCCTGCTCGCCGGCCGCCGCGTGCTCCACTGCCCGAGGACATCGATCATGAAACGCTTCCACGTTCACGTCAGCGTCGCGAATCTCGCGGACAGCATTCGCTTCTATTCGGCGTTGTTCGCCGCCGAACCGACCGTCGTCAAGGAAGACTACGCGAAATGGATGCTCGAGGATCCGCGCGTCAATTTCGCGATCTCGCAGCGCGGCGCGGCGCCGGGGCTCGACCATCTCGGCGTGCAGACGGAGGACGACGCGGCGCTCGCGGAAATGCGCGCGCGCCTCGACCACGCGGCGCTGCCCGTCGACGCGCAAATCGGCGCGGCGTGCTGCTATGCGCGCTCCGACAAATACTGGAGCGTCGATCCGCAAGGCATCGCATGGGAGGCGTACCGGACGCTCGGCGAAGCCCCGACCTTCGGCGTGTCGCGCGCGGCGCGGGCGACCGGGCCGAACGCCGGCGCGCCGGCCTGCTGCGCCCCCGCGCACGGCCAGCCGGCCGGCGCGCCGACGCAATCCGCCTGCTGCTGACAACCGGCCGGCAAGCGACGAGCGGAGCTCATCGATGACGACGAACATACTGATTCTCTGCACCCACAATTCCGCGCGCAGCGTGCTCGCCGAAGGCATGCTCGATCATTGGGCCGCGAAGCTCGGCAAGGACGTGCGCGCGCACAGCGCCGGCAGCGCGCCGAGCGGGCGCCTCAATCCGTTCGCGCTGGAAGCGCTGCGCGGCGCGGGCGTGGACGTCGGCGGTTATCGCAGCAAGAGCTGGGACGAATTCGTCGGCGACGGCGCGCCCGTCATGCGCGCCGTCATCACCGTGTGCGACGCCGCGGCGTCGGAGACTTGCCCGTACTGGCCCGGCAGCCCCGTGAAAGTGCACTGGGGCTATGCCGATCCGTCGAACGCGCCGGGCGGCGACGCGGGCAAGCGGCTCGCCTTCGAGCTCACCCGCCAGGCGATCGGCTATCGCATGCTGCAATTGCTGGCGCTGCCCATCGATCGCATGAGCGATGCCGAGCTCCAGACGGCGTTGACCGACATCTCGCGAAACTGACCGTTCGCATCGCGGCCGCCGAACCCGGCGCCGCTCGCGCCCTCGAGACCAATTCCCGCACCATGAACCCATCCAACGTCGCCCCGCCGGAAAACGCCGCCGCCCAGCCCGCCATCAACTTCTTCGAACGTTACCTGACCGTCTGGGTGGCGCTGTGCATCGTCGCCGGCATCGCGCTCGGCCAGGCGCGGCCCGATCTGTTCCGGCAGATCGGCCGGATGGAATACGCGCAAGTGAATCTCCCGGTCGGGCTGCTGATCTGGGTGATGATCATCCCGATGCTCGTCAAGGTCGATTTCGGCGCATTGCACGAAGTCCGCCGGCACGTCAAGGGCATCGGCGTCACGCTCGTCGTGAACTGGCTCGTCAAGCCGTTTTCGATGGCCTTTCTCGGCTGGCTGTTCATCAAGCAGTTCTTCGCGCCGATGCTGCCCGCGGCGCAGCTCGACAGCTACCTCGCCGGCCTGATCCTGCTCGCCGCCGTGCCGTGCACGGCGATGGTGTTCGTCTGGAGCCGGCTCACGGGCGGCGATCCGCTGTTCACGCTGTCGCAGGTGGCGCTGAACGACAGCATCATGGTGATCGCCTTCGCGCCGCTCGTAGGGCTGCTGCTCGGGATGTCCGCGATCACGGTGCCGTGGGCGACGCTGCTCACGTCGGTCGTGCTCTACATCGTCATCCCGGTGATCCTCGCGCAACTCTGGCGCAAGCGACTGCTCGCGAACGGACAGGCGGCGCTCGACGCCGCGATGGCGAAGATCCGCCCCTGGTCCATCGCCGCGCTGCTCGCCACGCTCGTGCTGCTGTTCGCGTTCCAGGGCGAGGCAATCCTCGCGCAACCGCTCGTGATCGCGCTGCTCGCCGTTCCGATCCTGATTCAGGTGTTCTTCAATTCGGCGCTCGCGTACTGGCTGAACCGCGCGGTCGGCGAGAAGCACGACATCGCGTGCCCGTCGGCGCTCATCGGCGCCTCCAACTTCTTCGAGCTGGCGGTCGCCGCCGCGATCAGCCTGTTCGGTTTCCACTCGGGCGCGGCGCTGGCGACGGTGGTCGGCGTGCTGATCGAAGTACCCGTGATGCTGCTGGTGGTGCGCATCGTCAACCGGACCAAGGGCTGGTACGAGCGGACTTGACCCGGCACCGGAATCCACCATGACGGACGTCGCGCGCCGTCACGCTCGAGTGGCGGGACATCGCGCGATCCGCGCCCGCCGAGGCGCCGCGCCGGCGGCCAGCCGCCCGATTCGTCGGATACGCCACGTGCCGGCCGACCTTCATCGACCGATAGCCCCGCTCGCGCCGCCGCGACCAAACGACGCAGCCTCCCCCGTCAGTTACGAAAACCTGACGTGTTGTTGAAAAAGAGGCGTACCCCATCTCGAAGCAGGTAGAAATTACCCGACGTCGCACGAGCGTGCGTTTCGCATGTTTGCGCGCCCCGCAGCCGGCTATGCGCCTTTCCTTACGCTGGCGCACAGATTCGATCGCATTGGTTGCGCATCGAGGTCGTCCGTCCTGATACGACAGCAATACGAAAGTATTGTGTCAAAGCGTATCTGTTAGGAAATGATTACCGACAATAAAGCGTCGCCATGTAAATGAGCGAAAGAGGTTTGGAAGCCCGGCCTGTTTTCCGATCATTTCTCGCCTGCCTCGAACACATGATCGCGTCTCGCTGAGCGAACCGCAGATGCCCGCCCGGCGGGGCGGGCACGAACCGGCCACTGACGGGAAAGCGAATTCAAGCTCATTTTCCCAATAAAATCCCCACTCAAATAAAACGACCAGTCGACTGAAAAACACATCAATTAATCAATTAAAAAAACCGGAATCACAAGCTGGACAACTCAAAACCCGGCGACATTACAAACAGAAAGGAAGCCAGGATCGCGCAAACGTTTTACGCGAGACGGCGATCTCCCCCCCTGAAGCGCGCAGGCTCACTCGCACCACTTGATCCCGCCGCAACCCCCGCCACACGGAGCCATCGGCGGCCTCGCCCCGCTTCCCCGCCGACTCATAATATCCATCCGATTAACAAAAATTAACCAATCCAGATATTGGCGCCTCAAACTTTTTTTAACCATCTTCAACATCTAATTTTGCAATTCTTTTAAGTCTTAAAAACATTAATCACATAGACTCCGCACACCAAATTAATCAGCGCGAGCACGGACCTCCTGGTCAGACAAATAACGCTCCCGTGTTGCGCAGCCCTCGGAGGCCGTTTCGTATGAATCGCTCGTACCGCTCTATCTGGAATGAAGCACTTGGCGCGTGGGTCGCCGCTTCGGAAATCTCGTCCGCCCGCGGCAAGCCAAACAAGTCGGCCGTCGCGAAGGTCGTGACCGCCGCCGTGCTGGCCGTGGTCGTGCAGGCAGCGCATGCAAGCACGATCGGCGTCGGAACTGGCTCGCTTCCGGGGGGGTCCGCTGACCTGCCCCCTACAAACAGGGCCAGCCGGAGTCTAGTAAAGTTCGTTTTCGGAGAAGAAGACGAACATGAAGAAGCGCTTTACGGAACAGCAAATCATCGGGTTTCTGAAGGAAGCCGAGGCCGGTATGCCGGTCAAGGAACTGTGCAGGAAGCATGGGTTCAGTGACGCGTCGTTCTACACCTGGCGCGCGAAGTTCGGCGGCATGGAAGTCTCGGAAGCCCGCCGGCTCAAGGGCCTCGAGGTGGAGAATGCCCGACTGAAGAAACTGCTGGCCGAAGCAATGCTCGATATGGAAGCGTTGAAGGTTGTCGTCAAGGGAAAGCCCTGAGCCCGCAAGCCAAACGCGAAGCAGTGTTGGCGATTCGGGAGAAGGTCAACATCTCCGAGCGCCGCGCCTGCCGGCTTGTCGGGCTTTCTCGCAGCGTGCTGCATTACGACGCGAAGCCGGACCACGAGAATGAGGTGCTCGCGGCGCGTCTGGTGAAGTTGGCGCACGAACGTCGTCGATTCGGCTACCGCCGACTGCACGCCCTGGTGGAACGCGAAGGCACGCACGCCAATCACAAGCGCATCTATCGCCTGTACCGTGAGGCAGGGCTGGCTGTGCGGCGCCGTCGCAAGCGCCACGGCGTCATGATTGAGCGCGAGCAACTGGCATTGCCGGGCGCACCCAACGAGGTATGGTCAATCGATTTCGTGATGGATGCGCTTTCCAACGGCCGGCGCGTGAAGTGCCTGACCGTCGTCGACGATTTCACGAAAGAGGCTGTCGACATCGTCGTCGACCATGGCATCTCAGGTTTGTATGTCGCTCGGGCATTGGACCGTGCAGCTCGCTTCCGTGGCTATCCCAAGGCGGTGCGAACAGACCAGGGACCCGAATTTACGAGCCGCGCGCTTGACCAGTGGGCGTATGCGAACGGCGTCACGCTGAAGTTGATTCAGGCGGGCAAGCCCACGCAGAATGCGTACATCGAATCGTTCAACGGCAAGTTCCGCGACGAATGCCTTAACGAGCACTGGTTCACGACGCTCGCGCACGCTCGGGCAGTCATCGCGGCATGGCGTCAGGACTACAACGAGCAAAGGCCGCACAGCGCACTGAACTACCTTGCGCCGTCAGAGTTTGCGGCGAAACATCGGGCAACCGCGGACGCTCCTGCCGCTTTCCAGGAGTTGGTTTAAAGGGACTTTGCTAGAAGCCCATTGGCCCTATCGAAGGGGGCAGGTCACGTAATCCATACGGCATCCGCACTATTTTGCAGTGCCTTACTGATCGCGTATACCGTATTTTCCGGCGCGTCCCCCGTCCCGCCGCGGTGAGCTACGATGGCGGGAAATCCAGGTGCGGCCACACAAACATTTGACGTCATGGTTACCATCGACAGCGATACGATTCCCAGCAATACAATTCGCCAGAAAATATTACGAGTTTTCAATTCTTGGCCCATGTCGTAACCTATAAAAATTGTTGCAAATGATGTTTATTGAGAAATTCATAAAACACCATAGGATTTAAATTTTAAATCAAAATTGTTTGATGATTTCCATGGATGTAGGGATCGAAGATTGTGCTGATTACGGCTTCTTGAGATCGTACTCGAGTGTTATGGGGCAATCGTAAAGGCTTGCGAATCATGAATCTTTAAATGAGGGGGGACGCCGGCGGCATAGCGTGCGTCGGTCAGCGTGCCGAGGAACGCGACGAGGTCGTCGATTTCCGCTTCGGTCAGCGCGGGCGGCGTGCCGGGGCGGCGATTCATCGGCGTCGAGTTGACGTTGATGTTGCCGCGGTACGCGGGCGGCACGTCGTCGAACGTCGCGGCGCCGTGATACCAGTGGCGTGGATCGGTCGAGCGCGTGTTGTAGAACGCCACCGCGTCGCGCAGCGACGTGAACACGCCGTTGTGCATGAAGGTCTGCTTGAGCGCGACGTTGCGCAGGCTCGGCGTGCGCAGGTAGCCGCACCACTGGCCGGGTTCGGGCCAGCGCAGCCGGCGCGCGGTGTCGCACAGCCCGTTGTCGAAATGGCGCGGGTCGCGATTGGCCGGCAGCGCGCGGTTGCGCGGCACGGCGATCGCGTCGTAACCGAAATCGGTGAACAGCGACCGTTCCGGGCGGCTCGACGTATCCGACAACGTGTGGCAGCTCATGCAGTTGCCTTTGTCGGGACTCTTGAACAGCGCGAGGCCGCGCATCTGCTGTGCGTCAAGCGGCGTGTGCTGGCGCAGGTACGCGTCGAAGCGCGATGTGAACGGGTGCCATCTCGTCGCTCTGCAGGTACGCCTCGACCGAAGCGCCGAGCGCGCGCACGAGCTGTGCGGGGTCGAGCCGCACGCCGTCGCCGAAGCGCGCGGCGAGCGCCGGTGCGAGTTCGGTCGCGTCGACCTTGCGCAGCAGCGCGGCGGGCGACCGGTTGTTCATCTCGTTCGGGTCGAACAGCGGCCCGCGGATCTGCTCGGCGAGTGTGTCCGCGCGGCCATCGCTGAACAGGCCGCCGAACGGCGACGGTGCGGGCGCGTCGTCATCCTGGTAGAAGTGGCGGCGCGGCACGTAGCGCACGTAGAGCAGCGACGGCGCGTTGCGCCGGCTGAAGCGTCCCGGCCGGCTGCCTTCCGGCACGCCGGGGCCTGCGAGCGCGGCTGCGGACAGCGTCGGCGCAAACGCGCGGCCGGGATCGTGGCAGCCGGCGCACGACATCCCGCGCGGCTCGGACAGGCGCGTGTCGAAGAAGATGCGGCGTCCGAGCGCGACGAGCGTGGGGTCCGGCACGAAGCGCGCGGCGGACGCATCGATCTTGGACGAGACCTGCGGCGTGCCGTTGCCGATCGTATCGACCACACGCGCGGGCGGCGCGCCGGGCAGCAGCATGGTGGTGCTAGCGGGCGCGGCACATACCGCGAGCGAGGCGGCACCGGCAAGCGCCGCGAGTGCGAGAGCAAGGGCGGTGACACGGCGCGCGCGGCCGGCGCGCGACACCCCGCGTACGCGATGCGCGCGCAGCGCACGGCGGTCAATTGAACCCGTGCTCACGGCGCGATGAACCCCGTCTTGTCGCACGCGAGCGTCGTGCCGGCCTGCATGCACGATGCAAGCAGCTTGCCGGCGGCCGAGTACGCGCGAAAAACCCAGCCCGTCGCCGGCGCGGGGCGGCGTTCCATCATCAGGAAACCGAAGCTGTTGTTGTGCGACAGCTTGTCGATGACCGCGCCGGATGCGGGCGTCAGCGCGGCCGGGAACGGGTCGGGCAACGCGACGTCGACGTTGTCGCCGCCGTTGCCCGACACGATCGTCGCCGGATGGCCGGACGCGAAATTGATCGCCTGGAAGTCGTGCACGTGGCCGTGCAGCGCGACGTGCACGCCGGGCGGGTAGTACGCCTGCGCGTTGAGGCTCGACATCACCGATTGCAGCGCGAGGTTGCCCGGCGCGGGCGTGCTGCCCGCGATCGGCGTGAACGCGAGGATCGGGTGATGGTTCGTGAAGATCGTCGTCGACATACCCGGCTTGCTCGCGAGCGCGGCCACCGTCTCGAACTGCTTCTGGTAGATCTGGAACTGCGTGTCGGTCGTCTTGAGCGCCGCGCGGCCGACCTTCGCGGTATCGAACACGATCACTTGCGAGCCGCTGCCGAGCGATACCGCATACGGTTCCGAATAGTTCGCGCTGCCGTCGTTGGCTGGATCGTTGCACGAGCGAGCGTCGCTGTACGGGCGCGGATCGAGAAAGCGGAACCAGCCCTGGCCCGCGCGCGCGCATTCCTCATGGTTGCCGCGCACGACGATCCACGGCGCTTTCGCGAGCAGCGGCGCGGCGGGCTCGAACAGATCCGCGCGCCACGCGTCCCAGCCGTAGCCCCACGGGCTGTTCCTGCAGCCGGCGATGTCGGGCGGGCACGCGTTCTCGCGGTAGTGATAGTCGCCGACGTGCAGCACGAGATCCGGATTCAGCTTCGCGATGCTCGCGGCGATCGTCGCGAACGGCCAGACGGTCGCGTCGCTGCACGCCTGGAACGCGTTGTCCGCCTTCTTCATCCGGCAGCCGGTGTCGGCGACGATCGCGACGCGCTGCGGCTCGGCCTTCGGCAGCGGCAACGCGCGCGAGGCGACACTCACGTCCTTGGCGTTCGCGGGCAGCGTGGTTTCGCAGACGGACACGGGAAAGCTCGACGGCTTCGAATCGGCGGGGTCGCTCGCGGTCGGGCGTTGCGCGGCGGTGCCGGCGGCGACGCGCAGCGTCATCCGCGATAGCTTGCCGTCGATGACGAGCTGTGGGCACAGTGGATCGCCGGCCGACGCCGGGATGAAATTCGTGATCACGCGGGCGATCGCCTGGTTCGCGTCGCCGATCTCGACCCACGCGGCCTGCACGTTGATCGTGGCGCTCGCCGGGTCGGCGGGCATATCGATGTGTTTCACGGTTGCGAGCGCTGCGATCGCCGCAAGCGAAGCGAAGCACGCGGACACGGCGCGCAGGGAGAGTCGTCGCATGGATGTCACTGTCGAAAAGCCATCAATACACTAGCGACGACCAGTCGGCCGTGCTCGCATTGTCACGGGCGTCGCTCGAACCGCGCGCCTCGTCACGCTGGCATACCTTCACCAAGATATAGATATCGCGCACATATCACCGAAAGATTTCTGTTGCGTTTCGATTGCATTTGACCCTAGCCCACAAAACTGTTGACCTGCCCCCTTCGATAGGGCCAATGGGCTTCTAGCAAAGTCCCTTTAAACCAACTCCTGGAAAGCGGCAGGAGCGTCCGCGGTTGCCCGATGTTTCGCCGCAAACTCTGACGGCGCAAGGTAGTTCAGTGCGCTGTGCGGCCTTTGCTCGTTGTAGTCCTGACGCCATGCCGCGATGACTGCCCGAGCGTGCGCGAGCGTCGTGAACCAGTGCTCGTTAAGGCATTCGTCGCGGAACTTGCCGTTGAACGATTCGATGTACGCATTCTGCGTGGGCTTGCCCGCCTGAATCAACTTCAGCGTGACGCCGTTCGCATACGCCCACTGGTCAAGCGCGCGGCTCGTAAATTCGGGTCCCTGGTCTGTTCGCACCGCCTTGGGATAGCCACGGAAGCGAGCTGCACGGTCCAATGCCCGAGCGACATACAAACCTGAGATGCCATGGTCGACGACGATGTCGACAGCCTCTTTCGTGAAATCGTCGACGACGGTCAGGCACTTCACGCGCCGGCCGTTGGAAAGCGCATCCATCACGAAATCGATTGACCATACCTCGTTGGGTGCGCCCGGCAATGCCAGTTGCTCGCGCTCAATCATGACGCCGTGGCGCTTGCGACGGCGCCGCACAGCCAGCCCTGCCTCACGGTACAGGCGATAGATGCGCTTGTGATTGGCGTGCGTGCCTTCGCGTTCCACCAGGGCGTGCAGTCGGCGGTAGCCGAATCGACGACGTTCGTGCGCCAACTTCACCAGACGCGCCGCGAGCACCTCATTCTCGTGGTCCGGCTTCGCGTCGTAATGCAGCACGCTGCGAGAAAGCCCGACAAGCCGGCAGGCGCGGCGCTCGGAGATGTTGACCTTCTCCCGAATCGCCAACACTGCTTCGCGTTTGGCTTGCGGGCTCAGGGCTTTCCCTTGACGACAACCTTCAACGCTTCCATATCGAGCATTGCTTCGGCCAGCAGTTTCTTCAGTCGGGCATTCTCCACCTCGAGGCCCTTGAGCCGGCGGGCTTCCGAGACTTCCATGCCGCCGAACTTCGCGCGCCAGGTGTAGAACGACGCGTCACTGAACCCATGCTTCCTGCACAGTTCCTTGACCGGCATACCGGCCTCGGCTTCCTTCAGAAACCCGATGATTTGCTGTTCCGTAAAGCGCTTCTTCATGTTCGTCTTCTTCTCCGAAAACGAACTTTACTAGACTCCGGCTGGCCCTGTTTGTAGGGGGCAGGTCAAAGCCGTTGAGCAAGGGTCTCGGCGCCGAACCGATGCGCGAGGAAGGGTCCCGGCGCCGAGCAAGGCCCTGCGGGAAACGAGCGCGCCGCGGGGGATGGCAGATGAGCGGAGTGCGGGGAGGGACGAAGAGGAAGCGCGGCGGGGCCCATTAAAAGCAAAACCCCCGCCGTGCTGGGCGGGGGTTCTGGCATGAGGAGCCTGACGATTACCTACTTTCACACGGGCAATCCGCACTATCATCGGCGTGGAGTCGTTTCACGGTCCTGTTCGGGATGGGAAGGGGTGGGACCGACTCGCTATGGTCATCAGGCAAAGAGGGTTGTTGCGTGGCTTTGCAACGCAACCAATCTGGGAAGAAGCAGTCATTTGGGGTTGTGAGGTTGTATCTCACACATACGCGGTAGGTCAACCGCTGTACATCGAGTGGCTTGCACTCGAGGCTCGATATGCGTCGGCGCTGAAGCGCGACGGCTATATCGAGACAGACTTGTTATAGGATCAAGCCGTACGGGCAATTAGTATCGGTTAGCTGAACGCATTACTGCGCTTACACACCCGACCTATCAACGTCCTGGTCTCGAACGACCCTTCAAGGGGATCAAGTCCCCGGGGAAGTCTCATCTTAAGGCGAGTTTCCCGCTTAGATGCTTTCAGCGGTTATCTCTTCCGAACATAGCTACCCGGCGATGCGACTGGCGTCACAACCGGTACACCAGAGGTTCGTCCACTCCGGTCCTCTCGTACTAGGAGCAGCCCCCTTCAAACTTCCAACGCCCACGGCAGATAGGGACCAAACTGTCTCACGACGTTTTAAACCCAGCTCACGTACCTCTTTAAATGGCGAACAGCCATACCCTTGGGACCGGCTACAGCCCCAGGATGAGATGAGCCGACATCGAGGTGCCAAACACCGCCGTCGATATGAACTCTTGGGCGGTATCAGCCTGTTATCCCCAGAGTACCTTTTATCCGTTGAGCGATGGCCCTTCCATACAGAACCACCGGATCACTATGACCTGCTTTCGCACCTGCTCGACTTGTCGGTCTCGCAGTTAAGCACGCTTATGCCATTGCACTATCAGCACGATTTCCGACCGTACCTAGCGTACCTTCGTACTCCTCCGTTACGCTTTGGGAGGAGACCGCCCCAGTCAAACTGCCTACCATGCACTGTCCCCGACCCGGATCACGGGCCAAGGTTAGAACCTCAAACAAACCAGGGTGGTATTTCAAGGACGGCTCCACCGAAACTAGCATTCCGGTTTCATAGCCTCCCACCTATCCTACACAGATCGGTTCAAAGTCCAATGCAAAGCTACAGTAAAGGTTCATGGGGTCTTTCCGTCTAGCCGCGGGTAGATTGCATCATCACAAACACTTCAACTTCGCTGAGTCTCGGGAGGAGACAGTGTGGCCATCGTTACGCCATTCGTGCAGGTCGGAACTTACCCGACAAGGAATTTCGCTACCTTAGGACCGTTATAGTTACGGCCGCCGTTTACCGGGACTTCAATCAAGAGCTTGCACCCCATCATTTAATCTTCCGGCACCGGGCAGGCGTCACACCCTATACGTCCACTTTCGTGTTTGCAGAGTGCTGTGTTTTTATTAAACAGTCGCAGCCACCAGTTTATTGCAACCCCTTCACCCTTCTGGCGCAGGCCAGTCAAGCTACCAGGGCGTACCTTATCCCGAAGTTACGGTACCAATTTGCCGAGTTCCTTCTCCCGAGTTCTCTCAAGCGCCTTAGAATACTCATCTCGCCCACCTGTGTCGGTTTGCGGTACGGTCATCGTTAGACTGAAGCTTAGAGGCTTTTCTTGGAACCACTTCCAATTGCTTCGCTCCCGAAGGAGCTCGCGCCACACCCTTGAATCCTGCGCCCGGATTTGCCTAAGCGCCTTCTCCAATGCAGCGACCGGGACTTCCAACACCCGGACAACCTTCCGCGATCCGTCCCCCCATCGCATCTAACGACGGTGCAGGAATATTGACCTGCTTCCCATCAGCTACGCATTTCTGCCTCGCCTTAGGGGCCGACTCACCCTACGCCGATGAACGTTGCGTAGGAAACCTTGGGCTTACGGCGAGGGGGCCTTTCACCCCCTTTATCGCTACTCATGTCAGCATTCGCACTTCCGATACCTCCAGCACGCTTTTCAACGCACCTTCGCAGGCTTACGGAACGCTCTCCTACCATGCGAGACTAGCTCGCATCCGCAGCTTCGGTATATGGCTTAGCCCCGTTACATCTTCCGCGCAGGACGACTCGATCAGTGAGCTATTACGCTTTCTTTAAAGGGTGGCTGCTTCTAAGCCAACCTCCTGACTGTTTTAGCCTTCCCACTTCGTTTCCCACTTAGCCATATTTGGGGACCTTAGCTGGCGGTCTGGGTTGTTTCCCTCTTGACACCGGACGTTAGCACCCGATGTCTGTCTCCCGTGATTGCACTCTTCGGTATTCGGAGTTTGCTATGGCGGGGTAATCTGCAATAGACCCCCCAACCATGACAGTGCTCTACCCCCGAAGGTGAGACACGAGGCACTACCTAAATAGTTTTCGGAGAGAACCAGCTATTTCCAGGTTTGTTTAGCCTTTCACCCCTATCCACAGCTCATCCCCTAACTTTTCAACGTTAGTGGGTTCGGACCTCCAGTACGTGTTACCGCACCTTCATCCTGGCCATGGATAGATCACCTGGTTTCGGGTCTACGCCCAGCAACTGAACGCCCTATTCGGACTCGCTTTCGCTACGCCTGCCCTATTCGGTTAAGCTTGCTACTGAACGTAAGTCGCTGACCCATTATACAAAAGGTACGCCGTCACCCCCGAAGAGGCTCCGACTGTTTGTATGCATGCGGTTTCAGGATCTATTTCACTCCCCTCCCGGGGTTCTTTTCGCCTTTCCCTCACGGTACTGGTTCACTATCGGTCGATCACGAGTATTTAGCCTTGGAGGATGGTCCCCCCATCTTCAGACAGGATTTCACGTGTCCCGCCCTACTTGTCGTACACCTAGTTCTTTCATACTGTTTTCGCCTACAGGGCTATCACCTGCTATGGCCGCACTTTCCAGAGCGTTCGGCTAACAATACAAATAAAGAGTACAGGCTCTTCCCATTTCGCTCGCCACTACTTTGGGAATCTCGGTTGATTTCTTTTCCTGCGGTTACTTAGATGTTTCAGTTCACCGCGTTCGCCTCACTAGACCTATGTATTCAGTCTAGGATGACCCAAAAGGGCCGGGTTTCCCCATTCGGACATCTACGGATCAAAGCTCGTTTGCCAGCTCCCCGTAGCTTTTCGCAGGCTACCGCGTCCTTCATCGCCTGTGATCGCCAAGGCATCCACCACATGCACTTGTTCGCTTGACCCTATAACGAGTCTGTCTCATCGACAGCCGCTACAGGTTGAGTTCTCGCGTTGTGCCGTATTCCAATTAGAGTCGAACAATGAAGTTCGAATCATCTTGAGATACATCGATACAATCACAACCCGGATAGCTTCCACGTCCATCTCAACGACGCTTCCGCTATCCAAATTACTTGCTTCTTCCAGATTGTTAAAGAACGACAGCCGATACAGTTTCCTGCATCACTCTGACTGGCTCAATCGCCAATGGGTAAGATTCGATTCGTTCTCTCGAACCCAATCAAACATTATCCATTGGGGCTCCCTTCGGGAGTGAGATGCCCGTAAGCGCTAAAGCGCCAACGATCATCGCAATTGGTGGAGGCAGACGGGATCGAACCGACGACCCCCTGCTTGCAAAGCAGGTGCTCTCCCAGCTGAGCTATGCCCCCATACAGAGACACTCAGGTTTTTCCGCCAGACAATTGGTGGGTCTGGTTGGATTCGAACCAACGACCCCCGCCTTATCAAGACGGTGCTCTAACCGACTGAGCTACAGACCCCTGAGTCTGTCCTAATTTACAGCCGATAAGCGTGAGCGCTCAACTTCGCGGAAATAAGCTCGAGAAAGGAGGTGATCCAGCCGCACCTTCCGATACGGCTACCTTGTTACGACTTCACCCCAGTCATGAATCCTACCGTGGTGACCGTCCTCCTTGCGGTTAGACTAGCCACTTCTGGTAAAACCCACTCCCATGGTGTGACGGGCGGTGTGTACAAGACCCGGGAACGTATTCACCGCGGCATGCTGATCCGCGATTACTAGCGATTCCAGCTTCATGCACTCGAGTTGCAGAGTGCAATCCGGACTACGATCGGTTTTCTGGGATTGGCTCCCCCTCGCGGGTTGGCGACCCTCTGTTCCGACCATTGTATGACGTGTGAAGCCCTACCCATAAGGGCCATGAGGACTTGACGTCATCCCCACCTTCCTCCGGTTTGTCACCGGCAGTCTCCTTAGAGTGCTCTTGCGTAGCAACTAAGGACAAGGGTTGCGCTCGTTGCGGGACTTAACCCAACATCTCACGACACGAGCTGACGACAGCCATGCAGCACCTGTGCGCCGGTTCTCTTTCGAGCACGCCCAACTCTCATCGGGCTTCCGACCATGTCAAGGGTAGGTAAGGTTTTTCGCGTTGCATCGAATTAATCCACATCATCCACCGCTTGTGCGGGTCCCCGTCAATTCCTTTGAGTTTTAATCTTGCGACCGTACTCCCCAGGCGGTCAACTTCACGCGTTAGCTACGTTACTAAGGAAATGAATCCCCAACAACTAGTTGACATCGTTTAGGGCGTGGACTACCAGGGTATCTAATCCTGTTTGCTCCCCACGCTTTCGTGCATGAGCGTCAGTATTGGCCCAGGGGGCTGCCTTCGCCATCGGTATTCCTCCACATCTCTACGCATTTCACTGCTACACGTGGAATTCTACCCCCCTCTGCCATACTCTAGCCTGCCAGTCACCAATGCAGTTCCCAGGTTGAGCCCGGGGATTTCACATCGGTCTTAGCAAACCGCCTGCGCACGCTTTACGCCCAGTAATTCCGATTAACGCTCGCACCCTACGTATTACCGCGGCTGCTGGCACGTAGTTAGCCGGTGCTTATTCTTCCGGTACCGTCATCCACTCCGGGTATTAGCCAGAATGATTTCTTTCCGGACAAAAGTGCTTTACAACCCGAAGGCCTTCTTCACACACGCGGCATTGCTGGATCAGGCTTGCGCCCATTGTCCAAAATTCCCCACTGCTGCCTCCCGTAGGAGTCTGGGCCGTGTCTCAGTCCCAGTGTGGCTGGTCGTCCTCTCAGACCAGCTACTGATCGTCGCCTTGGTAGGCCTTTACCCCACCAACTAGCTAATCAGCCATCGGCCAACCCTATAGCGCGAGGCCCGAAGGTCCCCCGCTTTCATCCTCAGATCGTATGCGGTATTAATCCGGCTTTCGCCGGGCTATCCCCCACTACAGGACATGTTCCGATGTATTACTCACCCGTTCACCACTCGCCACCAGGCCGAAGCCCGTGCTGCCGTTCGACTTGCATGTGTAAGGCATGCCGCCAGCGTTCAATCTGAGCCAGGATCAAACTCTTCAGTTCAATTCCTGTTACTGTTTTCGGTTGTTTCCAACCGGTCGCTCACTCAAAGCTGACAGGTATATGAATCTCTTCATAAACCTGACTTACTTTAGTGTGAGACTCTTGATACTTTCGCTTGCGATCCGAAAATCGCCCGCTTCCACCAAGCGCCCACACTTATCGGCTGTTCATTGTTAAAGAGCATATCCGCGAGAAGATTCGGCTACTTACCGCACCCTTCTCAGCAGCGCTGCGTTGTCAGCAGCAGAGAAACGAGATTATGATCACTTATTCGCAGCGCGTCAACAACTTTTTTACTACCGCGCCGCGCACCGCCCGGATCACCGCCTCGCGCCCTCGGCCGCCTCTACCGCCGACCGTACCGCATGAGCCGCGAAACCTCCCGCTTCCCCCTTCGCGCCGCGTTCGCCGTAGCGCGAAAGAGGCGTGATTGTAGGCAGCATCTACGCTTCGTGCAAGCGTTTTTTGAAAGAATTTTTCACGCCTCGAATTCAAGCATCGGCAGACCGGAAATTCGAGGCAAGGGCAAGCAGCACTTTGCCCTGTGCGTGTTCAGCGATGCTTGAAGACGGGCTTGCGCTTCTCGACGAACGCCGCCATCCCTTCCTTCTGATCTTCAGTCGCAAATGCCGAGTGAAACAAGCGACGCTCGAAGTGCACCCCTTCGGACAAGGTCGTCTCGTATGCGCGATTCACCGCCTCCTTCACCATCATTACGGCAGGCAGCGAGAATTCCGCGATCGTCGTCGCCGCGGCGATCGCCTCGTCGAGCAACTTGTCCGCCGGCAGGATCCTCGACACCAAGCCCGCCCGCTCAGCCTCCTCCGCGTCCATGAAGCGCGCGGTCAAGCACATGTCCATCGCTTTCGCCTTCGACACCGCGCGCGGCAGGCGCTGCGTGCCGCCCGCACCCGGCAGCACGCCGAGCTTGATTTCCGGCTGGCCGAACTTCGCCGTATCGGCCGCAAAGATGATGTCGCACATCATCGCGAGTTCGCAGCCGCCGCCCAGCGCGAAACCCGCCACCGCCGCGATGATCGGCTTGCGGATCTGGCGCACCGTCTCCCAGTTACGCGTGATGTAGTCGCCCTTGAAGACGTCCATGTATGAATAGGTCGCCATCATCCCGATGTCGGCGCCCGCCGCGAACGCCTTCTCGCTGCCCGTCAGCACGATCGCGCCAATACCCTCGTCCGCGTCGAACGCTTTGAGCGCCAAGCCAAGTTCATCCATCAGGGCGTCATTCAACGCATTCAGCGCCTTCGGACGGTTCAGCGTAATCAGCCCCACCCTGCCCCGCGTCTCCACCAGAATGTTCTCGTAAGCCATCTGCTTCTCCTCGATCAATGAAACATGAAATGCCGCACACGCACGGATGATTTGATGCTAACATTTTCCGACTAACCGGTCGGTTAATTAATGGCCACCGCTTCCCTCAACGTTCACCAAGCCTGCCGCCATGACCCATCCTCTGTTCACGAAGCATGAAGACACGTTGAAGCACGCGCTCTCCACGATCGAAACGCGCGGCTACTGGAGCCCGTTCGCCGAGATGCCGAGCCCCAAAGTGTACGGGGAAAGCGCCAATACAGACGGCGAAGCAGCATTCAAAGCCCAGTTGGACAAGCCCTTTGAACTCGACCAACCCGCCTCGGGCGGAACGGTCGGCGCCGAGCGTTCGCCATACGGGTTTGCGCTCGGCGTCCGCTACCCGAAGTCGACGCCCGACGAGCTCATCGCCGCCGCCGCGCAGGCGGAATGCGCGTGGCGCAAGGCCGGGCCGACCGCGTGGGCTGGCGTGTGTCTCGAAATTCTCGCCCGGCTGAATCGCGCGAGCTTCGAGATCGCATACAGCGTGATGCACACCACGGGACAGGCGTTCATGATGGCGTTCCAGGCGGGCGGCCCGCACGCGCAGGATCGCGCGCTCGAAGCCGTCGCCTATGCATGGCAAGAACTGCAGCGCATTCCCGCCGAAGCGCACTGGGAGAAGCCGCAGGGCAAGAACCCGCCGCTCGCGATGCGCAAGCGCTACACGATCGTGCCGCGCGGGACGGGGCTCGTGCTCGGGTGCTGCACGTTCCCGACCTGGAACGGCTATCCCGGTCTGTTCGCCGATCTGGCGACCGGCAACACAGTCATCGTCAAGCCGCATCCCGGCGCGATCCTGCCGCTCGCGATCACCGTGCGCATCGCGCGCGACGTGCTGCGCGAAGCGGGCTTCGATCCGAACATCGTCACGCTGCTCGCGACCGAAGGAAACGACGGCGCACTCGTCCAGAACCTGGCGCGCCGGCCGGAAATCAAGCTGATCGACTTCACCGGCAGCTCGCAAAACGGCACCTGGCTCGAGCGCAATGCGTACCAGGCGCAGGTCTATACGGAGAAGGCGGGCGTCAACCAGATCGTGATCGACTCCGTCGACGACCTGAAAGCCGCCGTCAAGAACATCGCGTTCTCGCTTGCGCTCTACTCCGGCCAGATGTGCACAGCGCCGCAAAACATCTATGTGCCGCGTGACGGCATCCGCACCGCCGAAGGGCACGTCAGCTTCGACGACGTCGCGCGGGCGATCGCCGACGCCGTGCAAAAGCTGACGGGCGACCCGGCACGCTCGGTCGAACTCATCGGGGCGCTGCAGAACGCAGGCGTCGCGGCACGTATCGACGAAGCGCGCAAGCTCGGCCGCATTCTCGCCGACAGCCAGGCGCTCGAGCACCCGGCATTCAAGGACGCGCGCGTGCGCACGCCGCTCGTGCTGCAACTCGACGTCGCGGACCGTGCGAAGTACACGCAGGAATGGTTCGGTCCGATCTCGTTCGTCATCGCGACCGATTCGACTGCGCAATCACTCGATCTCGCCGGCTCGATCGCGGCCGAGCATGGCGCGCTCACGCTGTCCGTCTATAGCACGGACGACGCCGTCGTCGAAGCGGCGCACGAAGCGGCGGTGCGCGGCGGCGTCGCGCTGTCGATCAATCTGACGGGCGGCGTGTTCGTCAATCAGTCGGCGGCGTTCTCCGACTTTCACGGCACGGGCGCCAATCCGGCCGCGAATGCGTCGCTCGCCGACGCCGCGTTCGTCGCGAACCGCTTCCGCGTCGTTCAGAGCCGCCACCATGTTGCGCCGAAGGCGGCTCCCGCGGAAGCCGGCCAAACGGCATAACCCGTTCGGCCGAGCTGCCGATCGCGCGACCGTTCACTACCATGAATGAACCCGCCCGCTCGCGGGTTCACCTTTGCCGGAATTCGACATGACCGAAGCATTCCTGTGTGACGCAATCCGCACGCCCATCGGCCGCTACGGCGGCGCGCTGGCGCCGGTGCGGGCCGACGACCTCGGCGCGGTGCCGCTCAAGGCGCTCGTCGAGCGCAACCGCGACGTCGACTGGGCCGCCGTCGACGACGTGATCTACGGCTGCGCGAATCAGGCCGGCGAGGACAACCGCAACGTCGCGCGCATGTCGCTGCTGCTCGCCGGCTTGCCGCACGCCGTGCCCGGCGCGACGATCAACCGCCTCTGCGGCTCCGGGATGGACGCGATCGGCCTCGCCGCGCGCGCGATCAAGGCGGGCGAGGCGAGCCTGATGATCGCCGGCGGCGTCGAGAGCATGAGCCGCGCGCCGTTCGTGACCGGCAAGGCGATGAGCGCGTTCTCGCGCCAGGCCGAGATCTTCGATACGACCATCGGCTGGCGCTTCGTCAATCCGCTGATGAAACAGCGGTACGGCGTCGATTCGATGCCGGAGACGGCCGAAAATGTCGCGACCGATTACCGCGTGAGCCGCGCCGATCAGGACGCGTTCGCGCTGCGCAGCCAGCAGAAGGCGGCGCGCGCGCAGGCCGACGGCACGCTCGCGCAGGAGATCGCGCCGGTGACGATCGCGCAGAAGCAGGGCGAGCCGCTCGTCGTGGCGCGCGACGAGCATCCGCGCGAGACGACCCTCGAGGCGCTCGCGAAGCTCAAGGGCGTGGTGCGCCCGGACGGCACGGTGACGGCGGGCAACGCGTCGGGCGTGAACGACGGTGCGTGCGCGCTGCTGGTGGCGAGCGAGGCGGCGGCGCGCCGCCACGGGCTCGTGCCGCGCGCGCGCGTGCTGGGGATCGCGACGGCGGGCGTGGAGCCGCGGGTGATGGGGATCGGCCCGGCGCCGGCGACGCAGAAACTGCTCGCGCGGCTCGGGATGACGCTCGACCAGTTCGACGTGATCGAGCTGAACGAGGCGTTCGCGTCGCAGGGGCTCGCGGTGCTGCGGCTGCTGGGCGTCGCGGACGACGATGCGCGGGTGAATCCGAACGGCGGCGCGATCGCGCTCGGGCATCCGCTTGGCGCGTCGGGCGCGCGGCTCGTGACGACCGCCACGTATCAGCTGCACCGCACGGGCGGCCGCTTCGCGCTCTGCACGATGTGCATCGGCGTCGGCCAGGGCATCGCGATCGCGATCGAGCGCGTATAAGCCGGCCCGCGGACGAAGGACGCATCCCGTTCATTTCGAAGAGGCAAGGAGACAGCCGATGTCCTACCAGACGATTCGCATCGAAATCGATCAGGCGGCACAGATCGCGACGATCACGCTCGATCGCCCCGACAAGCTCAACAGCTTCACGCGCGACATGCATCGCGAACTGCAGTCGGCGCTCGACGACGTGCAGGCCGCGAACGCACGCGCCCTGGTTCTCACCGGCGCAGGACGCGGCTTCTGCGCAGGCCAGGATCTCGCCGATCTCGACTTCACGCCGGGGGCGATGACCGATCTCGGCGAGGTGATCGAAGCGCATTTCAATCCGCTCGTTCGCCGCCTGCAAGCGCTGCCGCTGCCCGTCATCGCCGCCGTGAACGGCACCGCGGCGGGCGCCGGCGCCAACCTCGCGTTCGCCTGCGATCTCGTCATCGCGGCGAAATCGAGCAGCTTCATTCAGTCGTTCGTGAAAATCGGCCTCGTTCCGGATTCCGGCGGCACGTGGTTCCTGCCGCAGCGCGTCGGCTTCGCCCGTGCGCTCGGGCTCGCACTGACCGGCGACAAACTGAGTGCCGAACAAGCCGAGCGTTGGGGACTCGTGTGGCGGGTCGTCGACGATGCCGAACTCGCGGGCGCCGCCGCACAACTCGCCCGAGAACTTGCGCAACAGCCGACGCGGGCGATCGCGGCGATCAAGCAGGCGATGCGTGCGAGCCTCACCCATACGCTCGACCAGCAGCTCGATCTCGAACGCGATCTTCAGCGCGAGCTCGGGCAATCGTACGACTACGCGGAAGGGGTGCGCGCGTTCATCGAAAAGCGCGCCCCTCGCTTCGAAGGACGCTGAGATGGCCGCACGCTCTCCCGAACGCTCGCCAACGGCGACCGCAGAACGCTCCGCCGAAGCGCTCGCCCGCGCAACCGCCGAAGCAATGTACGCCGCGGACGCCTGCAGCCGCAGCCTCGGCATCGAGGTGCTCGAAGTGCGGCCGGGCTACGCGCGCGCGCATGCCCGTGCGCGGCGATTTTCTGAACGGTCACCAGATCTGCCATGGTGGGCTCGTCTTCACGCTCGCGGATTCGACCTTCGCGTTCGCCTGCAACTCGTACAACATCAATACGGTCGCAGCCGGCTGCTCGATCGAATTCCTGCGCCCGGTGGCGGGCGGCGACGTGCTCACCGCGGAAGCGACGGAGCAGACGCTGAACGGCCGGCACGGCATCTACGATATTCGCGTAACGAATCGGGCGGGAGAAACCGTCGCGATGTTCCGCGGCAAGTCGACTCAAATCAAAGGGACGGTGATCCCTGTAGACCGTTAGCGTTCACGCACGCTCACATAAATATATTGGAGACATCATGGCAACCTCGCTTCCGCTCGACCCGATCGAACGAGCGAGCCGCGACGAACTGCTCGCGCTTCAGCTCGACCGCCTGAAATGGTCACTCGCCCACGCGTACGAGAACTCGCCCGTCTATCGGCGCAAGTTCGACGAGGCGGGCGTGCACCCGGCCGATCTGAAAACGCTTGCGGATCTGAGCCGCTTTCCGTTCACGACGAAGAACGATCTGCGCGACAACTATCCGTTCGGCATGTTCGCCGTGCCGCAGGAGCGCATCTCGCGCATCCACGCTTCGTCAGGCACGACGGGCAAGCCGACGGTGGTCGGCTATACCGCGCGGGACATCGATACCTGGGCGGGCCTCGTCGCACGCTCGATCCGCGCGGCGGGCGCGCGGCCGGGCGACAAGGTGCATGTGAGCTACGGCTACCGCCTCTTCACGGGCGGCCTGGGCGCGCATTACGGCGCCGAGCGGGCCGGGCTGACGGTGATCCCGTTCGGCGGCGGCCAGACCGAAAAGCAGGTGCAACTGATCCAGGACTTCCGGCCCGACATCATCATGGTGACGCCCAGCTACATGCTGTCGATCGCCGACGAAATGGAACGTCAGCACCTCGATCCCGCCCAGTGCTCGCTGCGAATCGGCATCTTCGGCGCGGAACCGTGGACCAACGACATGCGTGTCGCAATCGAGCAGCGCATGGGCATCGACGCCGTCGACATCTATGGGCTCTCCGAGGTGATCGGCCCGGGCGTCGCATCGGAGTGCGTCGAAACGAAGGACGGCCCGACGATCTGGGAAGATCACTTCTACCCCGAGATCATCGATCCCGACACCGGCGAAGTGCT
The DNA here is from genome assembly GCF_000011705.1 of Burkholderia mallei ATCC 23344. Taxonomy (NCBI): domain Bacteria; kingdom Pseudomonadati; phylum Pseudomonadota; class Betaproteobacteria; order Burkholderiales; family Burkholderiaceae; genus Burkholderia; species Burkholderia mallei. The sequence continues at coordinate 548,295 of NC_006349.2, read as the reverse complement.
GCCGGACGGCGCATTCGGCGAACTCGTGTTCACGTCGCTCACGAAGGAAGCGCTGCCGATCGTCCGCTACCGGACCCGCGACCTCACCCGCCTGCTGCCCGGCACCGCGCGTACGATGCGCAGGATGGAAAAAATCACCGGCCGTTCGGACGACATGATGATCGTGCGCGGCGTGAACGTGTTCCCGACCCAGCTCGAAGAGCAATTGCTCAAGCAGCGTGCGCTCGCGCCTCACTATCAGGTGGTGCTGACGAAGGACGGGCCGCTCGACGTGCTGACGCTCAACGTCGAGCCCTGCCCGGAGACGGCGCCGGATGCGGCCGCGATCGACGCCGCACGCCGCGCGCTCGCGCACGACATCAAATCGCTGATTGGCGTGACGGCGATCATCAACGTGTTGCCCGTCAACGGCATCGAGCGCTCGGTCGGCAAGGCGAGACGAATCGTCGACAAGCGGCGGCCGTGACGTTTCGCGCATGGCGGCTGGGCAGCCCGCACGTGTGCGCGCTTGCGGGCCCGGGCCGCCTGAGGAAAGATCGCCGCGCGGGGCGCGGCGGCGCGCATCAAGGATCCGATACGTCCGGTCGCGCGCCGAAAGGCCCCGCCGGCCGCCTGTGCACCGCCGCGCCGCCCGTCCCTGGAAGCAAAGCAAAGCGCGCCGCGCCGCCCGACGTGCGGGCAAACGCGGCGCGCAGTCTGCCACTCAAACACAACGCTCATGCAATCACGCCCGCGGGCAGGGCTCCTGACGCTCGCCGCGCGCGCACACGGCCGCGATCACGAGATCACAGGATCACGAATTCGGAAACAGCAGCCACATCCGTCCGTTCTGCTTCATCCGCCCCGCCTGATCGCCCGCGTCGTCGCCGAGCCCCCAGAAATAGTCGGCCCGCACGCCGCCCTTGATCGCCGTTCCGACATCCTGCGCGAACACGAGGCGATTGAGCGGCGCATTCGTCATCGGGCGCGTCGTCTGCAGGAACACCGGCGTGCCGAGCGGGATCGACGAAGGGTCGACCGCAATCGAGCGCTCCGGCGTGAGCGGCACGCCGAGCGCGCCGACCGGCCCGTCCGCGCCGCCGTGCGGCACGTCCTCCTGTGAAGGCATCTCACGGAAGAACACGAAACGCGGATTCGTGTCGAGCAGCGCGTCGACCCGCGACGGATTCGCGCGCGCCCATGCCTTGATTCCCTGCATCGTCGCCTGCCCGGCGCCGAGTTCGCCATGATCGAGCAGCCACTTGCCGATCGAGCGGTACGGCTGGTTGTTCGTGCCGCCGTAGCCGACGCGCATCACCGTGCCGTCGTCGAGAACGACGCGGCCGGAACCCTGCACCTGCAGAAAGAACGCTTCGATCGGATCGTCGACCCAAACGAGCTCGTTGCCGCTCAGCGCGCCCGAGCGCATGAGCTGCGCGCGCGCCGGCATCGACGCGCCCGCGCGGTAGCCGGCCGGCCAGCGGTAGAGCGCGTACTGATACGGGCCGCGACGCACGCGCGAGCCGTGCAGCAGCGGCTCGTAATAACCCGTCACGAGGCCGTCGAGCGTGCCGTCGTTGTTCGCGAACTGGAACGGCGTGAAGTACGTTTCGAAGAAGGTGCGGGCGCTGCCGACATCGAGATCGTCGAGCCGCATGGCGGCCGCGCACGCGCGCTGCCAGTTCGCCTGCCGCGCGAGGCGCGCGCAGTTCTGGCGCAGCGCGATCGTCGCGCCGATCAGGCTGTCGTCCTGCCAGCCGGGCACCTGCTGCCACGCGACGGGCGTGAGTCGCGCCGCCGCGATCTGTCCTGGTACGATCGCGGCACCCGCGGGCCGTGCCCCCTGCCGCACCGGCGAGCCGACACATGCGGCGAGAAGCGCCGCGGCCGCGACAGCCGCCGCCCACCCGGCAAGCCGCCGGCTAAAACCCATACAATGTCCGTTGTTGATGGAAACCGCCATGTCCGATCTGCTCGACCAATACCCGATGCTCATCTTCGCGCTGGAATCGTTGCTGGCGCTCGCCCTGCTCGTCTTCATCGTCGTCTGGACGGCTTCGGGCAAGAAGAAGCAGCCCAGCCGGCACGACAAGCCCCAGCGCTGACAGCGCCCCTATCCTCCGCGCCCCGCACCCCCGCACCCCCGCGACGCCGCGCTCAGTGCAGCGTGCGCGGCATGTGCAGCGCGAATTCGTCGACGGGCGCCTCGAAGCGCTCGCCGTCCTCCGCGACGCAAAAATACGCGCCGCGCATCGTGCCCACCGGCGTCGCGATCACCGCCCAGCTCGTGTACTCGAACTGCTCGCCCGGCTGCAGCAACGGCTGATGGCCGACGACGCCGAGCCCCTTCACCTCCTGAACCTGGCTCTCGCTGTCCGTGATGATCCAGTGCCGGGCGATCAACTGCGCGGCCACCTGCCCCGTATTGCGGATCGTCAGCGTGTACGCGAATGCGTATTGACGGTGTTCGGGGTCGGATTGTTCCGGCAAATAGCTGGTCTTCACCGACACGCTGAATCGATACTGGCTCATGGTGGTCCCGTCGAGGTCGCCCGCCGCAGCCGCCGCCGAGGCGCCCGCCCCGCGCGGCCGACGCGCCGCTTTGGTTCGGCATTCTGCTTGATGAGGCCCCGGCCCGCAACCGGCCGGCGCGTGCCGCGGCGGTAGAATGACGTTTTTCCGTCTTGCAACGCACCCCACGCGCCCTCCTCTCATGACGCAATTCCGCATCGCCCCCAGCATTCTGTCGGCCGATTTCGCGCGGCTCGGCGAAGAAGTCCGCAATGTCGTCGCCGCCGGCGCCGACTGGATCCACTTCGACGTGATGGACAACCACTACGTGCCGAACCTGACGATCGGCCCGCTCGTCTGCGAGGCGATCCGCCCGCACGTGCAGGTGCCGATCGACGTGCACCTGATGGTGCGTCCGGTCGACCGGATCGTGCCGGATTTCGCGAAGGCGGGCGCGAACCTGATCAGCTTTCACCCGGAAGCGTCGGATCACATCGACCGCACGCTCGGCCTGATCCGCGATCACGGCTGCAAGGCGGGCCTCGTGTTCAACCCGGCGACGCCGCTCAATTACCTCGATCACGTGATGGATCGCGTCGATCTCGTGCTGATCATGTCGGTGAACCCCGGCTTCGGCGGCCAGTCGTTCATTCCCGAGGCGCTCAACAAGCTGCGCGAAGCCCGCGCGCGCATCGACGCGTACACCGCGCGCACCGGCCGCGAGATCCATCTGGAGATCGACGGCGGCGTGAAGGCCGAGAACATCGCCGAGATCGCCGCGGCGGGCGCCGATACGTTCGTCGCGGGCTCGGCGATCTTCGGCAAGCCCGACTATCGGCAGGTGATCGGCGAGATGCGCGACGCGCTCGCCACCGTCGGGCGCGCGTGCGCACGATGACGACGTCGCCTCTCAATGGCGCGCCGCGCATCGAAGCGGCGCTCATCGATCTCGACGGCACGATGGTCGATACCGCAGACGATTTCACGGCCGGCCTGAACGCGATGCTCGCGCAGCTCGATGCCGAGGAGACGACGCGCGAGGAAGTGATGCGCTATGTCGGCAAGGGTTCGGAGAACCTGATCCAGTGCGTGCTGACGCCGCGCTTTTCCGCAGACGACGCGAACGCGCGCTTCGACGAGGCGCTCGCGCTCTATCAGGCCGAATACGCGAAGATCAACGGCCGCCACACGCGGCTCTACCCGGACGTCGACGCAGGCTTGCGGGCGATGCGTGAAGCGGGCGTCAAGCTCGCATGCGTGACGAACAAGCCGTGCCGGTTCGCGGTCGAGCTGCTCGCGCAGTACGGCCTGTCCGGCCATTTCTCCGCGGTGTTCGGCGGCGACAGCGTGCCGCGCAAGAAGCCCGATCCGGCGCCGATGCTCGCCGCATGCGCCGCGCTCGGCGTCGCGCCGCGCACGGCGGTCGCGATCGGCGATTCGGAGAACGACGCGCTCGCGGGCCGCGCGGCCGGGATGGCGACACTGACGGTGCCGTACGGCTACAACCACGGCAACGCTATACAAACGATCGAATCGGATGGTATAGTCGATTCGCTTCTCGCCGCCGCACGGCTCATCGCCGCGCACAATTCGGCAGGATCAGCGGCAAGATCAGCCATCTGACTTTTTCTTCCATCCGCATGTTTCTGAACAAAAAACGGAGTCTGAGCAGCATCGACCGGGGAGCCTGGCCCTGGCGTCGCTGGTCGCGCCAACCTCGATGAGGTACGCTGAAGCTCGTCTTCAGCCCCGTTTTTTGTTTCGCTGCGCGTCCGCGCCCCCGATCGTCGTCCAACCTGTCGGCCCTGCCGCTGTCGAACGTTTTTCGCGTTCGGGCTGCCCGCCGGCGCGCGACGCACGATCGCCAGGCACAGCATCCGCCGGTTCGTCCGATCCACCCCGCGAGGGGCGTGCTGCGGGCGCGAGCGCAGCGCCACGCGAAACCCGGCGCGCCGCGCCGATCGTCCCGACGACAGGACCGGAACATGACTGAACTCGAATTCCAATCGCTTGCCAACGAGGGCTACAACCGCATTCCGCTCATCGCCGAAGCGCTGGCCGACCTCGAAACGCCGCTTTCACTGTATCTGAAGCTCGCGCAGCCCGAACGCGGCGGCGCCAACTCGTTCCTGCTCGAATCGGTGGTGGGCGGCGAGCGCTTCGGACGCTATTCGTTCATCGGCCTGCCCGCGCATACGCTGGTGCGCACGAAGAACGGCGTGTCGGAGGTCGTGACGGACGGCCAGGTCACCGAGACCCACGACGGCGACCCGTTCGCGTTCATCGCGACATTCCAGAGCCGCTTCAAGGTCGCGCAGCGCCCCGGCCTGCCGCGCTTCTGCGGCGGCCTCGCCGGCTATTTCGGCTACGACGCGGTGCGCTACATCGAGAAGAAGCTCGCGCACACCGCGCCGCGCGACGATCTCGGCCTGCCCGACATCCAGTTGCTGCTGACCGAGGAAGTCGCCGTGATCGACAACCTCGCCGGCAAGCTCTACCTGATCGTCTATGCCGATCCGACGAAGCCCGAGGCGTACACGAAAGCCAAGCAACGGCTGCGCGAGCTCAAGCAGCGGCTGCGCGCGAGCGTCGTGCCGCCCGTCACGTCGGCGAGCGTGCGCACCGAGATATATCGCGAATTCAAGAAGGATGACTATCTGGCCGCCGTGCGCACGGCGAAGGAATACATCGCGGCGGGCGAGCTGATGCAGATCCAGGTCGGCCAGCGCCTGACGAAGCCGTATCGCGACAATCCGCTGTCGCTGTACCGCGCGCTGCGCTCGCTGAACCCGTCGCCATACATGTATTACTACAATTTCGGCGAATTCCATGTCGTCGGCGCTTCGCCGGAGATTCTCGTGCGTCAGGAGAAGCGCGGCGACGACCAGATCGTGACGATCCGCCCGCTTGCCGGCACGCGGCCGCGCGGCAACACGCCCGAGCGCGACGCCGAGCTCGCGACCGAACTGCTCAACGACCCGAAGGAAATCGCCGAGCACGTGATGCTGATCGACCTCGCGCGCAACGACGTCGGCCGCATCGCGGAAATCGGCTCGGTCCACGTGACCGACAAGATGGTGATCGAGAAATACTCGCACGTGCAGCACATCGTGAGTTCGGTCGAGGGCAAGCTGAAGCCCGGCGTGACGAACTATGACGTGCTGCGCGCGACGTTCCCGGCGGGCACGCTGTCCGGCGCGCCGAAAGTCCGCGCGATGGAGCTGATCGACGAGCTCGAGCCGATCAAGCGCGGGCTGTACGGCGGCGCGGTCGGCTACCTGTCGTTCTCGGGCGAGATGGATCTCGCGATCGCGATCCGCACGGGCCTCATCCACAACGGCAATCTGTACGTGCAGGCGGCGGCGGGCATCGTCGCCGACTCGGTGCCCGAATCCGAATGGCAGGAGACCGAGAACAAGGCGCGCGCGGTGCTGCGCGCGGCCGAACAGGTACAAGACGGCCTCGATTCCGATTTCTGACCGGAGACTGACCATGCTGCTCATGATCGACAACTACGATTCGTTCACCTACAACCTGGTCCAGTACTTCGGCGAGCTCGGCGAGGCCGTGCGCACCTATCGCAACGACGAGATCACGCTCGACGAAATCGCCCGCCTGAACCCCGACGCGATCTGCCTGTCGCCCGGCCCGAGCAACCCGCAGCACGCGGGCATCACGCTCAGCGTGCTGCGCGAGTTCGCCGGCAAGAAGCCGATTCTCGGCGTGTGCCTCGGCCATCAGGCGATCGGCGAGGCGTTCGGCGGCCGCGTCGTGCGCGCGAAGACGATCATGCACGGCAAGGTGAGCCGGATCGAGACCGACGGCCGGGGCGTATTCGCCGATCTGCCGAAGCACTTCGACGTAACCCGCTATCATTCGCTTGCGATCGAGCGCGAATCGCTGCCCGATTGCCTGGAGATCTCGGCGTGGACCGACGACGGCGAGATCATGGGCGTGCGCCACAAGACGCTGCCCATCGAAGGCGTCCAGTTCCACCCGGAATCGATCCTGTCGGAGCACGGCCACGCGCTCCTCGAGAATTTCCTCAAAGAAGCGCGGCAAGCGGCCGCTCATTCAGCCTGACGACGGCGGACCGAACCATGACGATCACTCCCCAGGAAGCGCTGCAGCGCACGATCGAGCACCGCGAGATCTTCCACGACGAGATGCTGCACCTGATGCGGCTCATCATGCGCGGCGACATGTCGCCCGTGATGGCGGCCGCGATCATCACCGGCCTGCGCGTGAAGAAGGAGACGATCGGCGAGATCGCCGCCGCCGCGACGGTGATGCGCGAGTTCGCGCGCCGCGTCGAGGTGGAGGACAACGCGAATTTCGTCGACATCGTCGGCACGGGCGGCGACGGCTCGCACACGTTCAACATCTCGACCGCGACGATGTTCGTCGCGGCGGCGGCGGGCGCGAAGGTCGCGAAGCACGGCAACCGCGGCGTGTCGAGCAAATCGGGCAGCGCCGACGTGCTCGAGGCGCTCGGCGTGAACATCGACCTGCAGCCCGAGCAGGTGGCCGCGTCGATCGCCGAAACGGGGATGGGCTTCATGTTCGCGCCGAACCATCATCCGGCGATGCGCAACATCGCGCCCGTGCGCCGCGAGCTCGGCGTGCGGACGATCTTCAACATCCTCGGCCCGCTCACCAACCCGGCGGACGCGCCGAACCAGTTGATGGGCGTGTTCCACCCCGATCTCGTCGGCATCCAGGTGCGCGTGATGCAGCGGCTCGGCGCGCAGCACGTGCTCGTCGTCTACGGCAAGGACGGGATGGACGAGGTGTCGCTCGGCGCGGCGACGCTCGTCGGCGAGCTGCGCGACGGCGAAGTGCGCGAGTACGAGATCCACCCGGAGGACTTCGGGATGCAGATGGTGTCGAACCGCACGCTGAAGGTCGAGAGCGCCGACGAATCCCGCGTGATGCTGCTCGAGGCGCTCGGCAACAAGCCGGGCGTCGCGCGCGAGATCGTCACGCTGAACGCGGGCACCGCGCTTTATTCGGCGGACGTCGCGGGCTCGATCGCCGACGGCATCCAGCTCGCGCGCGACGCGATCGCAAGCGGGCGCGCACGCGAAAAAGTCGACGAGCTCGTGCGCTTCACGCAGCAGTTCAAGCGCTGATCCGGCGCCCCGCGCGCGCCTCAACCGAATCCGAATCGAATCCAGCACACAGGACAGCCCCCATGAGCGACATCCTCGACAAAATCATCGCCGTCAAGCGCGAAGAGATCGCCGCCGCGCTCGAGAGCGCGCCGCTCGAAGAACTGAAGGTGCAGGCGTCGGCGCGCGATTCGCGCGACTTCGTCGGCGCGCTGCGCGACAAGCACGCGGCCGGACACGCCGCCGTCATCGCCGAGGTGAAGAAGGCGAGCCCGTCGAAAGGCGTGCTGCGCGAGCATTTCGTGCCGGCCGACATCGCCCGCTCGTACGCGCAGCACGGCGCCGCATGCCTGTCGGTGCTGACCGACGAGCGGTTCTTCCAGGGCAGCGCGCGCTATCTCGAACAGGCGCGCGCCGCGTGCACCCTGCCCGTGCTGCGCAAGGACTTCATCGTCGACGCGTACCAGCTGCTCGAAGCGCGCGCGATGGGCGCGGACGCGATCCTGCTGATCGCCGCGGCGCTCGACACGCCGCTGATGATCGATCTCGAGGCGTACGCGCATTCGCTCGGGCTCGCGGTGCTCGTCGAAGTGCACAACCGCGGCGAACTGGACGAAGCGTTGAAACTGAAGACGCCGTTCGTCGGCATCAACAACCGCAACCTGCGTACATTCGAGACGACGATCGACACGACGCTCGGCATGCTCGACGCGATTCCGGACGATCGGATCGTCGTCACCGAATCCGGCATCCTGTCGCGCGCGGACGTCGAGCGGATGGAGGCGGCGGGCGTGCATACGTTCCTCGTCGGCGAAGCGTTCATGCGCGCCGAGAACCCGGGCGCGGAACTCGCGCGGATGTTCTTCTGAGCGCCCGGCGATGGCGATCGAACAGGAAATCAAGCTCGCGCTGCCCGCCGCGCAAGTCGACGCGGCGCAGCGCTTCCTCGATGCGCGCGCCGGCGCCGGCGGCCGCGAGATCACGCTCGTGAACGTCTACTTCGACACGCCGGCGCTCGCGCTCGCGCGCGCGAAGAGCGCGCTGCGGCTGCGCCGCGCGCCGCAGGGCTGGCTGCAAACGTTCAAGACGGCCGGCGCGGCCGCGGGCGGGCTGCATCGCCGCCATGAATGGGAGATGCCCGTCGCGGGTGAGGCGCTCGAGATCGACGCGCTCTGCGCCGCATGCGACGTGCCGAGCGCGGTCGACGCGCTGCGGGCCACCGCGCCGCAGCTGATCGCGCTCTTTCGCACCGACTTCACCCGTACGCTGTGGCACATCGAGCACGCGGGCGCGACGATCGAGGCGGCGCTCGATCGCGGCGAAATCGTCGCGCAGGTGAGTGGCGACGTGTGCCGCGAACCGATCTGCGAGATCGAACTCGAACTCGTCGACGGCGACGCGCAGGCGCTCGCGACGCTCGCCGACGAAGTCGCCGCGGCGCTGCCGGGCGTCACGCCGGACAACCTGAGCAAGGCGCAGCGCGGCTACCGGCTGCGCGGCGGCGATCTGCGCGCCGACTGACCACCCCTTTGCGCATGACCAAGCCCTCTTCTCCCCGCCCGATGCCGCAACCCTCGCTGTTCGACGATCACACGCCGCCCGCAGTGCAAGGCGGCGCATCCGCGCTCACGCTGGAATCGCAATTCGATGCGCTGCCGCCCGACTGGCGCGCGATCGTCGAGCCGTTCGTCGCGAGCGACGCGCATGCGTCGCTCTGCCGCTTCGTCGACGGCGAGCGCGCGGCGGGCAAAGCGATTTATCCGGCGGACGTATTCCGCGCACTGCGGCTCACGCACCCGGACGACGTGAAGGTCGTGATTCTCGGCCAGGACCCCTACCACGGCGAGGATCGCGGCATCCCGCAGGCGCACGGGCTCGCGTTCTCGGTACCGCCCGGCGTGCGGCCGCCGCCGTCGCTGCGCAACATCTTCAAGGAAATCTCGGCCGACTTCGGCTACGAGACGCCCCGCCACGGCTGCCTGGACACATGGGCGCGCCAGGGCGTGCTGCTGCTCAACACGGTGTTGACGGTCGAGCGCGCGGCGGCGGCCAGCCATGCGAAGCGCGGCTGGGAGAAATGCACCGACACGCTGATCCACGAACTCGCGACGCGCCACCGGCACCTCGTGTTCATGCTATGGGGCGCGCACGCGCAGGCGAAACGCGCGCTGTTCGACGCGCGTGAGCATTGCGTGCTCGAAGCGCCGCATCCGTCGCCGCTGTCCGCGCACCGCGGCTTTCTCGGCTGTCGTCATTTCGCGCTCGCGAACGACTATCTCGTGCAGCACGGACGCGCGCCGATCGACTGGCGGCTGCCCGACGAGGCCGAAACGCTTGCCTGACGCGTGACCATGGCGGATGGCGGCGCAACCGCCCCCCCGCCTCCCGACTCCCGCCCGCGCGCCCCCGCCGCGCGATCGCGCGCGACAGGCGGCGAGCGCGCGCCGGGTCCAAGCGCGCCGCTCGACAACCGGTTCACCGACGATGCAAGCAAAAACGCCGCGCACCTCCCGGTCCGCGGCGTTTTCTTTCAGGGTTTTCCGGCTATCGAGCGATCACGCTCAAACCGCGGCGATCGCCTCGCGTGCGCTCGCGAGCGCTTCCGTCGCCGCATCCGGGCCGAGCGCGAGGCCTTCCGCGTAGACGAACGTCACGTCGGTCAGACCGATGAAACCGAGGAACGTCTTCAGGAACGGCGTCTGGCTGTCGGTCGGCATGCCGACGTGCTTGCCGCCGCGCGCCGACACCACGTACGCCTTCTTGCCCTTGATCAGCCCTTCCGGGCCTTCCGACGTGTAGCGGAACGTGACGCCCGCGCGGGCGATCCAGTCGAAGTACGCCTTCAACTGCGACGACACGCCGAAGTTGTACATCGGCGCGCCGATCACGATCACATCGGCCGAGCGCAGCTCGTCGACCAGCTCATCGCTTTTCGCGACGATCGCATTCTGCTCGGCGCTGCGCTGGTCGGCCGGCGTGAAGAACGCGCCCAGCACCGCGTCATCGAGGTGCGGCAGCGCGTCGGCGAGCAGGTTGCGGACCTTGACGGTCGCGCCGGGGTTGCCCTGTTGCAGCTTGGCCGTCAGTTCGTCGGCGAGCAGCGTGGACTGCGCGCCTTGCGAGCGGGCGGCGGAATTGATCTGGAGAATGGTCGTCATGTCGGGCTCCGTGGAGTAAGTTTGCGCCGAGTGCAGCGCGAGTGACGCCATTGTGCGGATCGCCGCCGCCGCGAAAAAGCGGTGGCCGGGTGACGGATTGTTGCAATAGCGAAACAATCCGCGCCCGGTTCGGCGCGATTATCGACCGCCGCGCGCCGCCGGCAGCCCGAGCCACGCGTCGCGACGGGCGCGCGCGGCCGCGGGCTTCGGCTGAGCGGCCAGCTTGTAGCGCGCGATGTCCGGGCCGTCGAGCTTGAGCTGCACCACGCGCAGTTCGTCGCGCCGGAATGCGTGGATCTCGACCTTGTCGCCGACGCGGTAGCGCGCGAGCAGCGCGTCGAGGTTCGAGCCCGTCACGCGCAGCCCATCGATCGCGACGAGCGCGTCGCCCGCGGACAGCCCGGCCCGATGCGCGGCGCCGCCTTCGTAGACGGCCGCGAGCGTGCATTCCGCGCCGCCGCGCGTGCGCGCGCCGAGCGTCGGCTTCGCGGGCGCATCGGCCGCGCCGCCCGCGCCCCCGTCCGGCGCGAGCGTCACGCCGAACGGCTCGAAGAGTTCGGCGAGCGGCAGATCGCGCGTGCCGGACACCGCTTCGTCGAAAAGACGGCCGAGATCGACACCCGTCGCTTCGGCGATCAGCGCCTTCACGTCGTCCTCGCCGACGCCTTGCGGCTTGCCGTGGTAGAAGTCGCGCCCGAAGCGCTGCCACAGAAGCCGCATCACGTCGTCGAGCGATTTGCGGTGGCGGCTGCGCGCGCGAATCGCCAGATCGAACGCGAGCGCGGCGAGCGAGCCCTTCGTGTAATAGCTGACGATCGCGTTCGTCGCGTTTTCGTCCTGCCGGTAATACTTGATCCACGCATCGAACGAGCTTTCGGCGACGCTCTGCCTGAGCCGGCCGGCGCCGCGCTGCACGCCGGCGATCGTGCGGCCGACGAGCGCGAAATAGTCGTCCTGCGAGATGAGGCCGCTGCGCGCGAGCATCAGGTCGTCGTAGTACGACGTGAAGCCCTCGAAGAGCCACAGCAGCGACGTGTAATTCTCCTGCGACAGATCGTACGGCGCGAACGCGGCCGGCTTGATCCGCTTCACGTTCCATGTATGGAAGTACTCGTGGCTGCACAGGCCAAGGTAAGTCCGATAGCCGTCCGTCTTCTCAGGGCGCCCCTTCACCGGCAGATCGGTGCGATTGCAGACGAGCGCCGTCGACGCGCGATGCTCGAGCCCGCCGTAGCCGTCGCTGACCGCCTGCGTCATGAACACGTAGCGCGACATCGGCGCGCGCCGGGTCTTCGGCTCGAACAGCGCGATCTGCGCCTCGCACACCCGCTTCAGGTCGGCCGCGAGCCGCTCGAGATCGAGCCCGGTCACGCGGCCCGCGATCGCGATATCGTGCGGCACGCCGTGCGCGTCGAACGACGCGAGCACGAATTCGCCGAGCGTGACCGGATGATCGATCAGCTCGTCGTAATTCTCCGCGCGGTACGCGCCGAAGCCGTAGCGTTTCGTGCCGCGCGCCTCCGGCAGCGCGGTCGCGACGCGCCAGCGCCGGTACGCGTCGCCCGCCGGCCGCTCGATCATTACCTCGCACGGCGCATCCTCGCGGCCGAGCGGCGCGAGAAACACGCTCGTGCCGTTGAAGAAGCCGCCCGTGTCGTCCAGGTGCGCGGCGCGCACCGACAGGTCCCACGCGTAGACGTCGTAGCGCAGCGTGATCGGCCCGGGCGCCGGCGCGGCCTGCCAGGTCTGCTTGTCGAGCTTGCCGATCCGCAGCTTGCGGCCCGCTTCGTTGAACGCACGCAGCGTCACGATATTGCGCGCGAACTCGCGCACCATATAGCTGCCCGGAATCCATACGGGCAGCGCGAAGCGCTGGCCCGCCGGGTCCGGATCGGCAAGCGTGAGCGTCACCTCGAACAGGTGCGCGGCGGGATCTTTCGGAACGATCGTGTAGCGAATCGGCTTCATCGTCGGAATCGGTCAGGCGGGAACGGGGTAGGGATGCGGATACGAAAAGAGGCGTCGGCTACGCGCCGACGCCTCCTTCGCGATGCAGGAAACGCCGCGTCACTTGACGCCGGCGAGCGCCTGATTCAGTTCGTCGGCGGATACGGCGCCCGGCAGGCGCGTGCCGTCGGCGAGGAATACGGTCGGCGTGCCCGTCACGTTCATTCCGCGGCCGAGCGCGAGGTTCTTGTCGAGCGCGGTCGTGTCGCAGTTCGCCGCGCTCGTGGGCGCGCGATGCTCGAGCATCCACGACTGCCAGCTCTTCACGCGGTCGCTCGCGCACCAGATCGACTTCGACTTCACCGTCGAATCGGGCGACAGCACCGGATACAGGAACGTGTAGACGGTCACGTTGTCGACCGATTGCAGCGTCGTCTCGAGCTTCTTGCAGTACGGGCAGTTCGGATCGGAGAACACCGCGATCTTGCGCGCGCCGTTGCCCTTCACGACCTTGATCGCGTTCGACAGCGGCAGGCTCGCGAAATCGATCTTGTTGATCTCGGCGAGGCGCTCGGCCGTGAGGTTCTTGTGCGTCTTCGTGTTGACGAGCTCGCCGAGCAGCACGTAATCGCCCGATGCGTCGCTATAGACGATCTGCGAGCCGAGATTGACCTCGTACAAACCCGCAATCGGCGACTTCGTCACGCTCTTGATCGGCGCGTCGGCGCCGAGGCGCGATTGCAGCGCGGCCTTCAGCTTGTCGGTGGACTGGTCGGCCTGCGCGGTGCAGCCGAGCGTCGCCGTCGCGGCAGCCAGGGCGAGCGCGGCGATACGAATCGTTTTTTTCATGCAAATCATCCTTCAAAGCGTGCGTGCATCGCCACAGTGTACGACTGACTGTGGCCGAGCAGTGTCCGACCGCCGCGCCGCGCGAAGGTTCGCGCCGCGCGTCAGCCGAGCGCCGAGGCGACCAGCCAGCGCTTGACGAGCGGCTGCGCGCCGACGAGCGCCATTCCCGCGTTGCGCACGATGCGCGCGAGCGCGCCCGGCAGCGAGAAAAGCCGCTGCAGGCCGTCGGTCGCGACCATCAGCGCGCGAATGTCCTCGCGCCGCGCGCGCTCGTAGCGGCGCAGCAGCACGGTGTCGCCGAGATCGCGGAACGCTTCGCGGTTCGCGAGGACATCGGCGAGCGCGGCGACATCGCGCAGCCCAAGGTTCATCCCCTGGCCCGCGAGCGGGTGAATCAGGTGCGCGGCGTCGCCGACGAGCGCGACGCGCGGCGCGACCAGCCGGTCGACCGTCTGCAGCGCGAGCGGGAAACCCTGCGCGGGCGTCACGCACTCGAGCGCGCCGAGGCGGTTCAGCGTCACGCGCTCGACTTCAGCCGCGAGCCGCGCGGGATCGAGCGCGAGCAGCTCGTCGGCGTGCGCGGTGTGCGCCGACCACACGAGCGACACGTGGCCGTCCGGCAGCGGCAGCAGCGCGACGATCTCGCCGTCGCGGAACCATTGATAGGCGGTCTCGCGATGCGGCTGCGCCGCCTTGAAATTCGCGACGACGCCCGTCTGCCGGTAATCGCGCCGCTCGACCTTCGAGCCGATCTGCGAGCGCACCCACGAATGCGCGCCGTCCGCGCCGACGACGAGATCGCATTCGATCACGTCGCCGTTCGCGAGCGCGAGCGTCGCGGCGCCCGGGGTCACGTCGAGGCCTTGCGCGCGCGCGTCGAACCACGTGAGGTTCGGCTGGAAGCGCAGCGCGGCATCGAGCGCGCATTCGATCAGCGACGATTCGCCGATCCACGCGAGCTGCGACACCGCCGACTGGAACGCGGAGAAGTGCAGCTCGGCGTGCGCGTCGCCATAGACGCGCATGTCGTAGACGGGCGCGAGCCGGCCGTGGTCGAGCGCTTGCCACACGCGCAGCCGCTCGAGCAGCGCCTGCGAGCTCGCGGATAGCGCGTAGATGCGCGAGTCGAACGCGAGATCGGCGGGGCGCGGGACGGCCGGCTGCGCGAGCAGCGCGGTCTTGTGGCCCGCCTGCGTCAGCGCGAGCGCGGCCGTCTTGCCGACGAGGCCGCCGCCGACGACGGCGACGTCGAAGGTCTGATGATAGGCAGTCATGGCGGGCATTATAGCCGGGAGGGCCGTGCCGCTTCGCGGGGGAGCTTGCGGTAAATCAGGGTGCGCGGCACGGCGCCGCACGCGCCGTGCCGGTTTCGCGGCGGCCGCGCGATACGGGGGCGCACGCGTCGTTTTCACGCATGTACGGGCGGGCGGCCCGCGGCGCGCCGGCCCCTTTTGCAGCGATGTAACGGGCGCGCGAGCATCGCCGCGCGCCGGCGAGGCCGCGCATTACGCGCCACACGTTTCCTTACAAACGCACACCGCTTGTCATTCGGGCGGCCGCTACAGTGTGCCGACGCCAGCCACCACAGGAGATGTCGATGAAACGGATCGCGGTTCTCGCCGCCCTCGCAGTCGCGCTGGGCAGCGTGCTCGCAGGATGCATCGTGGTGCCGGACGGCGGGTACGGATATGCTCATCACCGCGATTATTACTATTACCGGTATTGATGCGCGGATCGGCGCCGGCCACGGATCAGCCGCCCCGCCGGCGGCGGCGAAGCGGCGGCGCGTCGCCCGGCGCGCGCGCCGGTTCTCGCACATGGCGATCGGTGCGGCGAACGCCGACACGCATCGACGCCCGCCGGCGCGCAACCCCGAACCTGTCCTGGCCGGCGGCGACACCACGGTCCGCTCGCGAGCGCACACCACCAGTGCGCGCCCGCGGCGGCTCGACCGGGCACCGCTCCGTCGGCCTCCGCGCCGCCGCGCCGCCGCAACGATCGCGCGAGCCGCGCCGCTCGCGGCGGCCCGCCCCGCTCTGCGCGCCCCCGCTCATCGCAAAGTGCGTTCCACCCCACCGAACGCTTATCTGATTCCTCCGATCGCGTGCTATCGTTTCAATGACGGCGCCCCCCATCCGCGAGCGTCGAAAAACAGGTCTCAACCATCTTCGTGAGCACGGCCATGAGCGACCTGCGCCACCATCTCAATCAACAGGACCGAGTGGAGCTGCTCTGCTGGCTCGTCGTCGGAAATCTCGGCGCCTTTTACCTGAACGAGAGCTGGCCCGGTGCAGCCTTTCAGGTCCAGTCCGCGCACAAATGGCTCGACCGGCACGCGCGCGAGGCCGATTGGCTAACGCTCGCGAAGCTGTCGCTCATCGCGCTCGACATCGCGAAGAAGCACGCGGACTTCGTCAACGCCCCGTGGGCGCGCGACGCGGTGGAAGAAATCATCGATACCGACGATCTGAACTACGAAGCGCGCCTCGCGCAGCTCGTGCTCGACGACTGCCGCGCGGCGCTCGCCGATCGACGGATCGCCGACTAGCTCGATCGGCGGCGGCACCGGCCGGCTTGCGGAGTTCGTATTCCAAGCGCCGGCCCCGCCGCGGGATTCGGACGGTCGGCCCCGGGTATCAAGGGCCGTGCGCAATGCACAGCGCCGCCCGCCGCGCACTGCGCCGGCCGCTCGCCCGGCACCGCCCGCCTCTTCGCACGAAGTCATCGCCCGCGTTCGACGCGCGCGACGCCTCCGCAGTCCCGTAGTCCCGTAGTCCCGTAGTCCCGACTGACCGCCGGCGTCGCGTCGACGTTCCCCGCGTCGGGCCGAGCCACGCTCCCGAACGCGTTACAATTGATGCTTTCGTGGACGAAGCGCGTGCGAAATCGTCGGGCGCTGCCCGCTGCGGCCTTTGTCCCGCCCCGGATTTCGTCCAGCGACGGCCGCGCGCGGCTTCACCGGCGCACTCGACGCGACTCGCGGACCAGCCGTAACCCATTGAATCCCGAAGGAACCCATGAGCCTCAAATGCGGCATCGTCGGCTTGCCCAACGTCGGCAAGTCCACCCTGTTCAACGCGCTGACGAAGGCCGGCATCGCCGCCGAGAACTATCCGTTCTGCACGATCGAGCCGAACGTCGGCGTCGTCGAGGTGCCTGACGCACGCCTGAAGGCGCTCGCCGAAATCATCAAGCCCGAGCGCGTCGTGCCGGCCGTCGTCGAATTCGTCGACATCGCGGGCCTCGTCGCCGGCGCGAGCAAGGGCGAGGGCCTCGGCAACCAGTTCCTCGCGAACATCCGCGAAACCGATGCGATCACGCACGTCGTGCGCTGCTTCGAGGACGAGAACGTCATCCACGTCGCCGGCAAGGTGAGCCCGCTCGACGACATCGAAGTCATCAACACCGAGCTCGCGCTCGCCGACCTCGGCACCGTCGAGAAGGCGCTCGCCCGCTATTCGAAGGCGGCGAAATCGGGCAACGACAAGGAAGCGGCGAAGCTCGTCGCGGTGCTCGACAAGGCGCGCGCGCACCTCGATCAGGGCAAGGCCGTGCGCGGGCTCGATCTGTCCGACGACGAGAGGGCGCTCCTCAAGCCGTTCTGCCTGATCACCGCGAAGCCGGCGATGTACGTCGCGAACGTGAAGGAAGACGGCTTCGAGAACAATCCGCATCTCGACGCGGTGCGCCGGTACGCGGAAAGCGAGAAGTCGCCGGTCGTCGCGGTGTGCGCGGCGATCGAGGCGGAGATCGCCGATCTCGACGATGCCGACAAGGAAGCGTTCCTCGCCGACATGGGCATGGACGAGCCGGGCCTCGACCGCGTGATCCGTGCGGGCTTCAAGCTGCTCGGGCTGCAGACGTACTTCACCGCGGGCGTGAAGGAAGTGCGCGCGTGGACGATCCACATCGGCGACACCGCGCCGCAAGCGGCGGGCGTGATCCATACGGATTTCGAGCGCGGCTTCATTCGCGCGCAGACGATCGCATACGACGATTTCATCGCGTACAAGGGCGAGCAAGGCGCGAAGGAAGCGGGCAAGATGCGCGCGGAAGGCAAGGAATACGTCGTGCACGATGGCGATGTGATGAACTTCCTGTTCAACGTCTGAGCGTTACGCCTCGGACGACGGCATTTCACGACGTGCCAAAATCGCAAAAAAGCCCGCGACCGGCGGGCTTTTTCGCATTCCAGGGGGCTTCATCCGGTTCCATTGCCTTCCTAGGATGACCGGTATTCAGGCAGTGCGGCAATGCCGCCCGCGGACATTCCGTACCGCAGCGCCAACGCATGCAGCCGAGCCCGCAGGCTACGTGAACGGAATGGGCGATACGTCGCGGTGAAGATCGCCGGGTGCGCGCTCGCTTGCCGGTCGACGCCCCGCTACCGCTCGCGCTCGACGACGAGCCGGTCGCGCCAGGCGCAAAAATACATGCTGATCCGGTTCGAGTCGCAAGCGGCGAGCGGCGCGCTGACTTCACTGGCCGGCAGCCCGCCGCGCACCGAAATCTCCTCGGCCGACGTCTGCTCCGCGAAAACGCGTGCAGCCTGCCTCGATCAATCGGCGCACATACCCCCGCTACCGCGGGCATCCGTATCGCGCTGCCGTCTTCGCTTTACGCCGCGCGCCCTCGCCTCGCGTCGCATTCGTACAAGCCATTCGGCACGGCCGCGTATAGAGTCTGCGCTCGTCACCGGCTCTTCGACTCCATTCGGCATGGCGAATCATCCCCTCACCCTCGAAAAAGACGGCTTCATCGTCACGACGCTCGACGCCGCGATGGCCGCCGCGCAGAAAAACAGCCTCTGGTACATGACGTTCGGCCTCGCGTGTTGCGCGGTCGAGATGATGCACGCGGCGGGCGCGCGTTACGACATGGACCGTTTCGGCATGATCCCGCGCGCGTCGCCGCGCCAGTGCGATCTGATGATCGTCGCCGGCACGCTGACCAACAAGATGGCGCCCGCGATGCGCCGCGTCTACGACCAGATGGCCGAACCGCGCTACGTCGTGTCGATGGGCTCGTGCGCGAACGGCGGCGGCTATTACCACTACAGCTATTCGGTCGTGCGCGGCTGCGATCGCATCGTGCCCGTCGACGTCTACGTGCCCGGCTGCCCGCCGACCGCCGAGGCGCTCGTCTACGGTCTGATGCAACTGCAGCGCAAGGTCGCCGAGCGCAGCACGCATAGTCGGCCTAAACTGTTCGCGCGACCCTGACCGCCGACAATCCATGCCCGCCTATCGACGACTCCACGCGCCTCACCCGCGCCTGCGCGACATCGTGAACTGCTATTTCGTCGAGGTCGGGCGCGCGGGCCCGATGCTGTATCCGGCCACGCCGAGCGCGTCGATCACGGTGTTCGCGAGCGGGGCGAGCGTGCACACGAACGGCATCGCGCACGCGGAAACGCTGATGTGCCGCCCGCAGCGCAGCGCGGTCTGGGCGACGCTGCTGCCGGGCACGACGTACGTGAGCGTCGTGTTCCGCCCCGGGCAGATCCGGCGCGTGATGCCGCGCGGCGCGAGCGCCGCCTACGACGACGGCTCGCCGCTCGACGCGGTGTTCCCGCGTGCGGCGGTGCACGCGCTCGTCGACGGCGTGCGCGGCGCGCCGACGCTCGGGCATGCGGTCGCGGCGCTGGAAGACTGGCTGATGGCGCAGGCGCACGTCGCCGAAGAATTCGACGCAGGCGGCATCCTGCTGCCGCCCGCTTGCGTGGACGCGCCGCGCGAGGCGCTCGCCGCGCAGTTCAGCCGCAGCCCGCGCCAATTGGAGAGGCTGTTCATCGACACGTTCGGCGCCTCGCAGCGCGAGATGCGCTCGCTGCTGCGCTATGCGCGCACGCTGTCGCGCCTGATCGCCGCCGATTTCGCGCTGCCCGCGCTGAGCGACATGGCGATCGACTGCGGCTATTACGATCACGCGCAGATGACGCGCGCCTTCCGGCGCTACGCGGGCATGGCGCCCGTGCAGCTCGCGGCCGCGGTGCGCGACGCGAGGCAAGCGTCGATGACGATGTATCGCTACGAACTCGCGGATAAACGGATTCTGCTCGACGCGTAACGTGCGTTCGGCACGGCCGGCACGTTCGGCACGGCCAGCGGCGCCGTCACGCGCCGCGCGCCGGTGCCGCGTCACCGCAGGTTAGCGGACACTCGCGACGCGGCGGGCGTCGGCTCGTCGCCGCCGCGCGCGCGCCGGTTCATCCGCGATGCGACGACGACGGCGAGCGCAAGCACCGCGGTCGCGCCGACTTCCATCCGGTGATCCTCGCGCAGCAGCATCACGACGAGCACGCCGCAGATGAACACGATCACCGCCCACGTGAGCCACGGAAAGCACCACATCCGCAGCGGCAGCCGCTCGCCCGTCGCGTCGAGCGTCGAGCGCATCCGCAGTTGCGAGATCGCGATCACGAGATAGACGAGCAGCGCGATCGCGCCCGACGTCGCGAGCAGGAAGCCGAACACCTGCTCGGGCATCACGTAGTTCGCGATCACCGTCAGAAAGCCGAACGCCGTCGACGCGAGCACCGCCGCGCGCGGGGTGCCGCTTGCATCGGTGCGGCGCAAGAATGCCGGCGCGTCACCGCGCGTCGACAGCGAGAAGATCATGCGCGACGCCGTGTAGAGCGCCGAATTCAGGCAGCTCGCAACCGACACCAGCACGATCACGTCGATGATGCCCTTCGCGTGCGGCACGCCGATCAGCTCCATCGCGCGCTGATACGAGCCGTGCGCGGGCAGCAGCGCGTCGTTCCACGGCACGAGCGCCGCGACGACGAAGATCGAGCCGAGATAGAACAGCGAGATGCGCCAGATCACCGAATTCGTCGCGCGGACGATCTGGCGCTCCGGATGCTCGGATTCGGCCGCGGCGATCGTGACGATCTCGGTGCCGAGGAACGAGAACATCGTCGTCAGCATCGCGGCGAGCACCGCGCCGACGCCGTTCGGCATGAAGCCGCCCGCGTTCACGAGGCGCGCCGCGCCCGACACGTTCGAACCCGGCAGCAGGCCGACGATCGCCGCGCCGCCGATCGCGAGGAACACCACGATCGCCACCACCTTGATGAGCGCGAACCAGAATTCGAATTCGCCGTAGTTCTTGACCGAGAAGAGATTCGTGACGGTGAGCACCGACGTGATGCCGAGCGCGAATATCCACGTCGCGACGCCGGGGAACCACGCATTGAGGATCGTCGCGGCGGCCGTCGCCTCGATCGGAATCACGAGCACCCAGAACCACCAGTAGAGCCAGCCGATCGTGAAGCCCGCCCAATGGCCGATCGCGCGATCGGCGTAGGTCGAGAACGAACCGCTGTCCGGCTGCGCAACCGCCATCTCGCCGAGCATGCGCATCACGAGCACGACGAGCAGCCCCGCGATCGCGTACGCGATCAGCGCGGCCGGCCCGGCCTCCACGATCGCATGCCCCGAACCGACGAACAACCCGGCGCCGATCACGCCCGCGATCGACAGCATCGTGACGTGACGCTGCTTCAGGCCGGTTCCGAGGCCTGTCTGACTTCCTTCCATGTCTCCCTCCAAAAAAACGGTTCCGGCGTGACCGGGCATCGCATGAAGGCGGCGCGGGGGCTTTGTTGTTATCGAACCGTGCGCGGCGCAATGCGCGCCGCGCGCCGATCGGACGTCATGCCTGCGGCCGCCCGGACAGGTGCGCCACGCAGGTCTGCGAGGCTGCGTTCGCGATGCGCCGCGCATCGCGGCGCATCGCGGCGCGCCTGTCGTCGGCATCGTGATCGGCCGCCTTCGAAGCGATGCAGTGTAAGCATCAAACGGTTCGCGACTAAGAACCAATTCACGAATTCCGATAGAACCACTTGGTGAATCGACGAACGCGCGGCGGCCGCGCGATTTGCTCGACACGGCCACACGGCACCGCCGGCCGGGCGGGACAACGGCCGCACGCCGATGTTCGCTGCTCGTCCAAACGCACGCCGCGGCAGCGAAAAACGCGCGTCATCGTCACCCGGAGCACATCGCGCGCCCGCCGGCCCGCCGCGTGACGCGCCGTCGTCATGCAGCCGCGTCGCGCCATTTCGCCGGCACCTTCGCCCGCCATGCGCGCAGCGGCAGCGCCTTCACCATGTCGGGCTGCGCGGCCGACAGGCGCACCAGCACGATCGGCCAGCCGACGTAGCGATCGGTCACGTAGAACACGTCGGGCAACGATTCGATCAGCCACGCGCGCTCGCCGGGCCGACGCCCTTGACGACGAGCGTGTCGCCGTCTCCGCGCAGCCGCGCAAGCAACTTGCCTCGCACCCTGAGCGCCGGCGTACCGTACGACATGCCCTCCTCGACGCCGCGCCACGCAAGCGCGATCCGGCTGACATCGTCGAATGTCACGGCTCCTCCTGGGGCGCTTCCCCCGGAATCGCGTTCGGCCACCGTACCCGAAAATCGCGCCTCGCGCCCGTTCGCCCGTCTGTTCGCGCGGCGCGCGAAGGCGCTCCGGCGCACGCCGGCGGCCGCGACGAACGCGATCGCGAACGCATGCGCCGGCAGACGAATGCCGCCCGGCGTTGCCGGCGCTCCGCCCGCGCAAGGCGAGGACGACGGCGAAGCCACCGGATCGTCGATGCGCGGCACGACGCGCGCGCGACGACGGCGATGCCGCGCGCGAGCTTCCCGCTGCCCAAGCGCACGGCTGCCCATGCGCCGACCGCGTCGCTATGAAACCGCGCGCACGCCCGCTATCCGGTGAGGGGAGCCGCGTGAAGACGAACCGCGCGATCGCCGGGCGGCCAACCCGTTTCGCCCCGTCGCCTGCCTATCGCGCCCCCGTCTCGCACCGCAACGGCCGCGCCCGCAGCGCCGACCGGATTTCCGCCATCTCGCGCGGCGAATCCGCGAGCACCGCATCGAGCCCGAGGCACGCGGCCGTGCGGTAATCGTCGGCGTCGTTCACCGCGATCGCGAGAATCCGCACGTCCGCGCGCCGCCTGAAGCACGCGACGGTCGCGGGCGTCCACAACGTCGCCTTCACGGGCGATACGCCTTCGCCGAGCGTCAAGCGCTCGCTCACCGTCATGTTTCGATGCATTTCGAAGCCGGTCCATATGGGCGCCGTCGCAGGCGCCTCGGGCGCGCGTTCGCACGCGCCGCCGAGCAGCACGTCGACGAGCCGCCCGCGCGTCGCATCGCGCGATTCGAAGAGCCGTGCCTGCGGATACGAGGCGAACGCGGTCTGATAAGCGGCATCGGTCGAATAGATCGTCACGCGCGGCCACGCGGCCTCGCTCGTCAGCACGTCCGCGACGGCCTTCGCCTGCGGCGCGGCGGGCACCGCCTTCATGTCGAGCACGATCGGCATCGCGGGCGGAATCGCGCGCAGCGCGTCGCGCAACGTCGGAATGCCGACCGGGCGCGCGCGATACGGATACCGCCCGCCCGCATCGCGGAATTGCCAGCCGGCGTTCATCTGCGCGAGCTGCGCGGCCGTGTGGCCGGCGACCGGGCCGCTCGAGCGCGTGAGCGCCGATAGATCGGCGGGCCGATACAGCACCGGCACGCCGTCGCGGCTCAGTTGGACGGTCAGCCAAATCGCGTCCGCCCGATTCGCGACCGCCGCCCGGATCGCATCGAGTGTGTTCTCCGGCGCATCGGCCGCGCCGCCGCGATGCGCGACGATGCGCGGCAGCGTCGCCGGCGCCTCGCCCGGCGGGCCGCCGCCCGCGCAGGCGGCCAGGCCGAGCGCGACGCCGATGAGCACCGCGCGCCGTCCGAGGGTGTCGATCAGTTGATTCATGGATTTCGTTCCTTCGTTGAAAATGCATTCCCTCCCTTTGGGTCGACGATACGCGACGGAGTTTCTTCAGCGCTTCGCCGCGGTTAAGATGCCGTCGGGCCGCCGGGCCCGCCGACAACGACGAACAATGAGAGAGACCATGCCCATTTCGCTGCCTCGAGCGGCGCGGCGCATCGCCGTGGCGCTCGCGATCGCCGCGCTGCCGCCCGCCGCCGCGTTCGCGTATTCGCCCACCGCGCCCACCGCGCCCGCCGCGCACGGCGAAGCCGACCTCGATCGCCACGATACATACCGCAACCGCGACGGCGATACCGTGCACGCGCCCGCGCATTCGAAATCGGGCCGCGCTCCCGAAGGCGCGACGGCCCGCTGCCGCGACGGCGCATACAGCTTCAGCCGGCACCGGCGCGGCACGTGCTCGGGGCACGGCGGCGTCGCCGCGTGGCTCTAGCGGAGACGGCGAGAACGCCACGTCGCCGCTTCGCGCCACATCGCGCCGCGTCGGCATCGCCCGCGCGCCGCCGTCACGCGAGCGCGCCGCGTCGCGCCCGCGTGCGATCGCCGCGCATCCGGCGCGCACCGACACCGCGCCGAGTACAATGTCGGTTCGCGCCGCGCAGCCGCGGCGCCGCCGCCGGCACGCGCCGCGGCCGCTTCCATGAACCGAATCCGCACGCCTGCGCCGCCGGCCCAGCCGGCGCGCAGCCGCGTGAATTTCCACTCTTTCAATCACGCAGATGGCCCAATACGTTTTCACGATGAACCGGGTCGGCAAGATCGTGCCGCCCAAGCGCCAGATCCTGAAGGACATCTCGCTGTCGTTCTTCCCCGGTGCGAAGATCGGCGTGCTCGGTCTGAACGGCTCGGGCAAGTCGACGCTGATCAAGATCATGGCGGGCATCGACAAGGACATCGAAGGCGAAGCCACGCCGATGCCGAACCTGAACATCGGCTACCTGCCGCAGGAGCCGCAGCTCGATCCGGGCAAGACGGTGCGCGAAGCCGTCGAGGAGGGCCTCGGCGACCTGTTCCAGGCGAACAAGAAGCTCGAAGAGATCTACGCGGCGTACGCGGAGCCGGATGCCGACTTCGACGCGCTCGCGGCCGAGCAGGCGAAGTACGAGGCGATCCTCGCCTCGAGCGACGGCGGCAGCCCCGAGCAGCAGCTCGAAGTGGCCGCCGACGCGCTGCGCCTGCCCCCGTGGGACGCGAAGATCGAGCACCTGTCGGGCGGCGAGAAGCGCCGCGTCGCGCTCTGCAAGCTGCTGCTCGAAAAGCCCGACATGCTGCTGCTCGACGAACCGACCAACCACCTGGACGCCGAATCGGTCGACTGGCTCGAGCAATTCCTCGTGCGCTTCCCGGGCACCGTCGTCGCGGTCACGCACGATCGCTACTTCCTCGACAACGCGGCCGAATGGATTCTCGAGCTCGACCGCGGCCACGGCATTCCGTGGAAAGGCAACTACAGCAGCTGGCTCGACCAGAAGGAAGAACGCCTGAAGCAGGAAGAAGCGTCCGAATCGGCGCGCCAGAAGGCGATCAAGAAGGAACTGGAGTGGGTGCGCCAGAACCCGAAGGGCCGTCAGGCGAAGTCGAAGGCGCGTATCGCGCGCTTCGAGGAACTGAACAGCCAGGAATACCAGAAGCGCAACGAGACGCAGGAAATCTTCATTCCGGTCGGCGACCGCCTCGGCAATGAAGTGATCGAGTTCAAGAACGTCAGCAAATCGTTCGGCGACCGCCTGCTGATCGACAACCTGAACTTCAAGATCCCGGCCGGCGCGATCGTCGGCATCATCGGCCCGAACGGCGCCGGCAAGTCGACGCTGTTCAAGATGCTGACCGGCAAGGAACAGCCGGACTCGGGCGAAGTCGTGCTGGGGCCGACGGTGAAGCTCGCGTACGTCGACCAGAGCCGCGATGCGCTCGACGGCTCGAAGACGGTGTTCGAGGAAATCTCGGGCGGCGCCGACGTGCTGACGGTCGGCCGGTACGAGACGCCGTCGCGCGCGTACATCGGCCGCTTCAACTTCAAGGGCGGCGACCAGCAGAAGATCGTCGGCAACCTGTCCGGCGGCGAACGCGGCCGCCTGCACCTCGCGAAGACGCTGATCTCCGGCGGCAACGTGCTGCTGCTCGACGAGCCGTCGAACGACCTCGACGTCGAAACGCTGCGCGCGCTGGAGGACGCGCTGCTCGAGTTCGCGGGCTCGGTGATGGTGATCTCGCACGACCGCTGGTTCCTCGACCGGATCGCGACGCACATCCTCGCGTTCGAAGGCGATTCGCAAGTCACGTTCTTCGACGGCAACTACCAGGAGTACGAGGCCGACAAGCGCGCGCGCCTCGGCGAGGAGGCGGCGAAGCCGAAGCGTCTGCGCTACAAGCCGATCAGCCGGTAACGAACGGCCGGCGCGCGCACGCGTGCGCCGGCGCAGGCGTCGGCGCCGCGCGCGGCGGCGGCTTTCCGCGGGCGGCGCGCCGCGCACGTCGCGGCGGCAGCCGGCCCGCCGCGCGCGACACGGGCGGCGCAAACCGCCGCCGCACCGCAAGCGGGCGACATGAATGGCGGTTCGAAGGTTCGGTCGGCGATCGCGCTTTCGAGCCGCCATTCACGTCGCCCGTTTTCTTAAGCCCGCCACCGGCGCCTTACCGCCCGGCGCAAGTCCCCGCGAACGGGCTCGCGGCGACGGCGCGCCGCGCCGCGCCGCCGCATCGCCGCGCATCACCCGCGCCGTCAGCCAAGCGCGCCCAGCTCGCGCAGCCGCGCCCGCGTCGCCGCGGCGCTCGTGTGATGAATCCCGTGCCAGCCGAGCGCGGCCGCGGCCGCCGCGTTCTTCGCGTTGTCGTCGATGAAAACGAGCTCGTGCGGCGCGATGCCCGGCAGATGCGGTTCGATCCGCGCGTGCATCTCGCGGTAGATCGCCGGATCGGGCTTCGCGAGCTTCACGCGGCCGGACACGACGATGTCCCTGAAACGCCGCAGCACGGGGAAGTTCTCCCACGCATACGGAAACGTCTGCGCGGACCAGTTCGTGAGCCCGAAGAGCGGCACACCGCGCGCATCGAGCGCGTCGACGAGCGCGGCGCCGTCCGCGAGCTCGCCGCCGATCATCTCGTGCCACCGCGCGTAGAACGCGCGGATCAGCGCCTCATGCTCGGGAAACAGCGCGATACGCTCGGCGGTCCCCTCCTCGATCGTCTGGCCGCCGTCCTGCCTCACCACCCAGTCCATTCCGCATACGTGCGTGAGAAACCAGCGCCGCTCGGCTTCATCGGGAATCAGTTTCCGGTACAGATACTCGGGGCTCCAGTCGATCAGCACGCCGCCGAAATCGAATACGACTGCCTTGACGGTCATGCGAACTCCGCGGCGATCACCTCGTCGAGCGGCCGCGGCGCAACGCCGTTGCCCGAGAACGAACAGTGGCTCCAGATGAAATTGTGATGCGCGACGATTTGCGCCGCGCTCAGGTGAGCGCGATCGTTCGTCGTGTGCAGATCGGAGACGACCGTCGTTCGATAGCCGAGGAGCGCCGCGCGGCGCGCCGCCGAATCGACGCAGAATTCCGACGCGTAGCCGCAGATCACGACCGCGTCAACGCCGTGCGCGGCAAGTTGCGCGGCAAGCGGCGTGCCGTGGAACGCATCGCTTGCGCGCTTGCGGATTCGCCAGTCGGCGTCGGCGCACGTGAGCTCCGCGTGCAGCCGCCAACCGGGCGTGCCGGGCACGACGTCGTCGTCCGCGCCGCCGTCGTGCTGCACGAAACAGACGGGCGCGCCCGCCGCGCGCGCCGCCGCCGTCAGCCGGTTGATGCCCGCGACGACCTCGTCGAGCCGATGCGCGGGCTTCGCCCGCTGCAGCAGCCCGCGCTGCATGTCCACCACGATCACCGCCGCCCTCGCCATGCATCGCCCTCCGTTTTCATCGTTCAGCCATTCGCCCCGGCCGCCGGCATCGACGCCTGCACCGACATCGGCATCGGCGTCGGCGTCGACGCCGCCGAACCGGCGACGCTCGTCGCCGCCGGCGCCCGCGCGCCCGTCAGATCGGTTGCGTGCGCGCGTCGAGCCACGCCCTCGCGTCGCCCGACACGTGCTTGCCGACCCGCTCGCGCACCGTCGCGTGATACGCGTTCAGCCACGCGCGCTCGACGTCGTCGAGGAGCGCGGGCAGCACGCAGCGCGTATCGATCGGGCAGAGCGTGAGCGTCTCGAATTCGAGGAAATCGCCGAACTCGGTCTGGCCCGCCGCGCGGTTCACGACGAGATTCTCGATGCGCACGCCCCAGTTGCCGGGCCGGTACACGCCGGGCTCGATCGACGTGATCATCCCCTCCTCCATCGCCGTGTACGGCTCGGCGGGCGCGTAGTGCGAGATCACCTGCGGCCCTTCGTGTACGTTCAGGAAATAGCCGACGCCGTGCCCCGTGCCGTGCCCGTAGTCGAGCCCGGCCGCCCACATCGGCGCGCGCGCGATCGCGTCGAGCATCGGCGAGCGGATGCCGCGCGGAAAGCGCGCACGCGACAGCGCCATCATCGCCTTCAGCACGATCGTGAAGTCGCGCCGGTGCGCGTCGCCGATCGCGCCGACCGGCACGACCCGCGTGATGTCCGTCGTCCCGCTCAGATACTGGCCGCCCGAATCGACGAGCAGCAGGCCGTCGCCTTCGATCGTCGCGTGCGCGGCGCGCGTCGCGCGGTAATGCGGCATCGCGCCGTTCGCGTTGAAGCCCGCGATCGTCGCGAAGCTCGGCGACACATAGCCCGGCCGTCGCGCGCGCGCGGCCGTGAGCTGCTCGTCGATGGTCAGCTCGGTGATCGTCTCGCGGCCGAGCGCACGCTCGAACCATGCGAAGAATTCGGCGAGCGCCGCGCCGTCGTGCTCCATCGTCGCGCGCACGTGCTCGATCTCGGCGGGCGTCTTGCGCGATTTCGCGAACGTCGACGGATTCACCGCCTCGATCACGCGCACCTGCTGCGGCACCGCCTGCAGCAGCCCGTACGTGACGCGACGCGGATCGATCAGCAGCCCCGCGCCCTCGGGCAGCGCGGCGAGCGCGGCGGCCGCGGCGTCGTACGGCTTCACGTCGACGCCGTCCCGCGCGAGCGACGTCGCCAGCTCGGCCGACACCTTGCCGTCGGCGACGAACAGCGTCGCGCGCTCGAGGCCGACGAGCGCGTGCGCGACGAACACCGGGTTGTAGTTGACGTCGGCGCCGCGCAGGTTGAAGAGCCACGCGAGATCGTCGAGCGTCGACACGAAGTGCCACTGCGCGCCCTGCTCGTGCATCGCGCGGCGCACCTGCGCGAGCTTGCCCGCGCGCGCGGTGTCGGCCTGCGGCGCCGCGTGCTCGAACACCGCGTCGCCCGGCAGCGACGGGCGCTGCGGCCAGATCGCATCGAGCAGATCGAGATCGGTGCGCAGCACGATGCCGCGCGGGGTGAGCGCCGACGTGAGCGCGCGCGCCGCCGCGACGCCGAGCACCGCGCCGTCCACGCCGACCGTCGTGCCCTCGGGCACGTGCTCGGCGAGCCATTCGACGTGCGGCTGCGTCTGCTGGCCGCCCACCATCTTCATCAACGCGACGCCCGTGCCCGCGAGTTGCGCCTCGGCCTGCATCCAATAGCGGCTGTCGACCCAGAGGCCGGCGAAATCGGCGGTCACGACGAGCGTGCCGACCGAGCCGGTGAAGCCCGACAGCCATTGGCGCGCCTGCCCGCGCTCGGGCAAATACTCGGACAAATGGGGATCGGCGGACGGCACCACGTAGGCGGCCAGATCCTCGCGCGTCATCGCGCCGCGCAACAGGGCAAGACGCGCCGGCACGGGCGACGGATCGGGAAGTCGGGCATTCATGAGTTCACCTGCAAACGTTCAGCGGCGGGCCGACAGGCCCACCGTCACGGCAACGGCGAGAAGCGCGGCGGCGGTGCAGACCGGCCATTCGAGCGTCTCGCCATCGTAAAAGAGTCCTGCGACATTGCCTGCCATCTTCGCCGCCGCGGCGCCGAGCACGCCCGCCGCGGCCGCGAGCCACAGCGATGCGCGGCTCAGCCGGCGCAGCGGATTGAGCGCCCAGCCGAGCAGGCCGACGGCAAAGCCGAGCACGACGATTCCAAACCAGTTCATTCCACGCCTCTTCTGCTGTCGAACTCGCCCCGTCGGCGCGAGCGGCGTACGGCAAGCGCCGCCCTCCATTCGTTCGACGCCGCGCGATGCCGCCTGGCGGGCGGCGCGGGCGCCGAGCCGATCGCCGGCCACAGGCCGACACGCGATGCGCCAGGCGGCGCAACGTCCGATGCAATCCGCCCCGCGCGCGGCACCGCCCGTTGCGGCCGCGCCGATGCACCGAGCCGCCCGATACCGCCGCGCGCGAGCGCTCGGTCGCGGGCCGCCGTCGCGGGCCACGGCGCGACGGCCATCGCGCAGGCCATCATTTTCGCACCGTTTCGGGGTCGATTTTCAAAAAGGCGCGGCATGGCGTCGCGCCCTGCGAACGATTCGCCGCGGCGGCGGGCGGCGGCGCCCGCGCGCGGCGCTCGGCCGCGCCCCGGCCAAGCACGCCCGGCACGGCTTGCCGGGCCTGCGCGCGGCCCGGGGGACGGCCGAGCGCCGGCCGGAAAACGGCCGGCGGCCGCCCGCGCCCCGCGAACGGGCCGCGACATGCGCCGACCATGGATTTGTCGTCGAAACGCTATAATATGGGACTAAACGATAGCCTCTTGGACATGCAGCTCCTCACGATCGGAATCAACCACCACACTGCGCCTGTCGCCTTGCGCGAACGCGTGGCGTTTCCGCTCGAACAGATCAAGCCCGCATTGTCGACGTTCAAGAGCGTCTTCCTCGGCCATCCGGCGCCGAACGCACCCGAAGCGGCGATCCTGTCGACCTGCAATCGCACTGAACTGTATTGCGCGACCAACGATCGCGCCGCGCGCGACGCCGCGATCCGCTGGATGTCCGACTACCACCGGATTCCCGCCGACGAGCTCGCGCCGCACGTGTACGCGCTGCCGCAATCCGAGGCGGTGCGCCACGCGTTTCGCGTCGCGTCCGGGCTCGATTCGATGGTGCTCGGCGAAACGCAGATCCTCGGCCAGATGAAGAACGCGGTACGCACCGCGTCCGAGGCGGGTTCGCTCGGCACCTACCTGAACCAGCTGTTCCAGCGCACGTTCGCGGTCGCGAAGGAAGTGCGCGGCACGACCGAGATCGGCGCGCAGTCGGTGTCGATGGCGGCTGCGGCCGTGCGCCTCGCGCAGCGCATCTTCGAGCAGGTCGCGCAGCAGCGCGTGCTGTTCATCGGCGCGGGCGAGATGATCGAGCTCTGCGCGACCCACTTCGCCGCGCAGGGCCCGCGCGAGCTCGTCGTCGCGAACCGCACCGCCGAGCGCGGCGCGAAGCTCGCCGAGCGCTTCGGCGGCCGCGCGATGCCGCTCGCCGATCTGCCCGCGCGCATGCACGAGTTCGACATCATCGTGTCGTGCACGGCATCGACGCTGCCGATCATCGGTCTCGGCGCCGTCGAGCGCGCGGTGAAGGCGCGCCGCCACCGGCCGATCTTCATGGTCGACCTCGCGGTGCCGCGCGACATCGAGCCCGAAGTCGGCAAGCTGAAGGACGTGTTCCTCTATACCGTCGACGATCTCGGCGCGATCGTGCGCGAAGGCAATGCGTCGCGGCAGGCGGCCGTCGCGCAGGCCGAGGCGATCATCGAGACGCGCGTGCAGAATTTCATGCAGTGGCTCGACGCACGCAGCATCGTGCCCGTGATCCGTCACATGCATACGCAGGCGGACGCGTTGCGCCGCGCGGAAGTCGAGCGCGCGCGCAAGATGCTCGCGCGCGGCGACGATCCGGACGCCGTGCTCGATGCGCTGTCGCAAGCGCTCACCAACAAGCTGATTCACGGCCCGACGAGCGCGCTCAACCGCGCGAACGGCGCCGATCGCGATTCGCTGATCGACCTGATGCGCGGCTTCTACCAGCACGCGCCCCGCTCGTCGGACACGTCGGACCGTTAGCGGCGCCCGCCGGCCCGCCTCTCCTTCCCCTTTTCGAATCCTTCCCTGGGAGCATCGCTCCGCACCATGAAGACGAGCATGCAAAGCAAGCTCGACCAGCTCACAACCCGGCTGGCCGAACTGAACGACCTGTTGAGCCGCGAGAACGTCACCGCGGACCTCGACCAGTATCGCAAGCTGACGCGCGAGCACGCGGAGATCGGCCCCGTCGTCGAGCACTACGCGCAGTGGCGCCAGGCGCGCGCCGACGAACTCGCCGCGCAGGAACTGCTCGCCGACGCCTCGATGCGCGATTTCGCCGAGGACGAGCTGCGCGGCGCGCGCGACCGGATGGGCCGCCTCGCGGCCGAGCTGCAGACGATGCTGCTGCCGAAGGACCCGAACGACGAGCGCAACATCTTCGTCGAAATCCGCGCGGGCACGGGCGGCGACGAATCGGCACTGTTCGCGGGCAACCTGCTGCGGATGTACCTGCGCTACGCGGAGCGGCAGCGCTGGCAGGTCGAGATGATGTCGGAGAGCCCGTCGGATCTCGGCGGCTACAAGGAAGTGATCGTGCGGATCGCGGGCTACGGCGCGTACTCGCGCCTGAAGTTCGAATCGGGCGGCCACCGCGTGCAGCGCGTGCCCGCGACCGAGACGCAGGGCCGCATCCATACGTCCGCGTGCACGGTTGCGGTGATGCCCGAGGCCGACGAGATCGGCGAAGTCGAGATCAATCCGGCCGATTTGCGGATCGACACGTTCCGCGCGTCGGGCGCGGGCGGCCAGCACATCAACAAGACCGATTCGGCGGTGCGCGTCACGCACATCCCGACGGGAATCGTCGTCGAGTGCCAGGACGACCGCTCGCAGCACAAGAACAAGGATCGCGCGCTGAAGGTGCTCGCCGCGCGGATCAAGGACAAGCAGTATCACGAGCAGCACGCGAAGGAGGCAGCCACGCGCAAGAGCCTGATCGGCTCGGGCGACCGCTCCGAGCGGATCCGCACGTACAACTTCCCGCAGGGCCGGATGACCGATCACCGGATCAACCTGACGCTGTACAAGCTCGAGCAGATCATGGACGGCGATCTCGACGAGCTGATCGCCGCGCTCGTGAGCGAGCACCAGGCCGAGCTGCTCGCCTCGCTCGGCGACGCCGAATGACGCCGCCCGCCCCTCGCACGCTCACTCGCGTTCGCGCCACCCGATGAACACGACGAAACCCTCGCCCGCCACCGCCGCCGAGCTGCTGCGCGCGTCGCCGCTCGATGCGCTCGACGCGCGCATCCTGCTCGCGCACGCGCTCGGCTGGAGCCGCACGCAGTTGATCACGCGCGCCGACGAACCGCTCGACGCGGCCGCGCGCGCGCGCTATCTGGCGCTTCAGGCGCGCCGCGCGGCGGGCGAGCCCATCGCGCAGCTCACCGGCGCGCGCGAGTTCTTCGGTCTCAAATTCGACATCACGCCGGACGTGCTGATCCCGCGCCCGGAGACGGAGCTGCTCGTCGAGACGGCGCTCGACGCGATCGACGGCATCGCATCGCCATGCGTGCTCGATCTCGGCACGGGCAGCGGCGCGATCGCGGTGTCGATCGCATCCGAGCGGCCCGACGCGCGCGTGTGGGCGCTCGAGCGCTCGGTCGCCGCGCTCGATGTCGCGCGCCGCAACGCGCGCAAGCTGCTCGATCCGGCGCGCGCGGGCGGCCCGCTGCGGTTTCTCGAAAGCGACTGGTACGCGGCGCTCGATCCGGGCCTGCGCTTTCACGTCGTCGTCAGCAACCCGCCGTACATCGCGCGGCACGATCCGCACCTCGCCGAAGGCGACCTGCGCTTCGAGCCGCGCGGCGCGCTCACCGACGAGAACGACGGGCTTGCCGCGATCCGCACGATCGTTGCGGGCGCGCATGCGTTCGTCGCGCCCGGCGGCGCGCTGTGGCTCGAACACGGTTACGATCAGGCGGCCGCGGTGCGCGCGCTCCTCGACGCGGCAGGCTTCGCCGACGTCGAATCGCGCGCGGATCTCGCGTCGATCGAGCGCGCGAGCGGCGGGCGCCTGCCCGGCTGACACGCCGCCCGGCGCCCGCCGGCCCAGGTGAAATCCAGTATCATTTCTTTTCTCACGCCCAGCTACAGCAAGGTCAGTCATGGACACCCAACAACGCATCAAGCAAATCGTCGACGAAAACCCGGTCGTGCTCTTCATGAAAGGCACCGCGCAATTCCCGATGTGCGGCTTTTCGGGCCGCGCCGTCCAGGTGCTGAAGGCGTGCGGCGTCGACCAGTTCAAGACGGTCAACGTCCTCGAAGACGAAGAGATCCGCCAGGGCATCAAGGAGTTCTCGAACTGGCCGACGATCCCGCAGCTCTACGTGAAGGGCGAATTCGTCGGCGGCTCGGACATCATGATGGAGATGTATCAGTCGGGCGAACTGCAGCAACTGTTCACCGCCTGATTTTCCGCCCTGCGATGGAGCCCCGTCCGGCGCCGCCGCGGCGCCTGATCGTCGCGATCACGGGTGCCACCGGCGCGATCTATGGCGTGCGCATGCTCGACATGCTGCGCGCGTCGGGCGGCGTCGAGACGCACCTGCTGATCTCGAGCGCCGGCTGGCTCAACATCCGGCACGAACTGCAACTGTCGAAGGACGACGTGCTGGCGCGCGCCGACGTCGTCCATTCGGTGCGCGACGTCGGCGCGAGCATTGCATCCGGCTCGTTCGCGACCGAGGGCATGATCGTCGCGCCCTGCTCGATGAAGACGCTCGCGAGCATCGCGCACGGGCTATCCGACAATCTCATCACCCGCGCCGCCGACGTCGCGCTGAAAGAGCGCCGCCGGCTCGTGCTGCTCGTGCGCGAGGCGCCGTTCAACCTCGCGCACCTACGCAACATGACGGCCGTCACCGAGATGGGCGGCGTGATCTTCCCGCCGGTGCCCGCGTTCTACGCGATGCCGAAGACGATCGACGAGATCGTCGACCATACGGTCGCGCGCGTACTCGACATGTTCGCGCTCGGCGCGCCGCTCACCCCGCCGTGGCAAGGGCTGCGCGAGCACGGCTGACGCCGCCTCGCCGGGCCGGGGCAGACCGGCAGCGTTTTCCCGTTCTCCGCCCGCTCGCGGATCGCTCCGGCTCCGATTCTCCGGCGCCTCACGCCCCTCCGACTCCTTCATTCCTGCGCCATCCGCCTCGCAGGCGCCGCGCCATGTTCGTTCCCCAACGAACCGCATCGACGCCCCCATTAATAACACCGACGATACAATAAAATCCATTTTTCGCATTTATCAATGATGAGTGCGAGCCTATAGTCGTAGGCAATATCACTTCGCAGAAGCCCCGATCATCATGAACCGCCTACCGTCCCTCTATCTGTCGCATGGTGCGCCGACGCTGCCGATCGATCCGACGCTGCCGTCCGGCGCGTTCACCGAGCTCGGCGCCGAGCTGCCGCGGCCGCGCGCGGTGCTGATGCTGTCCGCGCACTGGCTCACGCAGCAGCCCGTCGTCAGCACCGCCGAGCGGCCGGACACGATTCACGACTTCTACGGCTTTCCGCGCGCGCTCTATGAAATTCGCTATCCGGCGCCCGGCGCGCCCGACGTCGCGGCGCACGCGGCCGCGCTACTGCGCAGCGCCGGCATCGAGACCGCGGCCACGCCGCACGGCCTCGACCATGGCGCATGGGTGCCGATGCTGCTGATGTTCCCGCACGCCGACGTGCCGGTCGCACAACTGTCGATCCAGCCGCGCGCCGACGCCGCGCACCACTTCCGCGTCGGGCGCGCGCTGCGGCCGCTGCGCGACGAAGGTGTGATGGTGATCGGCTCGGGCCAGATCACGCACAACCTGCGCGCGGCGGATTTCTCGGCCGCGCCCGACGATGTGGATCCGCGCGTCGCCGAATTCACCGGCTGGTTCGAGGAAGCGCTCGCCGCGCGCGACGTCGACGCGCTCGTCGACTATCGCCGCCGGGCGCCGCACGCGGCGCTGATGCATCCGACCGACGAGCATCTGCTGCCCGTGTTCGCGGCCCTCGGCGCGGCGAACGACGACTATCGGTTGAGAATTCAGTCGCTCGGCACGTACCAGCGCATGCTCGCGATGACGAATTACGTGTTCGATTCGGCGGCCTGACGCGACGCAGGCGTCTCGGCAATCCGCAGCGGCTTTGGATCGCCCGGGTTCTCAGGGCTTGAGGGCTTGGCGTGGGCTTCGAGGCTAGGGCTAGGGCTAGGATCTCGGACCTTGGACCTTGGACCTTGGACCTTCGACCTTGGACTTTGGGCCTTGGGCCTCGAGCCTCGGAAACTCGGGCTGCGTGCGTCGGACTCCAACGTTGCCGACCTTCCGAGCTCCCGAACTTTCGACTTCCGCGCCCCGGCCCCTGAGCTCGGAGCCACAAGCCCCGGTCCCAAAACGACAAAGCCCGCCCGGGACATCCCGGGCGGGCTTCATTCGAAGGGCTCGGCCCCCGTCGCCGCCGATCGCCGGCGACGGAGCGTGCGATTACGCGCCGATCCCTTCGAGGATCTCGTCGCGCGATTCGCGTTCGTCGAGATATTCGGTGCGATAGCCGGTGTGCACGCCCCAGTAGTAGAACACGGGCGCGATCGCCGCGACGACCAGCATGTCCCACCCGTACGGCAGCACGCCGTGACCGCCGAACTCCTTGCTGCCGATGAGCGACAGCACGGCCATCGTCGGCAGGTACGCGACGAGCCACCAAGCGGCTTTCAGGTCGCGGCCCCAGCCGCTCCAGCCGGCCTTGCCCTGGTAGTAGAAATACACGGGCAGCGCGACGATCATCAGCAGGATGATCTCGCCCGTCAGCGGCCACTTCGCCCAGTACAGGATCAGCGACGCGCAGACGAACGCGAACGGCGCGATCAGCTTCATGCACGGAATCGCCAGCGGACGCTCGAGGTCGGTCGCCGCGCAGCGCAGCGCCATCAGGCTGATCGGGCCCGTCAGGTAGGAGATCACGGTCGCCACCGAGATCACCGCCGCGAGCGAGCTCCAGCCGCGGAAGAAGAACAGGAAGACGAACGACACCATCAGGTTGAACCACATCGCGGGACGCGGCACGCCGTACAGCGGGTGCACGCTGCCGAAGATCTTCGGCATCGTGTTGTTGCGCTCCATCG
The DNA here is from genome assembly GCF_000011705.1 of Burkholderia mallei ATCC 23344. NCBI lineage: Bacteria > Pseudomonadati > Pseudomonadota > Betaproteobacteria > Burkholderiales > Burkholderiaceae > Burkholderia > Burkholderia mallei. The sequence goes on along the minus strand of NC_006349.2, from coordinate 511,796 downwards.
CGTAGATCATGCGGGTCGTCGTCGCCATGTAGGTCGTGCCGGTGCCGCTCGGGCTCACGAACGCGTCGACGTACAGCAGGATCGCGAGCCAGTTCAGGTTCAGCGCGATCGCGAGCTCCGCGAACGGCGACGCGAAGTTGAAGTGCGCCCAGCCCTTCGCGACGTCGGCCGGGTTCACCGCGCCGATGTACGCCACTTGCAGCAGCACGTAGATCACGAGCGCGATCAGGATCGACGAGATCACCGCGAACGGCACGCTGCGCGACGGATTGCGCGCCTCGCCGGCGAGGTTCACGGGGCTCTGGAAGCCGTTGAACGCGAACACGATACCGCTCGTCGCAACCGCCGTCAGCACGGCCGACCAGCCGTACGGCGCAAAGCCCGACGAGCCGCCCGCCGTGCCGAGGTTCTCGCTATGGAAGCTCGACAGCAGCAGGCCCGCGATCGTGAGGCCGGGAATCAGGAACTTGAAGATCGTGATCGCGGTGTTCGCGCGCGCAAAGAGCTTCACGCCCCAGTAATTGAGCAGGAAGTAGATGACGACGAGGATGGCCGACAGCAGCAGCCCGGGTGTCGTGAGCTCGCCGTTGACGAACAGCGCGTGCGCCCATGCATACGGCCACGTGCTCATGTACTGGATCGACGCCTCCGCCTCGATCGGAATCACCGAGACGATCGCGATCCAGTTCGCCCACGCGCTGATGAAGCCGACGAGCGAACCGTGCGAGTAGCGCGCGTAGCGGACCATGCCGCCCGATTCGGGGAACATCGCGCCGAGCTCGGCGTACGTGAGCGCAATGGCGAGAATCACGACAGCGCCGATGATCCACGCGCAGATGGCGGCGGGCCCGGCGATCTTGGCGGCCTTCCATGCGCCGAACAGCCAGCCCGATCCGATGATCGAACCGAGCCCGGTCAGCATCAGGGCGAACGGACCGATGTTCCGTTGAATAGAACTCTTCACAACCTCTCCTATGTCTCAACAAGCACGGTCGGCATACCGCCCGGGATCGAGCCGGACGATACCGCGCATGCATTCTTGGAGGACGGGTTGCCCGATCGGGAGCAACCCGCCCTCGCGCGGCGCGTAGTTTAACGGTTGCACCGGACAATGGACGCAAAAATCGATCGCCCCCTACAAAAAATCCATTGACCTGCCCCCTACAAACAGGGCCAGCCGGAGTCTAGTAAAGTTCGTTTTCGGAGAAGAAGACGAACATGAAGAAGCGCTTTACGGAACAGCAAATCATCGGGTTTCTGAAGGAAGCCGAGGCCGGTATGCCGGTCAAGGAACTGTGCAGGAAGCATGGGTTCAGTGACGCGTCGTTCTACACCTGGCGCGCGAAGTTCGGCGGCATGGAAGTCTCGGAAGCCCGCCGGCTCAAGGGCCTCGAGGTGGAGAATGCCCGACTGAAGAAACTGCTGGCCGAAGCAATGCTCGATATGGAAGCGTTGAAGGTTGTCGTCAAGGGAAAGCCCTGAGCCCGCAAGCCAAACGCGAAGCAGTGTTGGCGATTCGGGAGAAGGTCAACATCTCCGAGCGCCGCGCCTGCCGGCTTGTCGGGCTTTCTCGCAGCGTGCTGCATTACGACGCGAAGCCGGACCACGAGAATGAGGTGCTCGCGGCGCGTCTGGTGAAGTTGGCGCACGAACGTCGTCGATTCGGCTACCGCCGACTGCACGCCCTGGTGGAACGCGAAGGCACGCACGCCAATCACAAGCGCATCTATCGCCTGTACCGTGAGGCAGGGCTGGCTGTGCGGCGCCGTCGCAAGCGCCACGGCGTCATGATTGAGCGCGAGCAACTGGCATTGCCGGGCGCACCCAACGAGGTATGGTCAATCGATTTCGTGATGGATGCGCTTTCCAACGGCCGGCGCGTGAAGTGCCTGACCGTCGTCGACGATTTCACGAAAGAGGCTGTCGACATCGTCGTCGACCATGGCATCTCAGGTTTGTATGTCGCTCGGGCATTGGACCGTGCAGCTCGCTTCCGTGGCTATCCCAAGGCGGTGCGAACAGACCAGGGACCCGAATTTACGAGCCGCGCGCTTGACCAGTGGGCGTATGCGAACGGCGTCACGCTGAAGTTGATTCAGGCGGGCAAGCCCACGCAGAATGCGTACATCGAATCGTTCAACGGCAAGTTCCGCGACGAATGCCTTAACGAGCACTGGTTCACGACGCTCGCGCACGCTCGGGCAGTCATCGCGGCATGGCGTCAGGACTACAACGAGCAAAGGCCGCACAGCGCACTGAACTACCTTGCGCCGTCAGAGTTTGCGGCGAAACATCGGGCAACCGCGGACGCTCCTGCCGCTTTCCAGGAGTTGGTTTAAAGGGACTTTGCTAGAAGCCCATTGGCCCTATCGAAGGGGGCAGGTCAATCGGCCGATGTCGGCGCGCTGCCCGCGATCCATGCGGCGACGGCGGTCGACGTCGACGGCGGCGCATACATCGGCCCGGCCCATCTCTGCGAGATGCGCGGCTATCCCGCCGAGGCACGCATCCCGCGTCAGGCGCGCGACGTGCGCATGGGCAAGCGCCTGTGGGAAAAATCCGAGCAACTGACCGGCGTGCGCTATCTCGACACGCCGCCGCCGCCCGGTTCGCGCCGCCGCGCATCGCGCGACGACGCGACGTTCGGCGCGCTCTGAAGCATTTCGCCAAGCCCAGGCTCGCCGCTTCGTCCGCCGCCGCGCGCGGCGGTCGAGCGGCTTTTTTTCATGCCGCGACGCCCTGCCGCTTGCCGATTGCGATTCTTGCAATTTTCGAAAAGATATTTCGCCAAACCGAGCGTTTACCCGTAGGACCCTTGACGACTACGATGTCACCAATCGCTTAAGACATGGTGTCGAAAGCGAAGTCGATAAAACATTCGGAGGTTCTCATGAAATCGCTCGTTTACGCTGTCGTCGCCGCTTCCGCCCTGACCGCCTCGTTCGGTGCGTTCGCGCAATCCAGCCAGCCGCTGACCCGTGCGCAAGTGCGCGCGGAACTGGTCCAGCTCGAGAAGGCCGGCTATCACCCGGGCGTGTCGAGCCCGTACTATCCGGAAGACATCCAGGCCGCCCAGGCCCGCGTGCAAGGCGCCGACACGAGCGGCTACGGTGCGCAGGCCGCGCCTGTCGCGCATGTCGGCGCGCCCGTCGCGGCGGCGCCCCGCTCGCCGCGCGAATCGATCTACTTCGGTCAGTAACGCCGTACCCGGGCCGCGCGGCCCGGCCGAATCCGGCGCCGCGCAGCCCGAGCGCCGGACGACGAGGCCGCCATTTCGACTCGCCGTCCGTCCCCATTCGGGCCCCTAACCTCCGCCGCTCCGCATGGAGCGGCTTAGCCTGGGCGCCTGGCGCCTGGGCGCTTTTTCGGCTGAGGCGCAAGTCCGCCGTTGCGGCGGATCCGCGAATGGAAAAACGGAATCGATCCTTACAGAATATGTAAGGATCGATTTTTTCATTTGTCGCCCCGACGACCGCCTTGCGCGTACCAAGCCGTCGGCACATCCGCCCTTCGTCGCGTCCGAACCGGCGGCCGGGCGGCGCGCATCATCCGTCGGGCGCAAGCAGGAATTCGCACACGGCCCGATGCATCCGCGCCGCTTGCGCGCTCGTGTCGAGCGCGCGCCAGCAACCGTGCACGAGCCCGTCGCCGCACCAGAATCGCGCGGCGCCGCCCGCCGAGCGAATGCGCTCGGCATAGACGCGCGCGTCGTCGCGCAACGGATCGTGCTCCGCGCCGATCGCCAGCACGGGCGGCAAGCCGTCGAAGCGCCGCGCGTCGAGCGGCAGCGCGCCGGGCGGCGCCCCGGCATCGCCCCAATAGTGGCGGCGATATGCGTGGACATCGTCGAGCGTGAGCATCGGCGCATGCGCGTGCGTATCGCGCGCAGGGGCCTGCGGCTCGAAACCGAGCATCGGATAAACGAGCGCGACCGCGCAAACGCCTCCGCCCGCTCGACCGCCGCCGTCACGCCCGATGCGTCCGCCGTCGCGCAGCGCCGTGGCCACCGACGCCGCGAGCATGCCGCCCGCGCTGTCGCCGGCAAGCCGCAGCGGCAGCGCGATCGATTCGAACGGTAGCCGGCCGTCGAGCGCGGCCAGGGTCACCGCCAGACAATCGTCGAACGCGGCCGGCGCACGATGCTCGGGAGCGAGCCGGTAGTCGACGGCGATCACGTCGAGCCCGGTATCCGCCGCGATGCGGGCCGTCATGAGCGCGTGGCTGTCGAGCGAGCCGACGACGAAGCCGCCGCCGTGAAAGAACAGCACGGTCCCGCACGCGGCGGCGCACCGCGACCGATAGCGCCGCAGCCGGATCTCGCGGCCGTCGCCGAACGCGCCGAGCCGCGCATCGCGCGTGTCGACATCCGCCGGCAGCGCCGGCGTCCATGCCGCGGCGAAACGCTCGTATAGCGCGCGCTGCTCGGCGATCGGCCGCGTCGCCGCATCGTCCGGATACCACGCGGCGACGCGCGCGACGAACGCCTCGATGGTCGGCTCCAGCATCGTGTGCCCCTCTCGATGCGCCGGTCCGCGCCGCGTCAGCGGCGCGCGGGCAGGCCGATCACGCGCCCGGCGTACGCCGGCGCGGGATGCGCGCGCTGCAGCGCATGCAGATTCGCGATCCGCTCGGCGACGTCGGCGTCGAACGGCGCGGCCTTCGGTCCGCCCGTATCGACGTGCAGCAGCATCTGCTCGCTCGCCGACACCGCGCCGTCGATGCCCGCCGCGAACATCTCGAGATACAGATGCAGCCGCTTCGCGTCGTGCGCGAGCACGCGCGCGTCGACCCGCACGCGCGTGCCCTCCTTGATCTCGCGCAGATAGTTGACGTGCGCTTCGAGCGTATAGACGGAGCGGCCGCGCGCGCGACGCGCCGCGTCGTCGAGACCGATCGCATCGAGCAACGCGTCGGTCGCGAAGCTGAAGATCAGCAGATAGAACGCGTCGCGCAGGTGGCCGTTGTAATCCACCCATTCCGCGCGCACCGTGTCGCGGTGAATCGTCAGTTCGGTCGCTTGCATCCCGGCCGTCGTCATCGTCAATCCTCGTAGCGCATGCCGTGGCGCGCCTTCACTGCGGCGATCGCCGCGATCACTTCGGTGATGCATTCGTCCCGATAGCGTTCGAGCGCCTTGATGCTTCGGGGTCCTTGCTGCTCGGCGGTGCCCTCGACGACGCGGTCGATCAGCGCATCGGTCAGCTTCGGCGCGACGAGCTTGGTCCACGGCAGCTCCAGCGCGGGACCGAACTGCTGCATGAAGTGACGCATGCCGGCCTCGCCGCCCGCCAGTGTATACGTGAGGAACGTGCCCATGAACGACCAGCGGATGCCCGCGCCGAAACGGATCGCATCGTCGATCTCGCCCGTCGTCGCGACGCCTTCGTCGACGAGGTGCAGCGCCTCGCGCCACAGCGCTTCGAGCAGGCGATCGGCGATGAAGCCCGGCACTTCCTTGCGCACGCGCAGCGGCCGCATGCCGAGCGCGCGATAGATGCCGAGCGCCGCGTCGACGGTGTCGGGCGCGGTGCGCTCGCCGCCCAGCACTTCGACGAGCGGCAGCAGATAGACCGGATTGAACGGATGCCCGACGATGCAGCGCTCGGGACGATGCGCGCGCGCGTAGAAATCCGTCGGCAACAGGCCCGACGTCGACGACGCGATGATCGCATCGGGCTTCGCCGCGCGACTGATCCGCTCGTGCAGTTCGAGCTTCAGCGCCTCGCGCTCGGGCGCGCTTTCCTGCACGAAATCCGCGTCGGCGACGCACGCCTCGATCGTCGGCACGAAATGCAGGCGTGCCGGCGACGCGCCAGGCGCCAGGCCGGCGCGCTCGAGCGCGGGCCATGCGTTCTCGACGTTCGCGCGCAACTGCATTTCCGCATCTTCGGCGGGATCCCACGCGAGCACGTCGAGCCCGTTCGCGAGCGCGCGCGCAACCCAGCCGCTGCCGATGACGCCCGCGCCGATCGCGGCGAACGTGTCGATTTTGGTGATGACAGCCATGTACTTTCGATCCTTGAACGAGAACGGCATACGAAGGAGCCGCGCCGGCGCGACGCATGCGCGCCCGGCCGCCTTCGCCACGTTGCGCGGCCGTCGATGCGCGGCGCGGTCGCGCTATACGTATTCGGTCATCGCGCGCCGCTCGAGCGGCCGCTCGCCGCGCGGCGGCAGGCCGAGCTTGCGGCGCCCCTCGGCGGGCGTCAGCACGCGCGCGCCGAGACGCTCGACGATCTGCCGCGCACGCTCGACGAGCGAGCCGTTCGTCGCGTGCACGCCGCGGTCGAGCCACAGGTTGTCCTCGAGGCCGACGCGCACGTGGCCGCCGAGCAGCATCGCCTGCGCGAGCATCGGCATCTGCATCCGGCCGATGCCGAAGCCCGCCCAATGCGCGCCGGCAGGCAGGTTGTCGACCATCGCCTTCATCGTGCCGGTGTCGGCGGGCGCGCCCCACGGAATGCCGAGGCAGAGCTGGAAGAGCGGCGGATCGTCGAGAAGCCCTTCCTTCAGCAACTGCTTCGCGAACCACAGGTGGCCCGTGTCGAAGATCTCGAGCTCCGGCTTCACGCCCAGCGCCTGGATCCGCTTCGCGCCCGCGCGCAGTTGCGCGGGCGTCGACACGTAGATGTAATCGCCGTCGCCGAAATTCAGCGTGCCGCAATCGAGCGTGCAGATCTCGGGCAGCAGTTCCTCGACATGCACGAGCCGCGTCAGCCCGCCGACGAGGTCCGTGCCCTTGCCGAAGCGCATCGGGTTCTCGCCCGCACCGATCTCGAGATCGCCGCCCATGCCGGCCGTCAGATTGATGACGACGTCGACGTCGGCCGAGCGGATCCGGTCGACCACCTCGCGGTACAGCCGCGGATCGCGGCTGCCGCGCCCCGTGAGCGGATCGCGCACGTGGCAATGCGCGACCGTCGCGCCCGCCTTCGCGGCCTCGATCGCCGCATCGGCGATCTGCTTGGGCGTGACGGGTATCGCGGGATGCTTGCCGACGGTGTCGCCCGCGCCCGTCACCGCGCATGTCACAATCACTTCCTGGTTCATCGCTGTCGCCTCGTTCAGATTCGAATTCGGATTCGGCGCGTCGCCGCCCGGCGCCGGGCGCGCGCGCGGCGAACCGCACCGTTCAGAGCCCCAGATAAGCCTTCACCGCAGCCAGCCCGTCCTTGCCGTCGTAGGTCTTCACGCCGGCAAGCCACACATCGAGCACTTGCGGATTCTTTCGGATGTACGCCTTCGCCGCTTCCGCGGGCTTCACCTTGTTCATCACCGCCTGCATCAGCTGGTTTTCCATTTGCGTGGTGAAGCGCAGATTGCCGACGAGCTTGCCCGCGTTCGGGCAGCGCGCCATGTAATCGGGCGACGTCAGCGTGTACACGCGCGCTTCGCCGTAGTTCGGGCCGAACGCCGCGTCGCCGCCCGACAGGTAGTTCATGCCGATCTGGATGTTCATCGGATGCGGCTCCCAGCCGAGGAACACGACCCACTTCTTGTCGCGAATCGCGCGCTCGACCGTGACGAGCATCCCCGCCTCGCTCGATTCGACGAGCTTGAAGCCGCCGAGCCCGTACTGGTTCGTGTCGATCATCTTCTGGATCGTCGCGTTCGCGCTGCTGCCGGGCTCGATCCCGTAGATCTTGCCGTCGAGCTCGGCGCGATGCTTCGCGATGTCGTCGAACGATTTCAGCCCGGCCTGGTACACGTAGCTCGGCACCGCGAGCGTCGCCTTCGCGCCCGACAGGTTCGGCGGCTCGACCACCGAGATCGATTTCGAATCGAGGAACGGCTGCAACTGATGCTGCTGCACCGGCCACCAGTAGCCGAGCGATACGTCGAGCTGCCTGCTCTTGAGTCCTGCGAACGAAATCGGCACGGACGCGATCGTCGTCGTCGGCTTGTAGCCTAGACCGTCGAACAGCAGCGACGCGAGCGCCGTCGTCGACGTGATGTCGGTCCAGCCGATGTCCGCGAAGCGCACGTTGCGGCAGGCGGCCGAGTCCTGCGCGAAGGATTGCGACGGCAGCGCGCATGCCGCGGCGAGCGCCGCGCCGAATACGAATGTCGTGGTGGACTTCATGGTTGCCTCCCTGTTCGACGGATTGCGCAGGCGATTTCGACTCAACCGCGCGGCCTGCACCGTGGGCTCAAAGGTAACGGGCCAGATTCGCGGCGAGGCGACCGACGGCGACCTTTTCTTGCCTGTTTGCGACTATGCGTAAAAACCATTAGATCGACGAATCGTCAGTCTTGGCGCGGCTTCGGCCGCGAGCGCCGCCTCGTGCTGCTTGCCTGCTTGCGCCTTGCTTGCTACGCTCGGCCGATCGTTTCGCGAGCGTGCGCGCCCATGCCAGAAGAATTTCATTTCCTGCTGATGCCCGGCTTCTCCGCGCTCGGCTTCATGTCGGCTGTCGAGCCGCTGCGCGTCGCGAACCGCTTCAGGCCGAACCTGTACCACTGGCGCATCGTGAGCTGCGACGGCGCGCCCGTCGTCGCGAGCAACGGCATCTCACTGAACGCGGACGCCGCATTCGCGCAGGTCGAGCATGCGCACACGATCTTCGTGATCGCCGGCTTCGATCCGCTCGCGCGCTACACGCGCGCGCTCGGCGACTGGCTCAGGCGCGAGTATCGGCAAGGCGCGACGGCGGGCGGCATCGATACCGGCAGCTTCGTGCTCGCGGAAGCGGGGCTCTTCGACGCGTCGCATGCGCTGACGCTGCACTGGGAAGCGCTCGCCGCGTTCCAGGAGCGCTACCCGCACCTGAAGACCACGCAGGAACTGTTCGAGATCGACGCGCGACGCATCACGTGCGCGGGCGGCACCGCGTCGATCGACATGATGCTCGACCTGATCGGCCGCCGGCACGGCGCCGAGCTCGCCGCGACGATCTCCGAGCAGTTCGTGCTGAGCCGGATCCGCCAACGCTCCGATCGCCAGCGCCTCGAGATCGCCGCGCGCTACGGCGTGCACAACCGCAAGCTGATCCAGGTGATCGGAACCATGGAGCACCACATCGAAAGCCCGCTGTCGTCCGACGCGCTCGCGCGGGAGGTGGGCATCACGCGCCGCCAGCTCGAGCGGCTGTTCAGCACGATGCTCGACGATACGCCGGCACGTTTCCATTTGCGGCTGCGGCTCAAGCGTGCGCGCGAACTGCTTCAGCAGACCGACATGACGGTCGCGGCCGTATGCGCGGCGTGCGGATTCGAATCGCCTTCGCATTTTTCCCGCACCTATCGCGCGCAATTCGGCACAAGCCCGAGAAGCGACCGGCATACGTCGCGTTGAGCCGCCCGCGAGATGCGCGGCCGGGGAATGCGGCAGTGCAAAATCGTGCGCTGCCTGACGGTTTCCGTCGATGGAACCGCTCCTCGAAAATAATTCGAAATAGCATTGAAAATATTCTGTAACATGTTCTAAAAATAGATAGGCAGACTAACGACGTGAAGTTCCAGTGAGATCGTTCGTTTGCTGAATAGAAAAGTCGCATTCCAAATATTTATTCCGAGGGGTTTGTAATGACGATGCTCATTCAGCTATCGCGGCGCTTGCCGTCTGCTTCGCCTGCCGTTCTCTGGCCTTTCGGCCTTCCTCCGCCCCGCCCGCTCCACGCGCGCTGATTCTTCGCGGCGTCGCGCCGCCTCCGTTGTTGTTCCGTCCGGTTGCATCGGCCAGTCAAGGCCGGCGCACGGACCGGGTCGTCCCTGCGGTTCCCGTGGTTTCGTTTGTCATCCAAACCTTTGAAGACGAGGACAATCTATGCAGACATCCCGTAAAGCACTGCCGCTCGCGCTGGGTCTTGCCATCGGCCTCGGCGCCGCGCTGCCCGCGTGGGCCGATTCGAAGGCACCGAGCCCGCAGGAGGAAAGCCGGCGCGCGAGCCTCACGCGCGGCGTCGTGGCGCCTGCGGAACAGGCCGGCAAGACCGGGCAGTTCCGCCCCGGGGCCGTTGCCGTGACGCTGGCGAGCCCGGCGTTTCATGCGAAGAAGGCCGATGCGGCGGCGATGGCGCGCGAGTACGTCACCGCGCGCGCAGCGCAGCTCGGCCTCGACAAGGCCGCGCTCGCGAATCTCGTCGTCGCGTCCGAACGCGCCGACGCCGCGTTCACCGTCGTGCGCTTCCAGCAGCGCGCCGCGGGGCTGCCCGTCTATGACAGCGACATCGCGGTCACGGTCGCGCCGGACGGCCGCGTGCTGTACGTCGCGAGCAAGGCGGTGAGCGGCGTCGCGGCCGTGTCGAGCAAGACGCAGGCGGTCGACGAGCAGCAGGCGCTCGACCGCGCGCGCGCCTACCTCGGCGTCGGCGGCTTCGTGAACGTGCAGTCGCAGCTCGTCGCATTCGTCGACGGCGCGGGCACGCATACCGCGTGGAAGGTGAGCGGCAGGCCGCAGGACAGCCTGCACGGCGACTGGGAGCTGATCATCGACGCGGGCAGCGGCGAAGTGCTGCGCGCGCAAGACAAGGCATCCTACGCAACGGACGGCAGCGGGCTCGTGTTCCGGCCGGATCCGTTGTCCCCGACGAAAAGCAGCTACGGCAGCCCCGGCTTCAAGGACAACAACGATGCGGATTCGCCGCAACTGAGCGCCGCGCGCGTGCGCGTAACGCTCAAGGATCTGACGCAGACGAGCGGCGGCTACAAGCTGAGCGGCCCGTATGCATCGTGCATCGATTTCGATGCGCCGCTCGACAAGGCGTGCCCGGTTCAGGCGTCGACGACCTTCGATTTCACACGCTCGAACCTCTATTTCGAGGCGGTGAACGCGTATTACCACATCGACACGTTCCTGCGCTACGTGAACCTGACGCTCGGCATCAAGGCGTTGCCGTACCAGTACGCGGGCGGCGTCCAGTACGATCCGCACGGCCAATCCGGCGACGATAACTCGTCGTACTCGCCGAGCTCCGGCAGGTTGTCGTTCGGGCAAGGCGGCGTCGACGACGCGGAAGACGCGGATGTCGTGATTCACGAGCTCGGCCACGGCATCCATGACTGGATCACCAACGGCGGACTGTCGCAGGTCGAGGGGCTGTCCGAAGGCACGGGCGACTACCTCGCGGCCACATACAGCCGCGACTTCAACCAATGGAGCCCGTCCGACGCGCAGTATCACTGGGTCTTCAACTGGGACGGCCACAACGAATTCTGGGCCGGCCGCGTCACCAATTACAACGTCGGCCGCACGTACGCGCAGATCCGCAATGCCGCGATCCACACCGCCGGCCAGTACTGGGCGTCGTGCAACATGGTCGCGCGCGATGCGATCGGCGGCGCGGCGATGGACAAGGCGTTCCTGAAAGGATTGTCGATGACGAACGGCTCGACGAACCAGAAGGCCGCGGCGCAGGCGGTGCTGACCGCGGCGGCGGCGCTCGGCTACAGCAGCGCGCAGCTCAATGCGATCGGCGACGCGTACAACAAGAGCTGCACGTACGGCGTGACCGTGCCGCAGAAGCTGTAAGCCGCACCTTGCTCATCGAGAAAAAGACGTAAGCGAGAACGACGCGGGGCGCGCGGCACGGTCTGCCGCGCGCCCGTCCCCTCGACCGCATCTCCCCTCACCCCGAGGAGATCGAACATGTCCAAGCTCCAACACCTCGCCGCCGCGGTCTGCGGCGCCCTCTGCGTATCGGCGGCCCATGCCGCGCCGGTGTGGATCACGCTCTCCGAGCCCGCCCTGCACGAGCTGCGCGCGCTCGATCCCGCCGTGACGAGCCGTTACAGCGCGGCGCTCGCCACCGGCGACGCGAAGCGCACCGAAACGATCCACGTCGCGCAGGTCGACGATTCGCTGCTCGAATCGCTGTCGCAGGCGATCCGCCGCGCGCGCGGCCACGGCCCGGGCTTTTTCGTGCACGCGACGTTCGACGAAGCGCGCGCGTCGCTGCAGCCGAGCGCGGCGAAGCAGGCGGCCGCGATCGATTACCCGATCACCTACTCGCAACAGGTCCGCAACTGGATCTCGCAACTGCAGGCGAGCAACATCGTCAGCACCATCGTCTCGCTGTCCGGCTTCACGAACCGCTACTACACGACGACGCACGGCGTGGCCGCGTCCGACTGGATCGCGCAGCAATGGAAGCAGTTGGCCGGCTCGCGCACCGATGTGACGGTCGAGCAGTTCACGCATGCCGGCTGGCCGCAGAAATCGGTGATCCTGACGATCAAGGGCAGCGATCCGGCCGCGGGCGTCGTCGTGATCGGCGGCCATCTCGATTCGACCGTCGGCCGCATGAGCGAGAACACGCGCGCGCCCGGCGCGGACGATGACGCATCCGGCATCGCAAGCCTCACCGAGGCGCTGCGCGTGCTGCTCGCGAACCGCTACCAGCCGAAGCGCACGCTCAAGTTCATCGGCTACGCGGCGGAAGAGGCGGGCCTTCTCGGCTCGCAGGCGATCGCGAAGCAGTTCAGGGCGCAGAACGTGAACGTCGTCGGCGCGTTCCAGCTCGACATGACGAACTACAAGGGAGATCCGAAGGATATCTATCTGATCAGCGACTACACGAACGCGACACAGAACACGTACCTCGCGAACCTCGCGAAAGCGTATCTGCCCGAGCTCGCGGTCGGCACGTCGCAATGCGGCTATGCGTGCTCCGATCACGCGTCGTGGAACGCGCAGGGCTATCCGGCGTCGTTCCCGTTCGAAGCGGATCAGAACGACAATCCGTACATCCATTCCGCGTATGACACGCTCGAGCGGTCGGACTCGCAAGGCAACCACGCGCTGAAGTTCAGCAAGCTCGCGCTCGCGTACGCGGCGGAGCTGGGCGGCGGGCTGAGCGCGTCCGCGAAGCGGTAAACGGCACCGGGAGCGGCGCGCACCGCTCCCGAGCCGCAACGCATCGCCCGCCGATCAGAACGAATGGCGCATCCCGATGCGAATGTCCGCCTGCGTTTGCGTGGTGGACGGCGTGAAGCTGTAGCCGATCACCGCGTCGACGCCGTTCGACGCACGCAGGTAGTCGCCGGAAAGATAGACGTCCGTGCGCTTCGACAGCAGGTAGTGAACGCCCGCCGACCCCTGATTCCAGTGATGGCCTTCGAAGCGCGTGTGCTGGTAGCCCGCGACGAAGCTCAGCGCCGGCGTGAACTGATACAGCCCGCCGCCTTCGTAGACCTGCATGTGCGACGTGTTGCCGAAGCCCTTGATCGTCGAGTACGTGAAATTGCCCGACAGCGTCAGCTTGTCGATCGTGTAGCTCGCGCCGACGCCGAAGGTGCCCTGGCTGTCGACGTTCATCGGCGTATTCGCGAACAGATCGGTGACCTTGCCCGTCGCCGGATCGACGCTGACCGTCGGCTGGCCGAGGAAGGTCCGCGTGCCGATCATCGCGTACGGATCGAACGCATAGATGCCGGACGGATTGTTCAGGTGCGTATAGGCCGCGCCCACCGACAGATCGCCGTGCGTGTAGTTCGCGCCCGCGCTCCACGCGCTGTTGCGGTGGAAGTCGCCCGCGACGTTGCCGAACGAATACATCGCACCGAACTTCAAGCCGCTGAAGTCGTTCGACAGGAACTTCACCGAGTTCGGCAGGCGATCGCCGTTGAAGCGGTCGAAGTCGCCCTGGTGGATCGCATAGCCGCTCGCCCATGCGGAGATGTTGTTCAGATAGACCATCTCCTCGGTCATGTCGAGCTGATTGCCGAACGACAGCGTCCCCCAGTTGTTCTGCAATCCGACGTAAGCCTGGCGGCCGAACTGCGCGCCGCCGAAACCGAGCTGGCCGTTGCCCAGGCGAAAGCCGCTCTCGAGCACGAAGACCGCCTTCAGGCCCCCGCCGAGATCCTCGGTGCCCTTGAAGCCGATCCGGTTGCCGTACGACACGCCGTCGTCGAACTTGAAGACGTGCGAACCGCCGGTATTGCTGACGTACGTGATACCGGCATCGAGAATCCCGTAAAGCGTGACGCTGCTCTGCGCGCGGCTTGCGCCCGGCGCGATTCCGATGGCGAGCGCAAGCGCGCCCATCACGGCAACATTCGATTTCTTCATTGTCGGCACCCCACCCTGCTCATTCGATAAGAAAGTAGATTCCCGCGTTACGCACGCGAATCCGCGACTATTGCTGAAACGACGCACCACTCCGACGACCGTTGCGCATCACGCGCACAATCGGATGCCGTTGGCGAAAAATACAAACCCATTTTTCGCGCTACCCGTCACCAAACGACGCCGAATGGTCACGATGCGACGAACCCGGCCGATGCCGACGTCGGCCGTCATTGCGCATCGAGCGCCGCGCGCACCGCAGGCAAGCCTGGCGCGCCGCTCGCGGTGCGCACGCCGTCGAGCCATGCTTCGACGAGCGACGGGTTCGCACGCAGCGCGTGTTGCGCGGCATCCACGGCGGAGCGCTTGCCCTGCAGCATCGCGGCGATCATTCCGTTCTCCAGATCGACGGTGAACGTCATTTGTCGGAACAGCCGCGCGAGATTCGCGCACTGGCTCGCGAAATCCGCGCGCTCGACCTGCGTCAGCATCCCGGTCTCGCTCGATTCGACGAGCTGCCAGTTCGCCGGCCCGAGCGCCTTGTCGGCGAGCATGCGCGAGATGTTCTGATTGGCCGGCGCGCCCGGCTCGATGCCGTAGATCTTCGCGCCGAAGCGCTGCGCGTACTTCGCGAGGTCGGCGAACGAATGCACGCCCGCCGCCGCCACGTAGTCCGGCACCGCGAGCGTGAATTTCGCATGGCTCAGGTTCGCGTGGAGCACGTCGATCGCGCGCGCGTCGACGAACGGCTTGACGAGCGGCGCCTGCGCCGGCATCCAGTTGCCGAGGAACACGTCGAGCTGCCCTTTCTTCAGACCTTGATACGTGATCGGCACCGACAGGTTCGACACGCTCTGCCGGTAACCGAGCGCCTTCAGCACGACGCCCGCGAGCGCGTTCGTCGCTTCGATATCGGTCCAGCCGGGGCCGGCCATCCGCATGTCGCGACAGGCGGCCGGCTCCGCCGCGGCTGCCGTGGTCGTGGCGGCGGCCGCCGCGGCGCACCATGCCAACGCCGCGAACGCCGGCGATGCGGCTGCCGCGCGGCGCGCGAGCCGCCGCGCAATGGATTCGTATCGTTTCATCGCTTGCTCCATTTGAAAATGCGTGACGCCGGGCGTCATGCGTGCGGACGAGGAAAACGCGCGGCTGCCTCGAGCGCGTCGAGTTCGAGGTGATTGCGCATGTAACGCTGGCTCGCATCCTGGAACGGCTGCCAGTCCCACGACCGGATTCGCCCCTGGGTCGTCGCCTCGAAATGGAAGCGCCGCCTGCGCTGGCTCGCGAGCACCTGCTGATGCAGCGCATCGAGATCCCAGCGCGCGACGCGCTCCATGCGAAACGCGGCGACGTGCTTTGCCGCGGCGGGCGTGTTCGCGAGATTGTCGAGCTCGCGCGGATCATTCCTCAGATCGAAGAGCTGATCCGGATCCGCGGGCGAATGGATGTACTTGTGGCTGCCGCGGCGCATCATCACGATCGGCGCGATCGCGCCTTCGGCCAGATATTCGCCGAACGCCTCGTCATGGCCGCCTTCGCCGCGCAGATGGGGAACGAGGCTGCGGCCGTCGACGGCGTCGGGCCAGTCGGCGCGGCGCTCGCCCGTCGCGAGCTCGACGAGCGTCGGCAGCAGATCGACGTGCGACACGGCCGCCGGCACGCGCGCGGCCGGAAACCGGCGCGGCGCGTGCACGATGAGCGGCACGCGGCATGCGCCTTCGAAGAACGTCATCTTGTACCAGAGGCCGCGCTCGCCGAGCATGTCGCCGTGATCGGCGGTGACGATCACGATCGTGTCGTCGGCGAGCCCGCATTGCTCGAGCGTCGCGAGCAGCGCGCCGAACTGCGCGTCGACATAGGACGTCGCGCCGTAGTACGCGCGCCGCGCGCGCCGGATCTGCAGGTCCTCCGGCGGCGTGCGATCGACCTCGCATACGGCGCGCAGCCGCCGCGAATGCGGGTCGCTCGCGTCGAAATCCATCCGCACGGCGGGCAGATCGATGTCCTCGTCCCGGTACAGATCCCAGTATTCGCGCGTGATCGCATACGGATCGTGCGGATGCGTGAGCGACACGACCATGCAGAACGGCCGCGCGTCCCGGCCGGCCGCGCGCTCGCGCGCGACGTCGAAGATCTTCTGGCGCGCGGCGAACGTCGCATCGTCGTCGAAATCGAGCTGGTTGGTCCGCACGCAAGGCCCGGCGTCGAGCACCGAGCTCATGTTGTGATACCAGCTCGGCCGCTCGGCGGGACGCGTCCAGTCCGGCACCCAGCCGAAATCGGCCGGATAGATGTCGGTCGTGAGCCGTTCCTCGAAGCCGTGCAACTGATCGGGCCCGCAGAAGTGCATCTTGCCCGACAGCATCGTCCGGTAACCGGCCGCGCGCAGGTAGTGCGCGAACGTCAGCGTTTGCGCCGGCAATTCGGCGGCGTTATCGTAAGCGCCGAGCGCCGACGGCAGCTTGCCCGCCATCAGCGCGAAGCGCGACGGCGCGCAGAGCGGGCTCGCGCAATAAGCGGCGTCGAAGACGACGCCCTCGGCGGCGAGCCGGTCGATCGTCGGCGTACGCGTCGCGCGATGGCCGTACGCGCGCAACGCGAAGGGCGTGAGCTGGTCGGCCATCAGGACGAGAATGTTCGGCTGGATATCGGTGGGTTCGGCGGTATCGGGCATCGCTTGGGCGCTCATATGGAATCGTCGGATCGGAACGGCGGCGCGACAGGCAGCCGCCGCCGGCCGGATCTCACTATTGCCGGCCGTAATGCGGCCGTGAAGGCATCGAATGCTTATGAGCCATCAGAGGTGCTTATGACGAGACCAGACCGTCTGCCGCCGATGCAGACCTTGTCCGCGTTCGAAGCGGCCGCGCGCCTCGCGAGCTTCACGGCCGCCGCGCGCGAGCTCGGCTCGACGCAGCCGGCCGTCAGCCAGCGCGTCGTTCAGCTCGAAGAGGATCTCGGCACGCCGCTCTTCGAGCGCGGGCGCCGCGGCGTCACGCTGACCGAGGACGGCACGCGGCTCTTCGCGGCGGTCCGCCAAAGCCTCGACGCGCTGCGCGCCGCGACGGCGGACATCCGCAGCCGCCGCGCGAACGGCACATTCACGCTCGTCACCGATTTCGGCTTCGCCACCTACTGGCTGATGCCGCGCCTCGACGATCTGAAGCGCGCGATGCCCGGCGTCGACGTGCGCGTCGTCACGTCTCAGGACATCGATCCGCAGCGCGAGCACGCCGACGTCGCGATCCTGTTCGGCGCCGGCGACTGGCCGGGCTGCACATCGACGCGGCTCTTTCAGGAACACGTGACGCCCGTGTGCTCGCCCGCGTTTCGCACCGCGCATGCCGATATCGCGCGGCCAGCCGACCTGTTGCGCGCGCCGCTGCTGCACGTGCAGCCGACGCGCCCCGAGCGCTGGCTCGCGTGGCGCGATTGGTTCGACGCGCATGGGCTCGCCGCGCCGCCCGAGCCGCACGGGCTGACGTTCAACAGCTACTCGCTCGTGATTCAAGCGGCGCTGATGAATCAGGGTGTCGCGCTCGGCTGGGCGCCGCTCGTCGACACGCCGATCGCGGCCGGCCAGCTCGTGCGGCTCGTCGACGCGCCCGTCGTCACGCCGCGCGGCTACTACCTCGTTCTGCCGCCCGCGCGGCCGGAGGCGCGCGCGGTGCCGCTCTTTCGCCGCTGGCTGCTCGGCGCATGCGCATGACGCATCGGGCATTGGCGCGCCGATTCCAGCAGCGCGGCGATTCGGTTCTATCCGCATCCGATCTGGCTTGATTAACTGGCGTATCGCCTCGGACGCCCGGCATCCGCGCCGCGCGCGGGGCGCCATCGAGTCAGAGGAAACCCATGTCCGTTCCACAACGTCCCCATCAGTTCGTGCTGACGCTGTCATGTCCGAGCGCCGCGGGCCAGGTCGCCGCCGTCGTCGGCCTGCTCGACCGGCATCGCTGCTACGTCGACGAGCTGACCGTCTTCGACGACGATCTCAGCGCGCGCTTTTTCGTGCGTTGCGTGTTCCATGCGACCGACGACGCCGACGCGCTGCGCGTCGACGCGCTGCGACGCGAGTTCGAACCGATCGCCGAGCGCTTCCGGATGCAATGGGCGATTCACGACGTCGCCGCGCGGCCGAAGGTGCTGATCATGGTGTCGAAGCTCGAGCATTGCCTCGCCGATCTGCTGTTCCGCTGGAAGATGGGCGAGCTGAAGATGGACATCGTCGGGATCGTGTCGAATCATCCGGACTTCGCGCCGCTCGCCGCGCAGCACGGGCTGCCGTTCCGGCACTTCCCGATCACGGCCGACACGAAGGCGCAGCAGGAGGCCCAATGGCTCGACGTGTTCGAGACGAGCGGCGCCGAGCTCGTGATCCTCGCGCGCTACATGCAGGTGCTGTCGCCGGAAGCGAGCGCGAGGCTCGCGAATCGCGCGATCAACATCCATCACTCGTTCCTGCCGGGGTTCAAGGGCGCGAAGCCCTACCATCAGGCGCATGCTCGCGGCGTGAAGCTGATCGGCGCGACCGCGCACTTCGTGACCGACGACCTCGACGAGGGGCCGATCATCGAGCAGGTGGTCGAGCGCGTCGATCACTCGTACCGGCCCGAACAGTTGCTCGCGGTGGGGCGCGACGTCGAATGCATCACGCTCGCGCGCGCCGTGAAGGCATTCATCGAGCGGCGGGTGTTCCTGAATGGCGACCGGACCGTCGTGTTCCAGTAGCGGGCGCGCCGACCGCCGCGGCCTCGGCATGTTGCCTGCGCCCGGATGCGGCGACGCATCCGGGCATCCTCGCCGGCCCACGCCGGCTATCGCAGCCAGGCGAAGTAATACGACGCCGCGATCGTCAGCGCGGCTGCCGCGAGCGCCGCGTACGGCGCCACGTTCAGCCACATGCCGCGCGCCGCAACGGCAAGCTCCATGTCGCGCTGCATCTGCGCGGGGAAACGGCCGCGATCCTGCCAGTAGTGGCGATAGACGAACACCGGCACGATCAGCAGCATCGCGATGAGGCCGTTGCGCAGCGTGCCCGCGCCTTGCAGATCCGCGCCCGCGCCGACATAGACCAGGTTCGCGTAGCCGCAGATCGAGCCGAGCACCAGCAGCCATGTCGGGCAGCGAAACGGCCGCTGCCATTGCCCGCGATCCATCCGATGAATCCAGCCCGACTGCAAATTCAGGAAGACGAACAACATGTAGCAGACGTTCGAGATCGACAGCACCGTCATGTAATCCGACATCAGCAGCAGCACGAGATTGAAGCCGAGATCGGTCCACATCGCGCGCGTCGGCGCGCCGTGCTCGTTCACGTGCGACAGATACTTCGGCAGCCAGCCGTCGACCGACGCCTGATAGAGCGTGCGCGACGAGCCCATCATCGACGTCATCACGATCAGGAGGATCGACAGCATCAGCATCACGACGATCGCGTTCGCGACCCACGCGCCGCCGCCGACGATCCTCGCCATCGCGGCCGCGACGCCCGTGCCGTCGCCGATGCGCGGATCGAGCATCGCCGCCGTGCCGAGCGCGCCCTGGAACGCCATCGGCACGAGCGTCATCACGATCAGGCACAGCGCGCCCGACCAGAAAATCGCCTTTGCGGTGTCGCGACGCGGATCGCGGAATTCGCGCGTGTAACAGACGGCCGTTTCGAAGCCGTACGACGCCCACCCCGCCATGAACATCGCGCCGAGCGCCATCACGACGCCCCGCCCGTTCCAACTGCCGAACGCGGCGGCGGTGAGGTTGCCTTGCGCGTCGTGGCCGAGCGGCAAGAGCGGCAGAAGATTCGACATCGGCACGTCGCCCGTGACGAACGGTACGATGCCGACGATGAGAAGAGGCGTCAGCGACGCGATGCCGAGAATGCGCTGCGTGCGCGCGGCTTTCGAGGCGCCGCTGTGCTGCAGCTTGAACGTGATCAACAACAGGATCGTCGCGATCACGAAAGTGGCGTTGACCCGCAGGGTCAGGCCGGGCTTGACGAAGCCGAGATCGGCGAGCGTCCATTGCCAGTGCAGGATGGCCGCGTCCGCCGGGAACAGGCTGGTGAGCGCATAGCTCGCCGCGAGGCCGCAACCGAGCGCGAGCATCGGCGACCACGCGAGCCAGTTGCACCACACCGAGACGGGCGCGATCAACTTGCCGTATCGCACCCAGCCGATCGCACCGTACACCGATGCGCCGCCCGATTTATGGGGAAATAGCCCGGAAATTTCCGCATAAGTCGCGCTCTGAATCAAGCCCATCGTGATCGCGGCGATCCATACCGCCCACGCGGGCTGGCCGACCGTCGCGCATACGCCGCCGATCGTGAACAGCACGCCTGCCGGCACGCCGCTCGTTACCCAAAATGCGTCCTTCCAACTGAGGCCACGATGCAGTGTGTGGCCTCTTTCTTCATGTGAGATGGTTGCCTCGATCTCGCTGGTGCTGCGCGCGCGCAGTCCTGCTTGACTCATCCAAAATCCTCCTGTGAAGACTCCGCACAAGGGTACATTCTAACAACAGTTCGTTGTGCGAGTCGAAAAAACGTCGAAATTCCCGCGGAAAAACCCGCAATTTCCTCTAATTGCTTCGGATGCCTTCGAATTTTTCACCACGCGCTCAGGCCTGCGTGCACGGGCCTGAGCGCGCGATCGTCACCGCTCGGCGCCGAGCCATTCGCCGACGCGATCGCCATGTGCGGCGATCCATGCGTCGGCCGCCGCCGCGGGCTTCGATCCGTTCTGGATCGCGAGCATCACGCCGTCGATCTCGCCCGGTTTCCATTGGAATTTCTTCAGGAACGCGACGACGGGCTGCGCTTTCGTTTCGAGCGCCGGGTTCACGACGTTGTCGACGTGTTCCGCCTCGCCGTATACCTTCTTCGGATCGTCGAGGAAACGCAGCTTCCACTTCGCGAACATCCAGTGCGGCGCCCAGCCGGTCACGACGACGGCCTTGTTCGAATGGATCGAGCGCGCGAGCTCCGCAGTCATCGCGCTGCCCGAGCTCGGCATCAGCGAATAGTTCAGGCCGTACGCCTTGATCGCGTCGTCGGTCTTGCGCATCACGCCCGCGCCGGCGTCGATGCCGACGATGCGCCCGGCGAAATCGTTCTTCTGCGCATTGAGATCGGCGATCGTCTTCGCCTTCACGTAGGCCGGCACGATGAGGCCGATCTTCGCATCGGGAAAATTGGTGCCGAGATTGACCACCTTCGTCTTGAACTGCTCCCAGTAAGCGCCCTGCGTGACGGGCAGCCACGCGGAGAGCGTCGCGTCGAGATCGCCGCGCGCGACGCCCTGCCACATCACGCCGGCCGCGACCGGCACGAGCTGAACCGGATAGCCGAGCTTCGTCTCGATGATGCGCGCGGCGACGTTCGACGTGGCGACGCTGTCGTCCCAGCCTTCGACGTAGCCGATCTTCAGCGTCGGCTTCGTGTCGGCCTGCGTCGGCGCGACGGCGGCGAGCATCATCGCCAACACGCCGCAGCCGATGAGTTTCGTGAGGAATTTCATGATCGATCTCCTTGAGGTTGTCGAAAAGCGAGGGGCCTCTCTAGGTTCTTCAACCACAATTCCCCGTTATCGTTCTTTTACGACACGTTCTTGCGCAGCGGCGACGCGCTCATTTGTCGACGACGAGATCGGACAGCGGCTTGCTGCAGCAAAGCAGCACCATCCCCTGATCGATTTCGCGCTGACGAATGCCGCCGTTGTGCTTCATGTCGACCTGGCCGGACACGAGCTTTACCTTGCAGGTGCCGCACATGCCCTGCGTGCACGACGCCGGCAGGCGCACGCCCGCGCGGCGCGCGGCATCGAACACGTGCTGATCCGCGCCGCATGCGATCTCGCGATGGCTCTTCGCGAACGCGATCGTGTACTGGCGCACTTGCGCGCCGCGCGCCGCCGCGTCTTCGCCCGCCGGCGCATCGGCCGGGGCCTCGCCCTGCGCGAGCGTCTCGAACGAAAAGCTCTCTTCGTGATAGCGGCTGCGATCGAATCCGGCTTCGGCGAGCAGCTCGCGCACCGCCTTCATGTACGGCGCGGGCCCGCACGTGAAGATCTCGCGCTCCATGAAATCCGGCGCGACCAGCTTCAGCAGCGGCAGCGACAGGAAGCCCGTCACGCCGTGCCAGTTCGTGCGCGCGCCGAGCCGCTCGCAGACGAACGCGGTGCGGAAGTTCGCATGCGTCGACGCGATCAGATCGAGCTCGCGCGCGAAGATGATGTTGTCCGGCGTGCGCGCGCTATGAACGAACACGATGTCGCGATCCTCGGCGAGATCGTGATGCGCGCGGCTCATCGACATCAGCGGCGTGATGCCCGAACCGGCGGACAGGAACAGGTACTTGCGCGCCGGATGCCGCGCGCACGTGAATTCGCCCGCCGGGCCGAGCACGCGCAGCGGCGCGCCCGGCTGCAGGTTGTCGTGCAGCCAGTTCGACACCTTGCCGCCCGGCACGCGCTTGACCGTGATCGAGATCGTGTGCGGCCGCGCGGGCGAGGACGAGATCGTGTAGCAGCGGTTGATCGTCTCGCCATCGATGTCGAGCTCGAGCGTGACGAACTGCCCGGGCTCGAACGAGAACGCGCGCCCCTGCGGCGAGCGGAAGAAAAAGCTCTTCACGTCATGCGTTTCCTGCCGCACGTGGCAGCACACGAGCGTCTCCTCGACATCGCTCGTCCAGCGCTCCGGCAGCGCCTGCCAGAACGCGGGACGCGTCACGCGGCTGTCGGCCGGTTCGAAATTCGCGGCATCTCGCATCATTGTTGCGCTCCGTCTTCGTGCTATGCGCCGATATGCGCGGCCAGCCGGCCGACGTACCACTCGCAGAACTTCTCGACGAGCCCTTCGGTGTACGGCGAATACGGGCCGGGCTCGTAGGCGCTGCTCGCCGCGCCGCGCTGCGAGAATTCGACGAGCGCGCGATCCTGATCGTTCGTCGCGTTCCAGACGGCCGTGAGGTTCTTCACGTCGTAGTCGATGCCTTCCTTCGCGTCCCTGTGAACGAGCCATTTCGTGCGCACGAGCGTCTCGCCCGCCGACAGCGGAATCACCGAGAACGTGACGATGTGATCGCTCATGAAGTGGTGCCACGAATTCGGCTGCGTCCAGAACGACAGGCCGCCGAGATCCGCCTGGCGGAATTCGCCGAGCAGTTTCTTCGACGCGACCTTCGCATCGAGCGTTTGCGATTCGCCGCTGCGGTCGAGCGGCAGACGCTGCGTGCGAAAGCCCGTCACGTCGGTGAGGCGCTCCACTTCGACGGACGGCAGGTTCAGCGCCTCCCACTGCGCGGCGCGCTCGACGCAGGTGCGCTCGAACGCGGCCATGCCTTCGGCGTTCGCGGGCGACGGCTGATAGCCGAAGCCGTATTCGTACAACGAAATGGTCAACTCCGGATGGTTCGCGACGCAGTGATAGCACTCGCGATTGTTCTCCATCGTCAGCTTCCAGTTGCCTTTCTCGACGATGTCGATCTGCGCGGCGATCTTCGTGTTCGGCAGATCGTGCGGCAGCAGATACGGCTCCATCGCCGCGCGCATCGTCGCGAAATCGACGGGCGGCTCGTCGGCAAGGCACACGAACAGCAGCCCCGCGAGATTCTCCAGATGCACGGGCTTCAGGCTGTGCTTGCAGCGGTCGAACTTCTCGCCCATGTGCTCGGCGAACATCAACTGGCCCGTGAGGTTGTAGGTCCAGCTGTGATACGGGCACACGATGTTGCCGACCGACCCTTTTTCCTCGTTGCACAGGCGCGCGCCGCGATGGCGGCAGACGTTGTGGAACGCGCGAACCTGCATGTCGTCGTCGCGCACGATCAGGATCGAATCGCCCCCGAGCTGCACCGTCACGTAATCGCCGGGCTCGGGCACGTCCGGCTCGACGCCCATCTGGATCCAGTGCCGCCGAAAGATCGCGTCCATGTCGAGCGCAAAGATCTCGTCGCTCAGATAGAACGGGGCTTCGAGGCTGTAGCCTGCCTTGCGGCGCGCCACCAGCGCGCGGACGTCTGCCGATACTTTCATCGTTTGCTCCGGATTCCTTGCATCCATGGTGTTGTTGCCGACAGGCTTCGTTCAGTAGTCGATGAGCTGATGCTCGCGCAAATACGCGAGGATCACTTGTGCTTTTTCGACCGAACTCCCTTCAATTACGACGTTTCCGCCCCGGCTTTCCGTCGTCGTCGCGGACAGCATCCGCGCGTGACCGGAGCGCTTGTCGTCGGCCGCGAGCCTCACCGGCTTGCGCTCGACCGCGCGCGTCGTCCATTGACCGGCGTCCGCCGCCGCGCGGGTCGCGGCGCGCGTCACGCGCACCTCGCCCGCACGCAGCCGCGCATACGCGTAGCGCGGCTGCGCGTTCGCGAGCGGATGCACGGCGACGACGGCGGGCAGCGCGGCGTCGACGCGCCTACGAACGCCTTTCGGCAGGAATTGCCGCAGCGTCGCGCGCGCGGCGTCGACGCTCACGTCGACCGCCGCGCCGACGAACGGCCAACCGAGCGCCGCCGCGACGCGGTACGGCAGCATGCCCGTGTCGTAGGCGCCCTCGGCGCGCGTGCCCGTCAGCACGAGATCGTGGCCGCGCACCCGCTCGGCGAGCGCGGCGGCCGCGTCGTCGCCGTCCGCGCACGCGAGCACTTCGACGCTCGCCGCGCCGAGCGCGAGGTAATCGGCGAGCGCCGGATTGCGCGCGTCGCCCGCATGGATCACGTCGAGCCGCGCGCGATGTTCGGCGGCCAAGGCACGGCCGATCTCGAGCGCGGCCGCGTCGTTGCGGCTGTAGCGCGGCACGCCCGATACCGAATGGCGTCCGACCGACACCAGCACCGCGATGCTGGCGAGCTTGCGATTCGCGTTCATGCGGCGGCTCCCATGTACTCGCGCTCGTTCGATACGGCGCCCGCTCGCGGCTGCGCGGCGCGGGCCGCGTTCACCGCTTCGATCAGCGCCGCGATCGTCGCCTGCGCATCGCCGACGATCGTCAGGTTCGCGCGCTTGGCGATCGGCGCGCTGCCGTCCAGGTTCACCGCGATCACGTGGCGGCAATCCTTGATCCCTTGCAGATGCTGAACCGCGCCCGAAATCCCGAACGCGATGTAGATGCTCGCATCGACGGTCTTGCCCGTCGCGCCCACCTGCTTGTCGCGCGTGAAGTGGCCGTTGTCGACCGCGACGTGGCTCGCGCCGATCGCCGCGCCGAACGTCGCCGCAAGCGTCTCGAACGCGGCGATGTCGGTCACGCCGTTGCCGGCCGACACGATGAAGTCGGCCTCCTCAAGCGCGACTTGCGCGGCGTCGATCTCTTCGAGGCCGAAGTCGCGATAGCGAGCGTCACCGCCGTCGCCGGCGGCGCGCGCATCCGGGGCGGCAAGCGTGCGCGCCGCGCCGACGAACGGCAGTGTCGGATCGACCGCGTTCGGCGCGAGCAGCACGACATCGGGCAGCGTGCGCGTCGCGAAGCCGCGCTTCGCGTCGACGTACACGCCGACGTGGTCCGCCGCGATTTCGACGACCTGCGTCGCGACGCTCGCATTCGCCGCCGCCGCGTAACGGCGGCCGAGATCACCGTCGCCCGTCGCGTTGTCCGGGATGAACACGTGCTGCGGCGAGAGCGCGGCCGCGCACGCGCGCAGCGCGTCGAGCTCGCGCTCGGGCGCGAACGCGCGACGGTCGAAATCGCGCAGCACGACGAGCGTGTCCGCGCCGAACGCGCCCGCATCGTCGTTCAGTTCACCGAACACGACGAGCGCGACTTCGGTCTGCGCATCGGCGAGCAGCGCGGCCGCCGCGAGCGTCTGCCGCGCGTGGTCGTCGAGCGCGCCGCGCTCGCTGTGCGCGGCCACGAGGAACACGCGCCGCGCGTCGCGCACGACGCGCACCGGCCTGGCGGCCGCCGCGCCGTGCGCATGCGGCCGCCACGACGCGGCGTCGCCGGGCGCGCCGCCCGTCTCGCCGAGCGTGATGCGTTTCAATCCCGCTGCGGTCACGACGAACGGCCGGCGCGGATCGATTCGTTTGAGCGTGGTCATCGGTTCACTCCAGCGAAGCGGCGACGAGTTCGGCGACGTCGAGCACGTCGGGCCGCGGGCCGACGACGCCTTCGAGCATCGCGGTGCAGTTCGGGCAGCCGACCGCGACGACGTCCGCGCCCACCGCGCGCGCGTCGGCGATCCGGATGTCGGGAATCCGCTGCCTGCCCGGAATGTCGGTGAGCGGCGCGCCGCCGCCACCGCCGCAGCAGCGGCCGCGCATGCCGTGCCGCTCCATCTCGACGATCTGAATGCCGATCGTCTTCAGCAGCTTGCGCGGCGCTTCGGTCTCGCCGTTGTAGCGGCCCAGATAGCACGGATCGTGATATGTCATGCGCTTCTCGCGCAGCGCGTCCGCCGCCTGCGGCTTGATCTTGCCTGCCGCCGCGAGCTCGGCGACGAACGTCGTGTGATGCTTGACCGCGTAACGGCCGCCGAGCGCGCGATATTCGTTGCGCAGGCTGTGCATCACGTGTGGATCGGCCGTCACGATCTGCTTGAACGACAGCGCGCCGAGCGTGTCGATCAGGCGCCTGGCCATCTGCTGGAACGTCGCCTCGTCGCCGAGCCGGCGCGCGACGTCGCCCGTGTCGGTTTCCGCGCGGCCGAGCACCGCGTAATCGACGCCCGCATGATTGAGCACCTTCACGAGTGCGCGCAGCGTGCGCTGGTAGCGCATGTCGAACGCGCCCTCGCCCGCGACGATCAGCACGTCGACGGGGCGCCCCGGCTGCGCGACGGGCGCGCCCAGATCGACCGACCAGTCATAGCGCGCGGCCGTGTCGTAGCCGCCCATCGTGCCTGTCTCGCGCAGGTTCGCGAGCACCTGCGCGCCCTTGCCCGGCACCGCGCCGTGCACGAGCGCCTGGTTGCGGCGCATGTCGACGATCGCATCCACGTGCTCGATCAGCATCGGGCACTCCTGCACGCACGCCCGGCACGTCGTGCACGACCACAGCGTGTCGGCCTCGATCAGCGACGACACGATCGGCCGCTGCGGATCGCCGCCGTGCGCGCCGACCGGGATGCCGGGCGTCGGGCTGCCCGCATACGCGGCATCGGTGCCGCCCGCCATTCCGACGACGAGATCCTGGATCAGCTTCTTCGGATTGAGCGGCTGGCCCGACGCGAACGCGGGGCACGCCGCCTCGCATTTGCCGCACTGCACGCATGCATCGAAGCTCAGCAACTGGTTCCAGCGGAATTCGGCCGGCTTCGCGACGCCGTACTCGTCGCGCTCGACATCGGACGGCTTCAGCGCGGTCGGCGGTGTCGCGCCGCCGTCGCCGGTGTACGCGTCGCGCGTCGCCGCGAAGCGCTCCTGACGAGGATGGAACGCGAGATGCAGCAAGCCCGCGATCGCGTGCTTCATCGGCCCGCCCTTGGCCGCTCCCACCGTCATCGCGAACGCGCCGGCGCCGATCAACGCCGCGCAGAGCAGCGCGAACGCGCCCGACATCGCCGCCGCCGGCACCAGCATGAACAGCACGAGGCCGAGCGCGAACGCGCCGAGCAGCCACGGCAGCGTATTCCATGGGCCGCGCGACAACCGCGCGGGCACCGCCTTCGCATGGCGGCGGCGCCAGACGAACACCACGCCGACGAGCATCGCGAGCGCCGCGAGCAGGATCAGCCTGTCGAGCCACGGCGAATAGATCGCGAGCCCGTAGTTGACGAACACGAGCGCGAGCGCGGCGAGCGCGCCGCCCGCCGTCGCGACGTGCGTCTTCGCGATGTACGGGTCACGCGCGACGACGTGGTGCAGATCGACGAAATAACGCTTCGGAATCGCCAGCAGGTTCGCGAGCCCGAACGCGCCGGGTGTGGTCGCGCGGCCGAGCCGCCAGTACGCCGAGCGTTTCGCGACCGCGAACGCGAGGCCCGCGACCGACAGCCACAGCAGCGCGGTAATCAGGATGGCCGGATTCATCGTCAGAAATCCTTCACGAGGCGCAGCGCGTCATAGATCGCGCCGTGGATGTTGTGCATCGAGATGCAATCGCCGACGCGAAACAGCAGGAAGCGGCCGTTGCCGAGCGTCTCGGCAAGGCACGGCTGCGGCTCGGCGGCGAATAGTTTGTGCACGTCGATCTGGCCGCGATTGACCGATTCGGGCTTGAGCTTCCAGTACAGCGCATCATTCGGCGTGATGCCGTTCTCGATCACGACCTGATCGACCGCGCGCTCCTCCTGCTCTTCCGTGTATTCGTTGCGCAGCACCGCGATCTTTTTGCCGTCTTCCTCGTAGACGCGGTCGAGCCAGTAGTTCGGCGTGTGGATCACGCCCTGCGCGTAGAGCCGCCGATAGAAAATCGGGAACGTCGTGCCGCCGCAGTCGTCGGCCACCTTCACGTCCGGCGTGACGATCTCCACGTTCGAGCCGCGGCTCGCGATGAAATCCGCGACGCCCGCGCCCGCATGCGTGCTGACGCCGTCATAGACGAGCACGTTCTTTCCCGGCTCGACGCGGCCCGACAGGATGTCCCACGAGCCGACCGCGTGCCCCTCGGCGACGCCCCAGCCCGACACCTGATCGGTGAAGCTGCGCCCGCCCGTGGCGAGCACGATGATGTCCGGCTTCTCGGCCATGATTGCCTTCTCGTCGGCCTCGACGCCGAGCCGGCGGTCGACGCCGAGCCGCTTCGTCTCCATGTCGAACCAGCGCACGATGCCCGCCATCTGCTCGCGCTGCGGCGCCTTCGCCGCGAGCATGATCTGCCCGCCGACTTCGGCGTTCTTCTCGAACAGCACGACGTCGTGCCCGCGCGAGCGGGCGACGCGCGCGGCCTCCAGGCCCGCCGGGCCCGCGCCGACCACGACGACCTTGCGTTTCGGCCCGCGCGACTTCTCGATCACGTGCGGCATCGTCGCCTCGCGCGAAGTCGCCGCGTTCTGCACGCACAGCACGTCGAGGCCGTTGTACTGGCGATCGATGCAGTAGTTCGCGCCGACGCACTGCTTGATCTCGTCCTCGCGGCCATCGCGGATCTTGATCACCATGTGCGGATCGGCGATCTGCGCGCGCGTCATGCCGACGAGGTCGATCATCCCGTTCGCGAGCAGGCGCTCGGCCTGGCCCGCGTCGCGAATGCTTTGCGCGTGCATCACCGGAATCCTGACGACGGACTTGATGCCCGCCGCGAGATGCACGAACGGCTCGGGCGGCAGCGCCATCGGCGGCATGCAGTTCGCGAGCGTGTTGTGCGTGTCCGCGCCGGAGCCGATCACGCCGAGATAATCGATCAGGCCCGTCTCGGACATCGCCTGCGCGATCTCCTTCAACTGCTCGTGATCGAGGCCGTCCTCGTGAAATTCGTCGCCGCACATCCGCAGGCCGACGCAGAAGTCGCGCCCCACCGCCTCGCGCACCGCCGTCAGCACTTCGACGCCGAAGCGCAGCCGGTTCTCGAGGCTGCCGCCCCATTCGTCGGTGCGCACGTTCGTGCGCGGGCTCCAGAACTGGTCGATCAGATGCTGGTGCGCGGCCGAGATCTCGATGCCGTCCATGCCCGCGTCCTTCACGCGCTTCGCGGCGGCCGCGAAATCGCCGATGATCCGCCGGATCTCCTCGACCTCGATGATCTTCGCGTTACCGCGGTGCACCGGCTCGCGCACGCCCGACGGCGACATCAGGTGCGGCCAGTGCTCGCCGTGAAACGCCGAGCGGCGGCCCATGTGCGTCGCCTGGATCATGATCTTCGCGCCGTGCCGGTGCATCGCCTCGGCGAGCCGCGCAAGCGGATCGACGATCTTGTCGGTCGACAGGTTCACCGATTTCCACCAGCCCTGCGGGCTGTCGATCGACACGGGGCTCGATCCGCCGCACACGGCGAGGCCGACGCCGCCCTTCGCCTTCTCTTCGTAGTAACGGATGTAGCGCTCGCCCGGCAGGCCGCCCGGCTCCGCGTACACCTCCGCGTGCGCGGTGCTGACGATCCGGTTGCGCAGCGTCAGCTGGTTCAGCTGCAGGGGTTTGAACAGGTGGGGATAACGCATCGCAGGCGACCTCTGGCGTTCGAATATCGGGTGTTGCGAGTGGGGTTCGGCGTCGGCGGATCAGCGCGCGATCGGCGACACTTCGAAGACGCAATGGTCATGGCCCTCGGCCGCGCACTGTGCTTCCGCCGATCGCGCGCGCGGCGCGCCGCGGCCTTCCGGCGTCGTGTCGTTGACCCAGTCCAGCGCGCCCGCGAACCAGCCGGCGAACATGTAGCAAAGCTTGCCTTCCTTGCCCGGCTGCGCGAGCACGAACGACGAATGACGCAGCTCGATCTTCGCGCGCGCGGCGGCCGGCTCGGCTTCGACGATCGAGAACAGGCCCCAGCCGCGCTGCGACAGGCGCTTCAGGTAATGCTCGAACACCGCCATCCCGGCGATCCCGTGCTGCTTCGCCTCCTTGTCGCACCAGTGATACGCCGACTTGTAACCGGCGCGGTAGAGGATGTCCGCATAGGCGTCGCGGCCGAGCGCCTCTTCCACCGCCGTATGGTTGTTCGTGAAGAAATGGCGCGGCACGTACAGCATCGGCAGCGCGTCGGTGGTCCAGACGCCGGTGTTCGGATCGACGTCGATCGGCAGTTGCGGTTGCATCGTGTGACTCCGTGGGGTAAAACGCGCGGCGCCCTCGGCGCACGCGCGGCATCGTCCACGCGCCGACGCTCGTCGAGCACGCGCGTGTCCTGTATCGGATCGGTTGAAAACGGGCTGAGAACGAAGCATGCGGGCGTGCAAGACACACGCTTACGCGCCCCAGACCTCCTTGAACACGCGCACCCAGTTTTCGCCCATGATCTTGCGGATGCGCGACGCCTTCCATCCCGCGCGCTCCATCGCGGCCGTCAGGTTCGGGAATTCGCCGATCGTTCGGATGCCTTCAGGATTCACGACCTTGCCGAAATTCGTGAGCCGGCGGTAGCGGCCCTTGTCGTGCGTGAGCCAATCGAAGAAATCGACGCTGTAGCCCTGCGTGAAATCGGTGCCGATGCCGACCGCGTCCTCGCCGATCAGGTTCACGACGTAGCCGATCGCCTCGATGTAATCGTCGATCGTCGCGTCGATCC
This sequence comes from Burkholderia mallei ATCC 23344, assembly GCF_000011705.1. Lineage (NCBI taxonomy): Bacteria > Pseudomonadati > Pseudomonadota > Betaproteobacteria > Burkholderiales > Burkholderiaceae > Burkholderia > Burkholderia mallei. Next base: position 480,691 of record NC_006349.2, on the reverse strand, counting down.
CGCGCTTCAGGAACGGCGCGAACATCGTCACCCCGACGAAGCCGCCCGCGTCCGCGATCTCCTTCAGTTGCGCGTCGCTCTTGTTGCGCGGATGCTCCTTGAGACCCGACGGCAGGCAGTGCGAGTAGCACACGGGTTTCTTCGAGAACGCGATCGCCTCCGACGACGTGTTGCCGCCGACGTGCGACAGGTCGACCATGATCCCGACGCGGTTCATCTCGGTGATCACCTCGCGGCCGAAATCCGACAGCCCGCCGTCGCGCTCGTAGCAGCCGGTGCCGACGAGGTTCTGCGTGTTGTAGCAAAGCTGCACGACGCGCACGCCCATGTCGGCGAACGCCTCGACATAGCCCAGGTTGTCCTCGAACGCGTGCGCGTTCTGGAAGCCGAGGATCACGCCCGTGCGGCCTTCCCGCTTCGCGCGGAGGATGTCGTCCGTCGTGCGCACGAGCGTCAGCAGTTCGCCGTTCTCGCGAATCTGCTTTTTCATCAGCGCGATGTTGTCGACCGTCTTCGTGAAGTTCTCCCACACGGACACCGTGCAGTTCGCGGCCGTCACGCCGCCCTTTTGCATGTCTTCGAACACCGAGCGTTCGAACTTCGAAATGTTCAGGCCATCGATGATGATGCTGTCCTGGTGCAGCGTGCTCATGGATTCTCCAGTCTTGTCGGCGCGTGGGTCGGTCGGCGTGCGAACGCGCGGCGTTCGTTCCGCTCCGGCGTGTCAGTAGATCGGGAAGCGTTCGCAAAGCGCGAAGATCTCGCGCCGCACGCGCTGTTCGGTCGCGTGATCGCCTTCCGGGTTCGTGCGCAGGGCCTCGAACACCTCGAGAATCAGCCGGCCGACCTCGCGGAACTCCGCTGCGCCGAAGCCGCGCGTCGTGCCCGCCGGCGTGCCGAGGCGGATGCCCGACGTGATCGTCGGCTTCTCCGGATCGAACGGAATGCCGTTCTTGTTGCACGTGATGCCCGCGCGCTCGAGCGCCTGCTCGACCTGCGCGCCCTTCAGGCCCTTCGGGCGCAGATCGACGAGCAGCAGATGGTTGTCGGTGCCGCCCGTCACGAGATCGACGCCGCCCGCCTTCAGCACGTCGCCGAGCGCCTGCGCGTTCGCGAGCACGTGATCGATGTAGGTCTTGAAATCGTCTGTCAGCGCCTCGCCGAACGCCACCGCCTTGCCGGCGATCACGTGCATCAGCGGGCCGCCCTGCAGGCCGGGGAACACGGCCGAGTTGATCTTCTTCGCGATCTCCTCGTCGTTGGTCAGCACGAAGCCGCCGCGCGGGCCGCGCAGCGTCTTGTGCGTCGTCGACGTGACGACGTGCGCGTGTTCGACCGGGTTCGCATGGCGGCCCGCGGCGATCACGCCGGCGATATGCGCCATGTCGACCATCAGCTTCGCGCCGACCGAATCGGCGATCGCGCGAAACCGCGCGAAGTCGAGCTTGCGCGGATAGGCGGAGAAGCCGGCGATGATGAGGCTCGGCTTGTGCTGCTGCGCGAGCGCCTCGACCTGGTCGTAATCGAGCAGCATCGTGTCGCGGCTCACGCCGTACTGGAGCGCGTTGAACCACTTGCCGGACAGCGCCGGCTTCGCGCCGTGCGTGAGGTGTCCGCCCGCGTCGAGCGACATTCCGAGCACCGTGTCGCCCGGCTTCGCGAGCGCGAGCATCACCGCGCCGTTCGCCTGGGCGCCCGAGTGCGGCTGCACGTTCGCATGGCCGGCGTTGAAGAGCCGCTTCACGCGCTCGATCGCGAGCGCCTCGACTTCGTCGGCGAATTCGCAACCGCCGTAATAGCGCTTGCCCGGATAGCCTTCCGCATACTTGTTGGTCAGCACCGAGCCCTGCGCGTCGAGCACCGCGCGCGACACGATGTTCTCCGACGCGATCAGCTCGACTTGCGACTGCTGGCGTTCGAGTTCCTTGAGGATCGCGCCGCGCACGGACGCGTCGCGCTCGGCGAGCGATTGCGAGAAGAAGGGATTGGCGTTCGACATGAGGCGTCTCGTCACTGAATTTTGAGGGGCTCCGGGGCAGGCCCGAAGGCCCTGTTCACGGCGTTTCGGCGTTTCGCCGCAGCGGCTGCCGACGGCTCTATTCTTGTCGTTCGGATTTTTGGCCGATTGATGAATTCAGACGCTTTCTTTCCCTTTTCCGACATGTTCGTCACTTTTGAACAAGTGACCGATCGTGCGTTTTTTGCGGCGTCCGCGACGGGGGTCGAGCGGCGGTTCGGCACTGGCGCGGTGCCGCCGCTGCATTCGCGCGGCACCGCCGCTCACGGTTACGGTGCGGTGCAGCGAAAGGCCGCGGGCGGACGGCCCCGCCGATCTAGGGTTTAGCCGTATGGCACGCTTGTTGCGCTCGATTTCACAATACGCGAGCCGAGCGCCCGGCCGCATCAAGATCAGATTCAAGGAACGCTTCCCCATGTCGCCCGACCGCACCGCGTCGCTGTCTCATTTCGCGTTCATGCCGCTGCCCAACTTCACGATGATCGCGTTCACGAACGCGATCGAAGTGCTCAGGATGGCCAACTACCTGAGCGGGCAGCCGCTGTACCGCTGGTCGATCATCAGCCCGCAGGGCGGCATGGTCACGGCAAGCAACGGGCTCGCGGTCGACACCGGCCCGGCCGAATGCGCGGGGCAGCCGGACATCGTGTTCGTCTGCGGCGGCGTGGACGTGCAGCGCGCGACGCAACCCGAGCATCTCGCGGCGCTGCGCCGCTTCGCGCGCGCGGGCGTCGCGCTCGGCAGCCTGTGCACCGGCACCTATGCGCTCGCGAAGGCAGGGCTCCTCGCCGGCTACGCCTGTGCGATCCATTGGGAAAATCTGTCGGCGCTGAAGGAAGAATTTCCCGATACGCGCTTTCTCAAGGAACTGTTCGTGATCGATCGCGATCGCGTGACGTGCACGGGCGGCGTCGCGCCGCTCGACATGATGCTGAACCTGATCGCGTCGCGCATCGGCACCGCGCGCGTCACGCAGATCGCCGAGCAGTTCATCGTCGAGCACGTGCGCGACACGAGCGCGCAGCAGCGCATGCCGCTCGTCGCCCGGCTCGGCTCCGCGAACAAATCGCTGTTCGAAGTGATCGCGCTGATGGAGAACAACATCGAGGAGCCGCTGTCGCGCGAAGAACTCGCGCGGCTCGCGAACATGTCGCAGCGGCAGTTGCAGCGCCTCTTTCGCGAGCATCTCGGCATGACGCCGACGCACTACTACCTGACGCTGCGCCTGCGCCGCGCGCGCGAGCTGCTGCTGCAGACCGACATGTCGATCATGCACATCACGATGGCGTGCGGCTTCCAATCCGCGTGCCACTTCAGCAAGAGCTACCGCGACGCGTTCGGCACCGCGCCGACGCGCGAGCGCCGCAAGCAGGTCGCGCCGCTCGCGCAGCCGTCGATGCCGGGCGGCGCGCCCGCGCCGTCGATGATGCTGCACGCGTGAGTCGCGCCGCCGGGCCGTGCCGAGCGCCGTGAACAAGCGTCCACGGAAACCGGCATTCGAAACCGGCCCCCGAAATCGCATACCGAAACGAACGGCCCGCCGGTTCGCGAAAACCGGCGGGCCGCGTCGCTGCGCGGGCGGTGTCGGCGCGAGGCCGCACCCGCGTGCGTGTGCGCGTCAGGCCGCCTTCAGCATCCCGTGCGGATCGATGACGAATTTGCGCGGCGCGCCGCCGTCGAACTTCTTGTAGCCCTCCGGCGCGTCGTCGAGCGAAATCACCGCCACGTTGACGATTTCCGCGATCGGCAGCCGGTCGAACAGGATCGCCTGCATCAGGTTGCGGCTGTACTTGAGCACGGGCGTCTGGCCGGTATGGAACGAATGCGATTTCGCCCAGCCGAGACCGAAACGAATGCTCAGGCTGCCGTGCTTGGCGGCGACATCGACGGCGCCCGGATCGTCGGTCACGTACAGGCCCGGAATGCCGATCGCGCCCGCGGGCCGGGTGATTTCCATCAGCGAGTTCAGCACCGTCGCGGGCGCCTCCTGCGCATGGCCGGACGAGCCGTGGCCGTGCGCCTCGAAGCCGACGCAGTCAACCGCGCAATCGATCTCCGGCTTGCCGAGGATTTGCTCGATCTGCTCGCCGAGCGTCGCGTCCTTCGACAGATCGACCACCTCGAAGCCCATCGCCTTCGCGTGCGCGAGGCGCTCGGCGTTCATGTCGCCGACGATCGTGCATGCGGCGCCGAGCAGCCGCGCCGACGCGGCGGCCGCCATCCCCACCGGGCCCGCGCCCGCGACGTAAACCGTCGAGCCGGGCTTCACGCCGGCCGTGACCGCGCCGTGATAGCCGGTCGGCAGGATGTCCGACAGGCACGTGAGATCGCGGATCTTCGCCATGGCCCGATCGCGATCGGGGAATTTCAGCAGGTTGAAGTCGGCGTACGGCACGAGCACGTATTCGGCTTGCCCGCCGATCCAGCCGCCCATGTCGACATAGCCGTACGCGCCGCCCGCGCGCGCCGGATTCACGTTCAGGCACACGCCCGTGTGCTGCTCCTTGCACATCGCGCAGCGGCCGCACGCGACGTTGAACGGCACCGATACGAGATCGCCGATCTTCAGCGTCTCGGCATCGCGGCCGACCTCGATCACCTCGCCCGTGATCTCGTGGCCGAGCACGAGACCGACGGGCGCCGTCGTGCGGCCGCGCACCATGTGCTGATCGGAGCCGCAGATATTCGTGCTGACGACCTTCAGGATCACGCCGTGGCCGATCGCGCGGCCGCTCGGATCGACCATCTTCGGATAGTCGATCTTCCGCACTTCGACCTTGCCCGGCCCCTGATACACGACACCTCGGTTGCTGCTCATCGCTTCGTCTCCATGTCTCGTTGGCGGTGCGCCGCGCGTCGCCCGGCCGGCGCGCTCACGCGCCGGCCGGACTTGCAGCGAGCCTTTCGAGGGTAGTCCGCGAGCCGGGGGGCCGAGCGTCCAAAAACCGACATCGGCTTGGCCGCGGCCGACATTGGGAGAAGGGCCGCGATGGGCGATGGGGAGGCGGTGGAAAGCGGTGGAAGCGACGCTGGTGCGCGGGCGGGGGGACGGTATCGGTAATCGTGACGATCAGCGATCAGCGATCAGCGATCAGCGGTTAGCGGTTAGCGGTTAGCGGTTAGCGGTTAGCGGTTAGCAATCGGCAATCAACGGTCAACGGTCAACGGTCAACGCAGCGTAACGCGCACATCGCGTCGCGCAACATCGAACTGCGCGACGCCTCGATCGCGCGGCGGCGTCCCGCATCTCGTACGCGTCAGCCGCTGAACGGCCCGTCCGTGTCGCCCGGCTCGATGACGGGCGACACGAGCCGATGCGCGGCGTCGCCCGGATGCGCGATGGCGCCGAGCATCAGTTCGGCGATCGCGCGGCCGGATGCATGCCCGGTCGGCTGCAGCACCGCGCTCGCGTGGTGCGGAAACGAAACGTCGGGCGACACGCCGTCATAGACGATCAGCGATACGTCGCGAACGAAGCGCCTGCCGCGCTCGACGATCGCCCTGAACACGCCCGCGCCGGCGATGTTGTTGTCGACGACGATCGCGCTCGGCGCACGCTCGAGGGCGAGCAGCGTTTGCGCCGCGCCGTAGCCGCCGTCACGCGTGAACGCGCATTCGACGATCAGCGCGGCATCGGGCTCGATCCCAGCCTCTCGCAGCGCGCGCTCGAAGCCCGCGCGCCGCTGCGCGGCGAAATTCAGCGTCCGCGGCGCGCAAACGAGCGCGATGCGCCGATGCCCGAACGCGGTCAGCCGTTGCGCGGCCGCGTGCATGCCCGCCTCGTTATCGAAATCGAACCAGGTGTACGGCTTCGCGCTCGCGGTCCGGCCATAGGCGACGAACGGAAATTCGCGTTCCTGAAGAAAACGGAGGCGCGGATCGTCGACGAGCGTGCGCGCGACGATCAGCCCGTCGACGAGCCGGCCGTCGACGAGCCGCCGGTACGTGTCGAGCTCCGCGTTCGGGCGCGCGGACACGATGAAGAAATCGAGGCCGCTCTCGCCGAGACGCTCCGTGACGCCCGCGACGACCTCGGCGAAGCGCGGATCACCGAGGTCGCCCGCGCCGAACGGATAGACGATGCCGACCGCGTCCGCGCGCCCGGTCGCGAGCCGGCGCGCGGTCGGATCGGCGACGTAGCCGAACTCGCGCGCCGCCTGCATCACGCGCTCGCGCGTGGCTTCGCTCACGTCGTCGTAGCCGTTCAGCGCGCGGCTCACCGTCGTGCGCGACAGACCGAGCGCCTCCGACAACGCCTTCAGATTCACTTTCACGCTCTCACCTCGAATGGTCTCCCTGCATTCGGCCGGCGCCGCCGCCGGCCATTGTTTCCCAATTGTCGGGCATTCCGTCAAATAAATTACTTTTGACGCCCAAACCGGTTTGAATTAGCATCCAAACCGGTTTGGATATCCATTTTTAGTACGGCGCCGTCATAAACTTACCGATTCACGACAATTTCATGACATATTCCAAACAAGCCGTTTCCCGTCGACACAAACGTTTGGCCCTGAGCGCGGCCGCGCTCACCGCAGCCGCTTGCATGTCGGCGCACGCGCAGAGCGACGGCGCCGGCCCCGCGCCGACGCCGCACACGCAGCAGGCCTACGATCCCGAAAGCCATTTCACGATGCGCTGGACGCGCGCGGACATGCGTCAGATCGTCAAGCAATCGCACACGGCGGGCGCCGACAAGAACTCGCTGCCGCCCGCGCTGACGATGCCGGACATCGCGCAGAACTTTCCGCTCGTCGATTCGAACGTGTGGGTATGGGATACCTGGCCGCTCGCCGACATGCGCGCGAACCAGTTGAGCTACAAGGGCTGGGAAGTGATCTTCTCGCTGAGCGCCGATCCGCGCGCGGGCTACACGTTCGACGATCGCCACGTGCATGCGCGCATCGGCTTCTTCTATCGCCGCGCGGGCATTCCGGCTTCGCAGCGTCCGGCCAACGGCGGCTGGACCTGGGGCGGCCATCTGTTTCCGGACGGCGCGAGCGCGAAGGTGTTCGGCACCGCGCCGATGACGAACAACGCCGAGTGGTCCGGCTCCGCGCGCCTCACGCACGGCGAGAACGTCAGCCTCTACTACACCGCGCTGTCGTTCAATCGCTCGGCGCCCGGCGGCGCCGACATCACGCCGCCGATCGCGATCATCACGCGCGCGGACGGTCACATCCACGCGGACGACAAGCATGTGTGGTTCTCGGGATTCGACGATCACAAGGCGCTGCTGCAGCCTGAAGGCAAGATGTACCAGACGGGCCAGCAGAACACTTACTACTCGTTCCGCGATCCGTTCGTGTTCACCGATCCCGCGCATCCGGGCAACACGTACATGGTGTTCGAGGGCAACACGGGCGGCCCGCGCGGCGCGCGCACCTGCACCGAAGCCGATCTCGGCTACGCGCCGAACGATCCGTATCGCGAGGATCTGAACGCGGTGATGAACCTGGGCGCAGTGTATCAGAAGGCCAATGTCGGCCTCGCGATCGCGACGAACCCGCAACTGACCGAGTGGAAGTTCCTGCCGCCGCTGCTGTCGGCGAACTGTGTCGACGATCAGACCGAGCGTCCGCAGATCTATCTGAAGGACGGCAAGTACTACCTGTTCACGATCAGCCACCGGACGACGATGGCCGCCGGCATCGACGGCCCGGACGGCGTGTATGGCTTCGTCGGCAACGGCATCCGCAGCGATTTCCTGCCGCTGAACGGCGGCAGCGGCCTCGTGCTCGGCAACCCGACCGACTTCTCCGCGCCCGCCGGCGCGCCGTACGCACAGGACCCGAACCAGAACCCGCGCGCGTTCCAGTCGTACTCGCACTACGTGATGCCGGGCGGGCGCGTCGAGTCGTTCATCGACGCGATCGGCGCGCGGCGCGGCGGCACGCTCGCGCCGACGGTGAAGATCGACATCCACGGCGATTCGACGACGGTCGACCGCGCGTACGGCGCGGGCGGCCTCGGCGGCTACGGCGACATTCCCGCGAACCTGCCGGCCGTGGGCGCAGGCCACCACGACTGACATGCCGGCGCAGGAAGGCGAACGCCGCATCCGCCTTCCTGCGCGCGGACGGCCGGACACTCCTGCGCCGTGCGCGCCGGCTCCGGCCGCCGTCGCGTATCGCACCGCACGCCGCGCCTGCGGCAATGAAGGATGCATTCGATGTCGAACCCTCGCTTACGCTTTTCCTCCGTCGTTTACGGCCTCATCGCGCTCGCCGCGTGTGCAAGCTTCGCCGCGCATGCGTCGGGCGCGCAATGCGCGGCATCGCCCGCGAAGTCCGCCGACGGCACGCCGCAATGGCGGCCCGCGTTGCACTACACGCCCCGACGCAACTGGATGAACGACCCGAACGGCCTCGTCTACGAAAACGGCGTCTATCACCTGTTCTATCAATACAATCCGCACGGCAACTTCTGGGGCGACATGTCGTGGGGGCACGCGACGAGCCGCGATCTCGTGCACTGGGACGAGCAGCCGGTGGCGATGCCGGCGAACGCGCGCGAGGATATCTTCTCCGGCTCCATCGTCGCGGATGCACGCAACACGTCGGGCCTCGGCACCCCGAATGCGCCGCCGCTCGTCGCGCTCTATACGAGCGTCTACAAGGCGGGCTTCGGCCACGAACCCGGTACGCAGGCGCAATCGCTCGCGTACAGCATCGATCACGGCAAGACGTGGCGGCCGTACGCGCACAATCCGGTGCTGACGCTCGCGCCCGAATCGCGGCATTTCCGCGATCCGAACGTGACGTGGTACGCGCCGGGCGGTTACTGGATGATGACGGCGGTTGTCGCCGACGCGCCCGTCGTCAAGCTGTATCGGTCGAGCGACCTGATTCGCTGGGATTTCCTGAGCGACTTCACGCTGCCCGACGTCCCGCATCGCGGCGCGCTGTGGGAAATGCCCGAGCTGCTGCCGATGCCGCTCGACGGCGACGCCGCGCGCATGAAGTGGGTGATGATCGTCAACGTCAATCCGTGGTCGATCGCGGGCGGCTCGGGCGCGATGTATTTCATCGGCGAGTTCGACGGCAGAACGTTCACGCCCGATCGCGCCGCGCCGGCGAACGCCGATCCCGCGCAATACTCGTGGATCGATCACGGCGCCGACTACTACGCGGCCGGCACGTTCGCGAACGCGCCGGGCGAGGGGCCGGTAGCGATCGCATGGATGAGCAATTGGGACTATGCGGAGCGCATTCCGACCACGCCGTGGAAAGGCGCGATGGCGCTACCGCGCGAGCTCGCGCTGAAGACGATCGACGGCCGGCCGCGAGTGACGGTCGCGCCCGCGCGCGCGTTCGACGCGTTCGCCCGCACGCGGCCCGCCGTGCGTATCGGCTCGCTCGCGGTCGCGTCCGCGACGCGAGAGCTCGGCGCCGACGCACGCGGCACCGTGCAGCGCATCGCAGTGACGATCGAGCCGCGCTCGGCCAGGCGCGCCGGCTTGATCGTGCGGCGCTCGGCGAACGGCCGCGTCGGCACGCGTATCGTCTACGATTCGTCGGCGCACACGCTGAGCGTCGATCGCTCGGCATCCGGCGAAACGAACTTCTCGAACGCGTTCAGCCAGCGGCATATCGTTGCGCTACCGCTCGTGAACGGGAAGCTGCGGCTCGACGTGATCGTCGATCGCGATTCCGTCGAAGTGTTCGACGGCGACGGCCGGACCGTCATCACCGATCTCGTGTTTCCGTCGCCTGCCGACAACCGGCTCGCCGTGTTCGCCGAAGGCGGCGACGCGACGTTCGGCGATGTCGTGGTGACGAATCTCGACGAGACCGCGGGCGAGCGGCGAGGGTGCCCGACCTCATAGGGATTACTGACGATTGCGGCACCGGGAAATTGCGGCACCGAGACGGCCGACGCCGCCGACGCATGACGATGCGAGCGCACGTGTCCGTGCCACGCGCATGATGGGCGAAGCCGGTGCGCTTCGCTCGCTTTCCAGTTGACGCGCCGATGCGGCGCTCGTCGTCCTCTCCATCGCTCGCCGACATCGCGCCATGACGCGCATCGCCCGCGCGGCGCCGGTCGCTTCGTTCATCGAAGCAATCGCACGCGTATGGCGGATGGCATCGCGCACATCGTGCGGGGCGCATGCTCGAACCATCGCAGTGCTCGCGCTTCTTCCCACTTCCTCGCGCTTCCTCGCGCCTTCTCGCTTCATCCCGCGCCACGCCGGCACGACGCCTCCGCCTCGATCACCGCCTCACCGCCTCACCGCCTCACTGCCTCACTGCCTCACCGCCTCACCGCCTCACTGCCTCACTGCCTCACCGCCTCACCGCCTCACCGCCTCACCGCCGACCACGCGAGCAGCGCAATCACGCCGATCGCTCCAGCGCCCCGCCCGACTCGATCGACGCCTGCGCCCGTCCCAGCCCCACCGCGCCCCCCGCGATCCCCCCGGCCCGTCACTGCCCACCGTCGTTCGCGCGGATCACCGCCTCGGCCGCCGCCTCCGCCTCGCCCGCGTGCATTTCGTGCACCCGCGTGCGCTGCGCCGGCAGCGGCGCGTCGCCGTCCAGCAGATGCCCGCCGCGCGCCTTCGTCTGCACCGTCGCGCGCATCGACAGCCCCACCCGCAACGGGTGCGCCGCCAGCTCCGACGGCTCCAGCGAGATCACCACCGGCAAGCGCTGCACCACCTTGATCCAGTTCCCCGCCGCGTTCTGCGACGGCAGCATCGAGAACGCGCTGCCCGTGCCCGCCGAGAAGCCCTCCACTCGGCCGTGATACGTCACCCGCGCGCCGTACAGGTCCGATTCGAGCCGCACCGGCTGGCCCACCCGCATGTGCCGCAACTGCCCTTCCTTGAAGTTCGCCTCCACCCACACCTGCCGCAACTGCACCACCGACATCAGCGGCACCCCCGGCCCCACCTGCTGCCCGATCTGCACCGACCGCTGCCCGACCGTCCCGTCCACCGGCGACACGATCGTCGTGCGCTTCAGGTTCCGGTACGCCAGCTTGAACTGCGCGGCCGCCTGCTGCACCGCCGGGTTCTGCCCGACCGGCCGCTCGCTGCCCAGCGCGCGCGCCGCCTCCCGTTGCGCCTGCGCTCCCGCCAGCGCCGCCTGCGCGTTCGCCAGCGACGACTTCGCCCGCGCCAGCTCCTCCGGCGCCACCACCTCCACCGACGCCCCCGCCCGCGCCCGATACGCCTGCTGCGCGAGCTTCAGATCCGCCTCGCGCGCCTTCACCGTCTGCTCGTACGTCTGCATCGACAGCCGCGTGTTCGCCACTTGCCGCACCGCCTGCGCGAGCTGCGCCTGCGCCTGCGCGAACGCCGCCGCCGCCTCCGCGTCGTCGAGCCGCACCAGCGCCTGCCCCGCCTTTACCTGCTGCGTGTCGGCCACCAGCACGTCGGTCACCGTCCCCTGGATCTGCGCGGCGATCTGCACGACGTTGCCCGCCACGTACGCATCGTCCGTCTCTTCGCTGAAGCGGCCCACGATGAACCAGTAGAGCGCCGCGCCCAGCGCGACGATCGCCAGCACTCCGAAGAACCATGCGAAGCGGCGGCGGCGCGTGGCCCGGCGCGCGGCAAGCGTCGCGGCGGTTTCGGGCGACGCAGGCAAGCCGTGCCCGCTCGCGGGCGCGCCGTCGGAAACGGCCGGATCGGTGGGCGCCTTCGCGCGCGCAGTGTCGGTGGCGGTGTCGTTCAAGATGGTGGCGTGCGTGATGTCGGTGGCGCCGGCAGGCGCGGATCGGACGGGCCCGGGCGCCGCTGCGGCGCGGCGCGGGACGCTTCGATGCTCGGTCTCGGTCGAATCTCTCGTATACACGGTGAAGGAGGCGTTGGGGTTGACGTTTTCGCGCTCGCGGCACTCACCCGATGCGCTCGTGCGTGCGTCGTCTCGGCCGCTCACGGACGGCGCGGCCGCGGCGTGGGCGCTCGACGCGCGGCCATCGCGGCGGCTTCGGGTGGCGTCGCGATGGCCGCGCCGGCCCGACCGCTCCTCTCGATTCGAGCCGCATTACCAGCCGTATTACCCGCCGCATCGCCTTGCCTCGGACACCGAAGCATCGTCCGCCGAAGCCGGGGGCGCCGCGCACGTGCGCCGGACGCATCGGCCCGCTCGCCCCCTTCGTTCGCCCATTCGTCGTCTCGCATCCGCTCGCGCCTCCCCCGCGCCTCACATCGCTCAATCAGGTTGCGCATCGTGCGCCGCCACCGGCCGCGACGCCGCCGCGAACGGCTGGCCCGCCTGCGCGGGCGGCGCGCCGCTCGCCGGCCGCGCGTCGAAGCCGCCGCCCAGCGCGCCGATCAGCCCCACCCGCAGCGTGCGCCGCCGCGCCTGCAGCTCCACCACGTGCGCGCGCTCGTCCAGCAGCGTGAGCTGCGCCACGTCGATGTCCTTGCGCATCCCCATCCCCCGGCGATGCCGGTCCTGCGCCAGCGCCACCATCCGCTGCGCCGCGCGCAGCGCCTGCTGCTGCGCCTTCAGCAGCGTGTCGAGCGTCGCCAGCGACGTCAACTGCCGCGCCACCTCGCCCAGCGCCGCATCCACCGTCTGGTTGTACAGCGCGAGCGCCATGTCCGCGTTCGCCACGTCGCCGCCCAGCTTCGCCTTCAGCCGGCTGCGATCGAAGATCGGCAGCGACAGCGCCGGCCCGATCGAGCCGCCCAGCGCATCGTGCCTGAACAGCGACGCCGGCGTGAGCGCGAACAGCCCGCCCAGCGCCGCCAGGTTCACGTCCGGGTAGAACGACGCGCGCGTGCCGTCGATCGCCGCGTACGCCGCCTCCACCCGCAATCGCGCCGCGACGATGTCCGGCCGCCGCCCCAGCAGCCCGGCCGGCAGCCGCGCGGGCAGCCGCGCGGGCAGCGGCGCGTCCGCGAGCGGCGCGAGCTTCGGCCGCGCGAGCGACAGCCCGCGCTCCGGCCCCCGTCCGCTCAGCACGCCCAGCTGCAGCCTCTGCAACTGGATCTGCTCGTCGGTCAGCGCGATCTGCTCGAGCAGCTTGCCGCGCTTGAGCGCCGCGTCGTCCGCGTCGTAGCCGTTGTCGATCCCGCGCGCCGCGCGCTCGCGCAGCACCGCCTCGACCTGCTCGCTCGCGCGGCGCTTCTGTTGCAGCAGCTCGCGCAGCGCATACGCGCGGTCCAGCTCGCCGTACAGCGTCACGATCGCCACCGACAGCGTGAGCCGCGCCTGCTCGGCCTCCACGCGCGCCGCATCGCGCATCGACAGCAGCCCGCGCGTGGCCGCCGCGTTCTTGCCCCACAGGTCCAGCTGATAGTTCAGCCCGACGAACAGCGACGACGACGACACCACCGATTCGCCCACGAGCGGCACCGACACCGGCAAGCCGTTCAGCGTCGTATTGAGGGTGCCGCCCGAGCGCGGCACGTGCGCCTTGGAGAGCGAGGCGCCCGCCGTCGCGGTGAGCCCCGTCAGCGATTCGAACTGCTGCAGCTGCGACTGCGCGACGCCGATGCGCGCCTGCGCGGCCTGCAGCGTCGGGTTCTGCCGCAGCGCTTCGTCGACGAGCGCGTCGAGCTGCGGATCGCCGAGCTGGCGCACCCAGTCCGGGCTCGGCCATGCGCCGTGCGTCGCGCCGCCGGTGGTGTGCGCGAGCGCGTCGTCGCCGGGCGTGCGCGGCGCGAGCGTCGGCTTCAGGCCCGACGGCACGCAGCCGGCGAGCGCCCAGGCGAGCGCGAGCGCCGCGAGCCGGCGCGCGGGGCGGCGGACCGGCAGGGTCGTCGTGCGTGTGGCTGCGTGCGTTGCGGTCTGCGTCATGCGTGTGATGCGTCCTTCGTTCGTGCTCGATTCCTCTGCGGCCGACGCCGGCGATGCCGGACCGCTTCGCCGGTGACGGTCAGCGGTATCGCCCGGCCGCCGCGGCTCGCCGCCGATACCGGCGCGAGCCTTTGCGCCGTCGGCGTCGTCTGCGTCGTCTTCCTCTTCACCGTCATCATCGGCGCTTGCCGTTGCGTGACGCGGGTCGATACGGCGGCGGAGATGCCATGCGCGCCCGGTCGAGCCGTTGTCCCTTCACCGCGCTCATCGCGTCGTGCTGACGCTGGGGTCCGCGCGCCGCGTCTCACGACTGCTGCCGCGCTTCGCGCATCGCCTCCTCGCGTGCCGTGCGGTGGCCCGCGCGCGCCGCCTCGAACGACCCCAGGCGCCCGAACACCCCGTCGAGCACGCCCAGCGCGATCCCGCGCAGCTTCGCGCCCTTCTCCCGCTCGCACAGCACCACCTGGACCACCTGCCAGATCGTCAGCAGATTCGGCACCAGCGCCACCGGAAACCGCAACCCGTACTGCAGCCCCAGCTGCATCGCGTTGCGCGCGCCGTAGTATCGGCGCAGCCACCCATGGTGCATCGCCGTCAGCTCGAACGGCCCCACCTTGTGCCGGCGCCGCGCGCCGATCCGGTGCGTCAGCACCAGCGACGGCACCACGTACAGCGGCACGTTGTGCGCCAGCGCGCGCAGGCAGTACTCGGTGTCGACGTGGTCGATGAACAGCGCCTCGTCGAAGCGGCCGAGCCGCGCGTACGCGCCCCGCGAGATCACGCTGCCCGACGAGATCAGGAACGCGCAGCGCTGCGGCGCGCGCTCGCCTTCCACCCGCACGCGGCGCACCGCCACCCCGCTCGTCATCAGCTCCGGCAGGAAGCGCTGCTCGTTCGCGTCGTAGATCCGCGGGCCCGCGATGAACGCGCCCGCGTGCGCGCCCGGTTGCGTACCCAGTTGCGCGCACGCGTCGCGCATCCGCGCGAAGTACGCGGCCGGCACCGTCGAGTCCTGGTCGAACAGCGCGACCGCCTCCATGCCCTGCGCGAACAGCGCCGACAGCCCCGCGTTGTACGCGCCCGCCACCCCGCCGCGGTTGCCGTGGTGCCGCCACACGACGCGCGCTTCGCCGTGCGCCCGCGCCGCCAGCGCGCGCACCCGCTCGCGCGCCGCCGCGTGCTCGTGCGGCGTGTTGTCGATCACCGCGAGCGCGTCGCTGTCGCGCGCGAGCGCCTCCAGGCCCGACAGTTGCTCGTCGGTCGGGTAATACAGAATCACCAGCGCGCCCAAGGTCGTCATCGCTCTTCCTTCGGTGGTTCGAGGTCCGGCATGCCCGCTTCGCCGTCGCGGCGACGCACCGCATCGTCAGGACTTCGATGCTTCTCCGTTCGGCTTCGTCTTCGTCTTCGTCTTCGTCTTCGGCTTCGGCTTCGTCTTCGTCTTCGGCTTCGTCTTCGCTCGGACATCGCGCATGGCCGATCCCGCCGCCCTCTGTTCATCCGCTCAGCGGCGGGCGCCGCGCGTCACCCGGCATGCGCGCGCCCCGCACCGCCACGTCGCCCGTCAATGCCCCATCGTCGCCGCCGCGCCCCGCTTCGGCCGCGTCAGCCACATCAGCCCCGCCAGCAGCACGCACGTCACGCTCGCCATGTAGAACATGTCGTTCGTCGCCATCATGTACGCCTGCTGCCGCACCACCTGGTGCAGCGAGCTCAGCTCGCGCGCGCCGTGCAGCCCCATCGCGTGCAGCGCGTCCACATACCGCTGCGTGTTCTCCGAGGCCCGCGTCACCGCCTGCGACACCACCGCGTAGTGATACGTCGCCCGGTTGTCCCACCACGTCACGCTCAGCGCCGTGCCGAACGCCGCCGACAACGTCCTCAGGAAATTCGACAGGCTCGACGCCGCCGCCAGCTTGTCGTCCGCCACCCGCGACAGCGTCGCCGCCGTCAGCGGAATGAAGAAGCACGGCAGCCCCATCCCCTGGATCAGCCGCGGCGTCACCACCTGCGCGAACGTCATCGACAGCGTGAAGTGCGTGCTCCACCCCATCACCGCCGCGAACACCCCGAACCCGAACGTCACCAGCACCCGTGCGTCCACCCGGCTCGCATACACCCCCACCAGGATCGAGAACACCAGCGCCAGCAGCCCCATCGACGCCGTCGCCAGCCCCGCCTGGTACGCCGTGTATCCCATCACCGCCTGCAGCCACAGCGGAAACACCACCCCCACCACCGAGAAGCTCATCATCCCCAGCGAGATGATCACCACGCAGAACGTGAAGGTCCGCTCCCGGAACAGGCTCAGCTCCACCACCGGGTGCGCCTCGCCCAGCTCCCAGATCAGCAGCGACACGAGCGACACCCCCGCCGCGATCGCCAGCGCCGTGATCAGCGACGAATCGAACCACCCCCGGTCATGCCCCAGGTCCAGCATCGCCTGCAGCGAGCCCACGCCGATCACCAGCAGCACGATCCCCGGCACGTCGATCGGGCTCGCCTCGCCGCGCGAGGCCCGCGGCCGCAGCATCAGCGTGCACACCGCGAACGAGAACAGCCCGATCGGCAGGTTGATCAGGAAGATCCACGGCCACGAGAAGTTGTCGATCAGCCAGCCGCCCACCACCGGCCCGAAGATCGGCGCGAGCAGCACCGTCATCCCCCACAGCGCCAGCGCGAACGTGCGCTTCGCCGGCGGAAACGCGCGCATCAGGATCGTCTGCGACAGCGGCACCATCGGCCCCGAGAACAGCCCCTGCAGCGCCCGGCACGCCACCAGCACCTCCAGGTCCCGCGCGAGCCCGCACAGCAGCGACGTCAGCGTGAACAGAATCACCGACGCGACGAACAGCCGCTGCTCGCCCACCCGCCGCGCGAGCCAGCCCGTCAGCGGCACCGCGATCGCCGCGGCCACCGAGTACGAGCTGATCACCCACGTGCCCTGGCTGTTCGATACCCCGAGGCTGCCCGAGATCGCCGGCACCGCGACGTTCGCCACCGTCGAGTCCAGCACTTCGATGAACGTCGCGAGCGACAGCGCGAACGTCAGCAGCGCGAGCTTCGCGCCGCGCAGCGGGCGCGCCGCGGCCGGCTCGTGCGCCCCCGCGCCGTTCGCGGCCGCTGCCGCCGGTCTCGCCGGCGCGCTCATGCCGGCTGCGCCTGCCGCGCCGCGACGCCCGGCGCGAAGCGCTCGATGAAGCGCGCCGCCTCGTCGCAGCCGTCGGGCTGCGCCGCCATGCGCGCGCGCACCTCGGCGCAGCGCGCGGCCATCGCCGCGTCGCCCAGCACCCGCGCCAATGCCCGTGCCAGCGGCTCGCCGCGCACCGGCGCGTCCAGCCGCACCCCGCAGCCGCTCGCCGCCACCCGCTGCGCGTTGTCGAACTGATCGTGCGCGAACGGCGTCACCACCTGCGGCACGCCCGCCGCGTACGCCAGCGACGCCGTGCCGATCCCGCCGTGATGCACCAGCGCCCGGCACCGCGGCAGCAGCGCCGCGAGCGGCACGTAGCGGCGCTTGAGCAGCGCCGCGCCATTCGCCCGCGCCGTCGTCTCCGCCGCCCTCTCCCTTGGCCCCGTCGTCCCATCCGATGCCGCCGGCGCGTCCGGCGCGAGCAGGATCCCCCGCACGCCCGTCGCCCGCAGCACCTGCGTCACCGCCCGCTCGTACGCGCGCCCGTCCACCAGCGTCGAGCCCGCCGTGAACACCACCGGCGCCTCGCCCGACGCGACGAACGCGTCCAGCTCCGCATCCGCCGGCACCGGCCCCACGTCGTTGAACAGCGCAAACCCGCTTTGCAGGTGATTCGCCGGCCAGTCCGGCTGCGCCGGCGCGAACCACGACGGAAACAGGCACAGCACCCCGTCCGTCGAATGCAGCCACCGCCCCAGGATCCGCCGGGCCGGCGCCAGCCCCAGCGCCCGCCGCGCCGCGTTCAGCTCCGGGCCGCGCACCCGGTCCAGCACCTGCCGCTCGATCAACGTCATCAGCCCCGCCTTCACCGCCAGCGGCAGTCCCTTCGGGATCGTCAGCCGCTTGTGCGTCGGCGGCGCGTGCGCCGACAGCAGCGTCGACGGCGACACCTGCACCGACACGTAGCGCGCGCCGAAGCGCTCCTGCATCAGCCGCGCCGAGAACGCCCACAGCGTGCCCACCAGCACCGTGTCCGCGTCGCTCAGCGCGCGCAGCGTATCGAAGTGCGGCCGCAGCACCGGCGCGATCACCCGCCACAGCGTCCGGAACGACGTGCGCGGATCCCACAGCGCCGGGTCCGCCATCGCCTGCGCATACGCCTCGGCCGTGCCCACCGGCACGAACGCGAAGCCGCTCGCGCGCACCGCCGCCTCGAACGGCGCATGCGTGCAGAACACCACATCGTGGCCGCGCGCGGCCAGCGCCCGGCTCACCCCCAGCAGCGGGTGCACGTCCCCCGCCGACCCGATCGCCGTCACGATTACCTTAGCCATCGCCTCGTCATTCCCTTCCGCGCGGCAGTCGCCGGCGCCGTTCGCCGCAGTCCCTGTTCGAACCGGATCGTCCACCGCCGGCCGGGATGCGCCCCGCCGGGATGCACACCGCTTCGTCGCGCGCGCCGGGCGTCATGCCCGCGCGCCCCGCACTTGCCCGCCTGGTTGCCGCCTGGTTGAAGGAGCCCCGAGCGCCCGCACGCCGCGGCCGATGCACGCCGCTACGACAGCGCCGGCAGTTGCCCCAGCGGCGCGAGCGTCTCGTCCTGTGCGGCGTCGCGTGCCGCGCTCGCGCGCTCGTCGGCGAAGAAACCCAGGACCGCCGCGCGCACCTGCTCCTGCTGCTGGCGCCCTTCGAGGTCCAGGAAGTGCCCCGCCTGCCGGATCGTCGCGAACTCCGCACGCCGCACGTAGGCCGCCAGCCGCCGCACGTCCGACGCCGCCGTGTACTCGTCCAGCTCGCCGTTGATGAACTTCACCGCGCAGCCGATCTGGCGGAACTCCGGCAGATACTGCTCCGGCTGCATCGCCAGGATCTGGTCGACGTGGAACGCCACCTGATCCTGCTCGTTGCGCGGCAGCTTCGTCAGATACCGGTAGTTGTACAGCTTCATGATCCGCGGCAGGTAGCGCCCCACCGTGTCGTTCAGCAACTGCGCGGCCTTCAGGTTCTCGCCCGCCGCGATGTGGTCGCGCGCGCGCGTCACGTAGTCCGTCATCGCGTCGTTCAGGAACGGCGAGAACGACGCGATCACCGCCCGCCGCACGCTCGCGCACCCCCGCGCCAGCGCGAACAGCGACGCCACCCCGCCCCACGACACCGACAGCAGCAAGCTCGGCTCGAACCGCTCGGCCAGGTGCAGCAGAATCTCCACCTCGTCGTCCTTCGTCAGAATGTACTCGCCCGGATTGTGCTGGCGCGACTGGCCCGCATACGGCAAGTCGAAGCACACCGCGTTCACGCGTTCGCCCAGATAGCGAATCGTCTGGCCGAACGACGCGGTCGTCGCCAGCGCGCCGTTCACGAGGATGACCGTCTCGAAGGCCGGATCGAACACATGACGCTCGACGTGGACCTTCAAGCCACTCGGCAGCGCTACGACCTGTTTCTCGATAGGCATGGCGTATCTCCCGCATCTGCTCGGCTAATGAGCTGATCCCGCGCCCTTGATGGACGCCTCCACGTAGCCGCCCGCCCTCCCGCGCGATCTGCCCGCCCTGCCTCGCGCGCGCCGTGACGGCTACCCACTCGCCGGAGCCGCGCATCGCCTCGTCGTCATTCCAACCGGCAATACGCCTTCCTCGGGCTCCACTCGGTCATCCCGACAACTTCGGCCCGTGGTCTCCAGCGCCTCTTACTCGCATGACGCCTCTTGAAGGATTAACCGCTTCCCAACGTCTTGCCGCCCGAATTACACGGTGCGGCGACGCGTCTTATTGAACTAAGGATTCTGCGATGCAGCATAAGATATCGAATCCTAAATGTAAACATTTTTAAATCGCTTTTCGATTTTTTAAGCAGGTTTCAAAAACGCACTCGCCCATCACCATCATGTCGATATGGAATTTTCTAATAAGCTTAATCGTGCATTTACCGCACCGCTTCCGAAAAACGATTCGCTCCCTTATCGCCATCCGCCGTCGCACGACGAACCGTTGCGGCCGACGGCGTCAACGGCCGGCGCCGGCCAGCCCCACGTATGCCACGTGACCGTTGTCCGCCGGATCGACCATCACCCGCACCCGCTCGCCGGCGCGCGGGATATTCCCCAAATCGATGAATTGCTTGATCGTCACGTCGCACGATGCGCCATTGTGGTGAACGCGCAGCTCGATGCGCATCATCGGCACGTTGTTCAGCGTCACGCCCGTTTGTCCGATGCTCAGGACGTCGGCCATCGCCTCATAACCGTTCTTCGCAACGGTTTGAGCCTGAACCGACGACATGACCGTCGACAAAGTCCTTGTCGTCGTCACTACCACGAAAATCAAGACAATCGCCACCAATACGCCGACGACGCTGATTATCGAAGTCTGGAACATGAATACGCTCCCTTTCCGTCAATAAAACACTCCTGGTTGATTTCGAGAAGAGTCTCGATTACTGCATA
Source organism: Burkholderia mallei ATCC 23344 (assembly GCF_000011705.1). Taxonomy (NCBI): domain Bacteria; kingdom Pseudomonadati; phylum Pseudomonadota; class Betaproteobacteria; order Burkholderiales; family Burkholderiaceae; genus Burkholderia; species Burkholderia mallei. The sequence continues at coordinate 460,340 of NC_006349.2, read as the reverse complement.
CGCAGACCGGTGTTTATACAATAGTTTTATGCTCATTCGAGCGGCTTTCGCGACCGCGACGCCGAAAGAAAGCGCCACGCGTCGCGAAAGCCGTCCGGCATGCCGCCAGCCGATACGGCCCACGCGCCGAGCGTCGAGTGGGCCGTCGACGGCGCGTTACTTGCGCGCTTCGCTCAGCGCCGCGTCGCCCGTCCCCGCGCTCGCCGAGGGTGACGTCGACGTGGCCGCCGCCGACGACGACGGCGAGCGCACCGAGTCGATCGCCTTGCGCGTGCGCGTCGACGTCGCCTGCACCGCCTCGTCGGTCGCCGAGCGCACCCCCTGGTTGACCTGCGACGTCGCCGCCTGCGTCACCTGCTCCTTCACCGACTGGAACAGCTGCCCCAGTTGCGCATGGCTGCTCATCGACATGAGCCCCACCACGATCCCCGCCACGATTTGCTTGTTCATCCGCCTTGCTCCCTTGCTCATAAAAGATTGAAACGGGCGCGCCGGCGCGCGCCCGGTGTTCGCCCACGCATCGCCCGGCGGCGCGCGGCGCGCGACGACGCCCGCGCGCGCCGCGCGCGCACGCCGACGCAACTGCCCACGCAGCCGAAGCGCGTCACTTGCCGGTCCTGAACGGCGCGAAGAAGATCGACGGCATCTCCTCCGGGAAGCCGACCGCGTTGGTCGGCCGCAGGTCCCGCATGTCGACGTTGAAGTCGTACGTCTTCTGACGCTGCTGGTTGTCCTGATGGATCATCACCTGCTTGTCCACCGCCGACTTGATCGTCGACATGTGCTCGAGCATCTTCGAGCCCACCTGCTGCACGTTGCCGATCAGGTTGCTCGCGTTGCTCGACGACGCCGTCGACAGATCCGGGATCGAATCCATGAACGGCTTGGCCATCGAGCCGCTCGCGTCCTGCCCGTACTGGTGCGCGTTGTTGCATGCCGCAAAGATTTCCTTCGGATCGATCATGTCTTGCTCCTTTCCAGTGTGCGCGCCCTGCGGCGCATGAATACCGATGCTCGACGCATCACGACGGACACCTGAACGACTGCAGGATGCCCGACCATATCGGCGACGGCAGCGTGAGCGCCTGCCATTCGATGCGCACCGTGCCGAGGCTCGTCTGATACAGCCGCTCGCGCCGGTCCGCGGTGCCCGTGCCGCCCACCGCCTGCCCCGCGTCGAAGAAGCGGAACAGCGCCCACGGCCCGTCGAACTGCAGCGTCGTCATCCGGCCGTCCACCGATTTGAGCTGCAGCTTGATCGCGAGCTGCGTGTTCTGGTTGGTCCAGTCCACCCGGTGCGGCGAGGTCACGCCGTGCGCGAAGCGCACCGTCTGCCCAGCCACGCTCAGCTGCGCTTCGGACAACTGCGAATCCATGTCGATGAAACGCAGCACGGTCGACACGCGCAGGTGCCCCGAATCGTCGAGCATCGCGCCGCGGATGCGCTCGGCCGTCTCGTACGAGTTCAGCACCGACTGGCTCACCATCCCGTTCGGCCCGCCGTTCGAGCGCAGCGCCTGCCACGGCTTGGCCGACGTGTCCACATACGCGGCGAGGTGATCGCGGAAGTACGTCGCCATCAGCCCCTGCGCGCTGAACAGCCGCTCGAAGTCCTCCACGCCCGCATCCGCCTGCGCGCCGCGGCGCATCGGATAGCGGCCCGTGAAGCCCTGATCGCAGACCATCTTCGTCGCGCCCGCCGCGCCCCGGTTGAGCAGCGCGCCCGATTCGCGCGTCGTCATCGTGCTGCCGCTGCTCACGAGGTCGAGCATGATCCCGCGCACCGGCTCCGGCTGGCGCGCGGCCGTCTCCTTCAGCCGCGAGAACGCGTCGTACTGCGCGGGCAGCACCTGGCCCGCCTGCAGCGCGCCGTTGACGAGCCCGAGCTGCCGGTACAGCGGCTCGAACAGCCGCGACAGCGGGTTGTTCGCGATCGTGTTGTTGCGGTTCAGTTGCGCGGCGAGCTGGCGGATCGCCTGGAAGTGCTCCTCGACCACGTGCTCCGGCAGCAGCACCGTGCGGTAATGCTGCCCGCTCAGCTCGCCGACGACCTGCCGCCGCCCCTTCTCGAAGCGGTACTTCTGGCGATCGATCCAGCTGTCGATGTTGCCTTCGTCGCTCGCGCCCGTGAGCGTCGTCTCGCGCGCGGCGAAGCGCAGCAGGTTCGCGAGCGGCGATTGCGCCTCCATCATCGCCGCGGCGAGCTGCGACGCATCGTCCAGGCCCGTCACGCCGCGCACCGTCACGTCGTTCAGGAAGTTCTGCCACGCGGAGATGTAGTCCTGCAGGAACTGGTTGCGCGCCGAATCGGCGAGCTTCTGCACGAGTCCGTCGATCTGGAAGCTGTTGCCCGACAGCGTCTCGTCGCGCAGCACCCAGCTCTCCTCCTCGAGCATCGCGCGCGCGCTCTTCTGCAGGCGCGGCAGGAACACGTCCGTGTAGCCCGCGCGCGTGAACCAGCCCGACACCGCGGTGTCGGTCGACGGCACGTTGCTGCGCATGCGCAGGCTCATCGACGCCTCGAAGCCCGCCGCGCGCGACAGCGAGATGTCGTTGACCTGCTGCGGCAGCCCCTGCGCGTGGATGTGCTGCAGCACGCGCGTGACGAGCGGGATCTGCGCGGCCTTCGCGCGCGCCGAGCGCACGAGGTTCGCGTCCTCCGGCGTGGCCGGCACCTCCTTCAGCGACATCAGCGTGCGCACGTGCGCGAGCAGCGAGCGGCGGTCGTCGTCCGAGTACTGCCCGCCCGAGAGCGCGTCCCAGCGGCCGTCGAGCCAGCGCACGACGTCGTCCGCCGAGCGCCGCGCGGGGCGGCAGAGCATCAGGTAGACCTTCAGCGTCTGGTAGATGTCGCCCGGGCTGCCGTCGACCTGCGACACGAGCGTGCGCCGCACCTCGTTGTACAACTCCGGCATCAGCATCTTCTGCAAGTGCCGGTAGTAGGTCTCGCGCGCGGTCTCCGCGACGAGCCCGTGCTCGAAGTACGGCGTCGCCATGCCCTGCGCGGCGTCCTCGGCCTGCAGTTGCGCATAGCGCATCTGGTTCGCGATCTCGATGAGCGTCGAGCCGCCGTCGTTGCCGTAGGACGCCTCGGCCTGCGCGAGCCGCTTGGCCTCGGTGAACTGCGCCCAGACGCCGTCCAGATAGTCGCGCTCGGTGACGTAGCCCCAGCCGAACCACAGCAGCAGGCTCAACGCGACGAGGGGCACCGCGCCCCAGCGCAGCGCCTCGCCCAGGCGCCCGCGCCACGACTTCGGCCCGCTCGGGCGCACCGCGTCGCGCTCGAGCGCCACCTGCCGGATGAGCGGCGTCCACAGCTCGCTGAGCGGGCGCGACGGCACGGGCAGCTCCGCCGAGCCGACGCCGCCCGCGCCCGCCGGATGCGGCTCCGCGAGCTCGGCCATCGAGCCCAGCCACACCCCGCGCAGCCGCGCGGCCGTGTGCGGCTCGCCCGGCGCGAGCGCGACGTGCAGCCACGCGACGAGCCCCTTCTGCAGGCGGCTGAGCGTCTCGACGAAGCGCAACTGCGCGTGGTTCATCGACACCTCGGTCGCCGCCGGCGCCGAATACAGCACCTGCTGCTGGACCCGCTGCTGCAGCCCTTGCAGCGCGTGCTGCCAGCTCGCGTCCGCGCGCGCGGCGTCGGCGTGCGCGCCGTCGTCGGGCAGGCTGAAGCCCACGCCCTTGACCCACTTCGACGCCTCGAGCAGCGACAGCGTCGAGACCGCGCCGTCGAGCCGGTCGAGCCCGTTCAGCGCAACGTACACCTGCACCTGCTGGCCGAACGCCTCGCGCATCTCCTCGAGCCGCGCGCGCACCGAATCGGCCAGCCGCTTGCGCGCGTCGAGCGGCGCATCGATCATCTCGAGGCCGTCGACGCACAGCACGACGCCGCTGATCGGCGCGCCCCTGCGCAGCCGCCTCATCCCGCGCAGCAGCTTGCGCCACGCGTCGAACTCGGCCTCGTCGGCACCCGCGCGCAGGCTCCAGCGGCCGCCGACGTCGAACCACACCGCCTCGCGCGTGATGCGGAAGTTCAAGTCGTCGCCGCGCCCGTAGGTCGCGTCCGAGCCGAGCACCCGGTCCTGCAGCGAGCCGGACACGCTCACCGCCTTCGCGACGAGGCTCGACTTGCCGCTACCCTCGGAGCCGAGCACCAGATACCACGGCAGCATCGTGCGATGCTCGCGCGTGAGCGCGCCGACCCAGCGCTTCCAGCGGCCGCGCGGCTCCTTGCGCCAGCGCTCCTTCAACTGCTGGTCGAGGGTGCGCAGATGCTTGTCGACGAAATCGAGCTGCTTGGCCTTCGGCGCGACCTTCACCTGCCGCGGGCTCATCGCGAGCCGCGCCCAGAGCCGCGCGAGCGTCGGCCAGAAGCCCCAGATCAGCACCAGTGCGACGAGGATCTCGCGCACCCACACCGGGCCGAGCGGGTGATAGATGCCGAACGCGAACAGCGGCCCCACCCACCAGATCAGGATCGCGATCAGAATCGCCGCGAATACTCTCAAGCTCGTGCGGATCATGGCTGACGGCCCTCCGTGGTCGGTCGCGTTGCTGGCATCGTGGTTGACGTCGCATACGGCAGTTGCCCGTCAGGCGCGATCTCCACGCCCTCCGGCATCGCCGGACGCATCGGCACCTGCCCGGGCTTCTCCGGCTGCTGCAGGTTCAGGCTGCGGCCCGATTGCTGCGCGCCGTCGGGAATCACCTTCCACAGCACGTCGACGCGGCGGTTGCGCTCGTACGCGGCGGCCGTCTTCGCGGTGTCGATCGGCTGCGCGTCGCCGCGCCCCGAGTACTCGATGTTGCGCTGCACCGCGTTCTCCGGCGCGCGCGCGCCGCCCGGCAGCGCGGTCTTGCGCAGTTCGTCGGCGACGTTGCGCGCCCGCGCTTCGGACAGCGCCTGGTTGTCCGGGAACTCGCTCGTGCGGATCGGCCGCGAATCGGTGTGGCCGATCACCTCGAGGTCGCCCGGCCACGGCGCGAACGCGAGGCCGAGCCGCTCGATGTTGTGCATGAAGTCCGCCCGCACGTTCGCCTTGCCAACGTCGAACGCGCCGTCGCTCTTGAACACGAGCAGCCATCCTTGCGGATGCTTGTACGCGGTGAGCCACCCTTCGGTGAGAATCTGCGGCAGCGGCGGCGGCAGCGTCTCGGCGATGTTGATCGTGCGCGTGGGCGGCATCCACGCGGCGAGCGCGTTGCGGATCGGGCGGCCCTGCGAATCGAGCCAGAAGCTGATCGCGCCGTACGCGAGCACCAGCACGCCGAGCGCGACGGCCGCCGCGCGCCCGGCCGTCCACCACGAGCGGCGCCGCTTCGCGGGCGCGACGAGCTCGGTGCCGAGCGGCTCGGGCGGCACGTGATGCCAGATCAGCGCGTGCAGTTGCGAGCGCAGATCCTGCAGCAGCACGTCGACGCGGTCGAGCACGCGGTAGCGGCCCTGCCAGCCGAGCGACAGGATCAGTTCGTAGAACGACAGAAGCGGAATCGGCGGCGGCTCGGTCTTCATCCAGCGCGACAGGTCGGCGAACGCGTCCTCGCCGCCCCACGCGTCGTCGTGGAATTCGACGAGCAGGCTGCGCTCGCCGTCGTAGACGACTTGCGCGTGCTCGCGCGCCGCGTCGTTGACGGTTTCGTCGAGATACGTGCAGAGCAGGTACGATGCGTCGCGGATCTGCTCCCATTCGCAGCCGGAGGCGGCGAGCCGCTCGCGGTAGAGCCGCACCTCGAGGCCGAGCTGCGTGCGGATCGCGGCCTGATTGAGCGGGCCGGCCGCGAGGTGGCGCTGCAGTTGCAGCACCGCGGGCAGCGCGTGCGACACGAACGGGTTGTTCCAGCTCGCCTGCTGCAGGCCTGCTTTCATGATCGCGGCCTGCTCGCCCTGCGCGCTATAGACGACGGGCGCGGCCACCCGCGCGTCGGCGGGCGCGGGCGCGCCGCCCGGCACCGGGAATTGCAGCACCGCGGGGTTGCGGGGCGCGCCGTCGGCTTGGGGAAACGCGTCGGCGGCCGGCGGCGCGAAGCTCGGCGCGCCCGCGGCCGCGCCGCCCGACGCCACCGTGTTCGTCGTGCCGGTGGTCGATACGGCGGAGCTCGTCATCGCCGCGCTCGACAGCGACGACAGCGTCGGCACGCGCGTCACGAGATCCGGATTCGCCGCCGCGCGATCGAGCATGTTGGATGCCATCGATACGCGGCGCAGCGTGGAGGAGAGGTTTCGTAGCAGGCTCATAGCAGATTGCGTCTCATGTCGTGGGTCACGCCACCTTGCCGTCTCTCAGCCCCCAGGCTTCGAAGCGAAGATCGGGGAAATCGCCGACGATGCGCAGCGCCATCGCCGAGCCGGCGAGGGTCTGCTTCCAGAACGGATCGGTCGATTCCACTTCGAAGTACGTGCTTTGGGCGTAGTAGGGAATCTGGCGCGGGGGATTGGGCAGCGCGTTCAGCCGCGCGCCCGGCAGTTGCAGGTCCACGAGCTTCTGGATCTGCTCGACGGCGCCCAGCTTCGTCTGCTGCGGCAACAGTTGCCGCAGCTTCTCCGCCGGCATCGCGGCCGAAAACGCAAAAATCAGTTTCTTCAGGTTCCACTGCTTGTCGACGATGCAGATGTGCACCTGATCGCCGCGATCCTCGAAGCGCAGCGGCAGCACCGGCGTCTCGATCACGCGCGCGAGCGCCTGGCGCAGCATCATCGCGAGCGGCTCGAAGCTCGTCTGCAGATCGTCGTGGTCGTAGCCGAGCTCGCGGTCGGCCAGCTCCTCGTCGACGCCCGGCAGCACGCTCAGCCGCCCGAGCAGGCCGACCAGCTCGTGATACAGCATCGCCGGCGGCAGCGGATCGAACGCGTCGAGGTTCGCCAAGCGCATCCGGTACTCGGCGATCGCCTAGCGCAGCAGCAGCTCGATCAGATCGGCCACGCCCCCGCCCGTCGACAGCACGCGCTGCGCGGACGTGCTCGCGAGCCGCACGCGCAGCGTGCTCTGCAGCTCGTCGATCAGCGAGCGCAGCACCAGGTGCGCGCGCGTGTCGAGCAGCGGCGGAATGAAGCGCGGATCCAGCGACACCGTGCGGCTCGCGTTGCGCCCCGCCACGCGCGCGATCGGCAGCGCGACCTCGTCCGAGCGCAGCTGCGACTTCCAGCACAGGCGCGTGACGAGCTGGCCCGTCTCGATCGTCAGGCGCCGCGGCGTGCCGGGCGCGTCGAGCCCGACCGCGAGATCCGGCACCTCGGTCGACACCGCGCGATAGCGCGACGCCAGCTCGACGTCGCCGAACGCCATCTCCGGGCCGCCCGTGCGCGCGGCTTGCAGCGCGAGGCACGCGATGTCGCCCGCCTGCGCGAGCTCGGTTTCCAGCGGCGGCGGCAGCGGATCGTCCGACGGCAGCGAGAACGCGGTGCCGTCCTGGAACACGCCGCGCGCGTGGCGCAGCCCGAGCCGGCCGAGCCCCAGGCCGTCCTGGTCGAGATCGAGCAGCGTGAAGCCCCAGCCGTGATTCGACGTCTGACCGAGCCGCAGCGAGGCCTGATGCGCGAGATGCCGCTCGAGCTGCTGGAAGTGCTGCGTCTCGATCAGCATGCCGTCGCTCCACGCGACCGGTCCTACCGGCAGACTACTCATTGCCTGCTTCTCCTTGTCCCATAGGTGGTTTTCGTCTTGCGCTCGGGCGGCGGCTCGTCGGGGCGGACCGCCGCCGGGGCGATCGCGCCGCCGACGGGCACGGGCCCCGGCAACAACGCGTTGTAGATGCCGTCGCGGTCCAGCCAGACAGCCATGTGAATCAAGCCGCGGCCCTCGACGCGCACGCGCAGCGGCCCGTAGTTCGCCGGCCGGCGCGCGTAGTCGGCGTCGGCGACGAGCCAGAGCTCGCCCGAGCGCCGCAGGTTCAGCGAGAACTGCAGCAACTGGTTCGGCGCGATCACGTGCCGCGAGTCGGCGACGACCGTGCTGTCCTGCCCGCGCGACGCGCACGACGAATCGTCGCCGCCCTGCGTCGGCAGCCAGTCGGCCGCGGTCACGACATACACGCACGTCTGCACCGGACGCGGCTCGCCCGTCGGCGCGACGTTCAGCCGGGCGCCGCCGACGAGCGTCACGTGCAACTGCCGCGGCTCTTCCGGCTTCGACGACGAGAAGGCCGAGCAGCCGGCGAGCACGCCGAGCGCGAGCGCCGCCGCGATCGATTTGAAGGGGCCCATCTTGTGACGCACGGTGTTCAGCTGAGCGTCATCGTGATCGTCTGCGACGGCACCGCGGAGAAGCCGGCCGTGTTCTGGTTGTTCGGCAGGTTGGTGTCCGTGAGGCGCGTCTCCGGCGCGCCCTGGATCATCACCTTGCTCGAGCCCTTCGCGTGCCGCGACGGCCCCGACACGGTGCCCGAGGCGACCCCGCCCATCGATCCGCCCTCGTCGCTGTGCGTGACCGGGATGATCGTGTTCAGGTTGTGGGCCGGCCCGCCGTTGATCAGGATGTTCGGCACGTTCGGCACGGCCTCCGGCTTGTTCGCGATGTTCGGATAGGGAATGGGAATCGCCAGAGGCGGCGTCTTGCAGACGTCGTTCCCCGGCGCGATCGCCATCCCTCCCGCTGAGCAGTTTGCAAACATGACTACTACCTCCTTCTAGAAACCGGGCGCGAGCGAGAACGCTCAGCCCATGTGAATCTGGCCCGCGTCGATCTTCAAGAGCGACGCCGCGGTGACCACCGCGCTCTTCGCGTGCATCGCCAAGTGCCGCTCGGTATGGACGAGCGTGCTGCCCGCGTGCGTCGCGTCGGTGCCGCTCACGTGCGTCTGGCGCTCGGCCGCCGCCTGCGTCACCACCTGCGCGCGGCTCGCGAGCTGCGCGGCCTCGAGCGACAAACGATCGCGCGCCTCGACGCGCACGTCGCGCGCGCGAAGCGCGACGTGCGCGTCGCCAAAATCCAGCGTCACCTCGTCAGTCGTCCTGTCGTTCGTTTCGTCACCCGCCGCGTCGCGCTCCAGCACCGCAAGCACCCAGCAGCGCTCGCCCTCGCGGCAGATCTGCACGAGATCGCCCGCCTGGGGCGCGACGACGCAGCTCACCGCCTTCTTCGCGCGCAGCACGACGTCCGGGCGCAACGCGACGCGCCACTCGCCCGCCGCCGTGCGCTCGCCTTCGATGCGCGCGAGCAGGGTCGCCGCGGTGGCGGCCGCCGGCAGCACCGACTCACGCACCCATTCGCGCGCGGACAGGTCCGCGGGCAACGCATGCGCGCCAGCATCGGCGTCACTGCCGCGCGCACCGCCCTTCATGATTCGCGTCAGCGCGCGGCGCGACGCCGAATCGTCATCCCCTTCGTACGCAAGCGCGTCGTGCGCGACAGCCATTTCCCGCATGCTCATCGTCAAACTCCTCTTGCTCCGGGTTGAACTCGCTGCCACCAGAGCCGGTCGTCGGCGCTCGTGGCTTCTTCGAAAATCGCGTCCCGCGTATCGGCCGCCGCCCACGTGTGGCTCAGTTGGCCGATCAGGTTGCCGCCGCGGCAATCGGCGCCGCGCAGGTCGACGCGCTCCAGATGCACGCCGCGCGCATCGAGCTGCTGCATCTGCGCGCCCGACAGGTTCACGCGCGTGAGCCATGCGTCGCGCAATGCGATGCGCGGCGCGCGCACGCCTTGCAGCGCGCTGTCCGCGACGCTCGCGCTATCGAAGATCGCCTGCGGCAATTCGCTGTTCGTCACCGTCAGCCCGTTGACGCTCGCATGATCGAAGCTCGCGATCGGCAGCCGGCTCGCGTGAATCTCGCCCGTCGCCCATGTGCTGTGCGACCACGCCGCCTGCTTCAGCTCGCAGCCGTGCACGGTCATCCGCTCGATCCGCGAATCGATCCAGCGCACGTTCACGCCGCGGCACTCGACGAGCACCACGCGCTCGAAGCCGCTTTGCCCGGCGATCAGGTTCTCGAGCTCGACCGATTCGAGCCGCAGGTCGGCGAGCCGGCTGCCGATCCACGACGTATCGCTCCAGCGGCCGCCGCGCAGCGTGACGCCCGCGTAATCGCCCGCGACGAGCGACACGTGCGCGCCGCGCACCGCGTCGAACGTCCACGCGCCGCCCTTCGACTGCGTGCATACGACGTCTTTCACCAGGCTGCCCGTCCACGTGCCGCCGTCGAGCTCGCATTCGTTGAACGACACGCGCTGCAGCGCGCTCTGCGTCCACGCGCCCGCGCGAATCCGGCTCGAATCGTACGAGAGCTTCTCGAGCTCGCAGCGATCGAAGCGGTTCGCGTCGAACGTGCAGTTCACGAAGCGCAGGTTCGCGAGCCGGCAGCCGGTCCATTCGACGCGCTCGAAGTGGCAATCGACGAACATCGTGTCGGCCAGCGTGACGCCGCGCTGCGGCGTCGCGTAACGCTGCCCCTCGACGACTTCGGGCAGCGGCGGCGGCGGCACCGCCGAGCGGATCTTGCTCATCACACCCTCCTCGGCACGTCGAGCTGGCCGGCGCTCAGATTGCCGCGCCACGCGCCCGCTTCCGGCGGATGGATCCACGACGTGCGGACCCTGACGAGATTGCAGTCGCGCATGCGCGTCTGCCGCATGTCGGCGCCATAGAACATCGCCTCCTTCAGCGAGCAGCGGTCGAACGACGTGCCCGTCAGTTGCGCATGCATCACGTTCGCGCCGTCGAGCACCGTGCGGCTCCAATGCGACTGCTGCGCGTGCAGATGCTGCGCGTTCAATTGCATGAACGAGCAGTGATCGACCTGAACCCGATCCGCACGCAGCTCCTGCAGGCTCGACGACTTGAACACGCAATCGGTGAGCCGCGCGCCGTTGATCGACGTGCCGTGCGACAGCACCGCGAACGTCAGCATGCTGCGCTGCCAGACGCTCGCGGACAGGTCGGTGAGCAGGATGCTCGGCTTCGCGAGCGTGCACTGCGATACCGCGAGGCCCGCCATTGCGCATTCGACGATCGCGAGATCGTCGGCGCGCACGCGGGTCCAGGTCCAGCCGGGCGCGCTCACCTCGGACCACGACACCGAATTCCATTGGACATCCTGAACGTCGCCGCGCACGCCGCCGCGGCCCTGCACCGACAGCATCGACCACGATCCGCCCGCCACCTTCAGATCGTCGAGCCGGCATTCGTCGAGCGAGATCCGCTCGATCTCGACGTTCAACCACGCGCTGCGTTCGAGATTGCAGCGCTGGATCTTGCCGCCCTTCCACCAGCCGTCGCTCATCTTGACGTCGGCGAACGAGCAGTCGACCGCATGCACCTGATTGAGCCGGCAGTTCGTCCATTCGCTGCGATCGAGCGTGCAGCGCTCGAAGCGCACGTCGTCGAACTTCCAGCCGTCAAAGCGCAGCGACGACAGATCGGCGTCGCGAATCGTCACGTTCGCGAGCTCGGGCGTCTTCGCCTGACGCAGCCGCGTGCGCCAGTTCTCGCCGCCGCGCGGCGCGCCCGGCAGCTTCGCGTTGCGGTTCGCTTCCTCGAACGCCGACAGCCGCTCGCTCGCATCGCGCGCCTCGACCAACTCGCGGCGATTCTGCTCGACCCGCGCACGGACTTCTTCATAGCCGCGCGGCGCCGGAGCGAAACGCGGGTGGTCTTCCGTGTCGAGGATCATCTCCCAGGTCCAGCCCCTCGTAATCGCGGGCATCAGTTCGTGATCCGCCTGCTGCAGCGGATCGGTGCAGTTCAGGTCGGCACGCTGATCGGCGAACTTCATCAGCGCGTCGATGTCGATCCGCTCGGCTTCGTCCTTGAATGCGGTGACGAGCATCGTCGGGCTGTCGTCGAGCAGGAAATCGAGCGCGACCGCGCCGTTCCACCACAGCACGCCGATGCCGCGATCGGGCAGGAACCACGCCGTCTGCTGCTTGAACGACAGCCGCTCGATACCCGGGCGGCCGTTGCGCGTCACGAGCGCGACCGGCGCGAGACGCGGCAGTTCGCCCGCGAAGCCCTCGCCCCGCGGCCCGAAGCCGCTCAGCTCGAAACGCGCGCCGGGCGTCCAGCATTCGCCGCGTGCCCATTGGTCGGGCGCGGCCTGCTGGAAGAAGCGCAGGTCGACGTCCGCGGGCCAGCCCATGTGGGTGCCGTCCTGCGCCATCGCGTCGACCGTGCCGGGCCGCGTCGGCATCCACTGCGCGCGCTCCGGCCAGTCGGGGTTGATCGCGCCCATCGCCGCAAGCGGCGCGGGGCCGACACCGAATGTGCGCAGTTGCTGCAGCGGCGGCGTGCCGGACGCCACGCCGAACGGGTTCTCCCGCGCGCCGCCCGCCGCCGCGTGCCGGTGATCGACCGCGATGCGCGCGTAACCGCTCTGCGCCTGTTCGTCTCCCAGTGACGTCGCGCACGAAACGATCTTGCGCACGCCGTCGAGTTCGACCCACGCCGTCCAGTCGACGTCCCGCGCGCGGGCGCCGGCGCCCACCGCATGCACGGAGTGGCCGGCGAGCAGCCATTCGGCGCGCTGCTTCGGCAAGGCGGCTTCATACAGCGGCAGTGACGGCGCGGCCGCCTTCAACGCCTCCCAGACGGCGGCTTCGTGCACGAGAATCGACGGCTGATCGAGCCGGAACCCGATCCCGACGCTGATCCCGAGCATCGGCTGCGCGCCGATCTGCGTGTTGGTCGTGGCCACGAGGGCCGCTTGTGGTTTGATATGTCGCATAGGTCAGTTCTTCGTCTGCATCCCGAGCTTTTTCAGATCGACGCCCACATCCTCGTAGCTCGCTCCCGTATACGAGAAGCTGAAGCCGGTGACCGACATCTTGCTTCCCGTCGTCGATACGCTCGAGCCCGTCGTGCCCACCGAACTGCCGGTGGCCGACATGCTCGAGCCCGTCGTGCTCACCGAGCTGCCCGTCGTCGACATCGATGTGCCCGTGATGCTCGTCGAGCTGCCGGTGTTCGACATCGACGTGCCGGTGATGCTCGTCGAGGTGCCCGTCACCGACGTGCTCGTGCCCGTCATGCTGTTCGACGTGCCCGTGTACGACAGCGATACTCCCGTGATGCTTTCGGACTGGCCGGTCGTCGACATGCTCACGTCCTTCCAGGAAGACGAGATGCCCGTCATGCTGTTCGACACGCCCGTCACGGAATTGCTGGAGCCCGTGATGCTCGTCGACACGCCCACCATCGACGTCGCGACGCCGGTGAAGCTCGTGTCGACGCCCTTGAATCCGGTCGAGACGCCAGTGAAGCTGGTATCGACGCCGGTAAACGACGTCGACACGCCGGTGAAACTCGTGCTCACGCCGGTAAACGACGTGCTCACGCCCGTGAACCTCGCCGACACGCCGGTGAAGCTCACCGACAACCCCGTGTACGACACCGAGATGCCCGTGAAGCTGACCGAGATGCCGACGACCGACGTCGACGTGCCCTTCACCGACAGGTTCAGATCCTGCGCGATCGACGTCGAGCTGTTGCGCTCGACCGTCTGCTGCAAGTCGCGCTCCGCGTGGATCATCACGCGCTCCGCGCCGTGCTGATCGTCGAACGTCAGTTGGCTCGCATTCGGAATGCCGCCCGCCCGCTTGATCGAGCGTGTGACGAGGCCCGTGTAGCGGATATCCTTCGGCAGGTCATAAGGCGTCGGGTTTTCGCCGTTGTAGACGATGCCCGTCGCGAGCGGCCGGTCGAGATCGCCGTCGACATACACGACGATGACTTCCTGCCCGACCCGCGGCATCGCGAGCACGCCCCAGCCCTTGCCCGCCCATGCCTGCGTCACGCGAATCCAGCACGACGCGTCCGCCTCGGTCGTCTTGTAGCGGTCCCAGTGGAAGTGCACGCGAATCCGCCCGAGCTTGTCGGTATGCACCTCCGACATCTCCGGGCCCACCACCGTCGCGCTCTGGATGCCCGGCACGCGCGGCCGCTTGGTGACAAGCAGCGGCCGAAACGGCTGATCGTCGGCGAGCGCGCGGAACTTCACCGCGACGTTGCGCCCCTGCGACGTGCTGTCCGGTCCGTCCTGGATGAACGTCAGCTCGCTGTTCGTCACGTAGTACCGACGATTGCGGCTCAGCGCCGGATGGCCGACCAGCGTGAACGCGCGACCCACCGCCAGCGCGCGTGCGTTCGCCTCGCCCCCGAGCGCGTGTGCATCAGCCTGAATCGCTTCGAGCCGCAGCCGCGCGAGGCGCTCGCCCTGCTCGGGGTCGCGGTAGCCGGCCGCGTAGTCGTAGTACTCGAGCGGAATGCCGCCGAGGCTCTGTTGCTCGACCTGCGCGTCGCTGTCCAGTTGCTTCGACGGCGCGTGATAGTCGAAATCCCGCAGCGCGACGTTGTTCGACTTGATCCGCCGCGTGCGCTGCAGCCGCTGCACCCCTTCGCGCCCCTGGATCGCGCGCGACTCCTCGCCGTCCGGCAAATACTCCAGCGTGTCGTTCGGCAGCGGCAGATCCTCGAACCGCTGCGTGTCCGAGATCACCACCACATGACGGTCCGGCTCGTGCTCCACCCAGAAGTAGATCCCTTCGTCCTCCAGCAGCCGCTTCACGAAGTTCAGATCCGTTTCCTGAAACTGCACGCAGTACTCGCGCGGCTCGTACGTGCCTTCGAGCTCGAACCGGTAGCCGTTGCGCTGATGGCCCTGGAACACCTGCTCGACGATCTGCGGCACGCTCAAATCCTGGAAGATCCGGCTGTTGCGGTTCTCCGCGAGAAACGACAACCAGCTTCGCAGCTCCAGCGTGTACGTGTATTGCCCGCTCATCTGCCCCGTGTCGTAGCCGCCGAACACGTGCGTGTTGAACGTCCGGATGTCGCCTTCGCCCAGGTCGATGTCGGCCGACAGCGTCGAGCCGAGCAGCGCGTCGAAGTCCAGATTCGAATCGTGGCTCAGCAGATCGAGCTGATACGACGGCTCCTGCGACAGGTTCTCATGCACCACGAAGCTCAGCGCGACGGCGTCCGGGTCCAGCAGGGGACTGCGCAGTTCGATCAGACGCATAGGGGCCCTCCGTGCGCATTGGCCTGCGCCGGCACACGTGCGCCGACGCGGCCGCGGGCATCGATAGAGGCCGCACGTTCGGGCGCGGCGACGCTACTGTTCCGTGCGCCGAGCCGTGCTGCCTCGGTGGCGAAAAGCGATGATGGTGTGATATCGCGCATAGGGTCAGCTCTTCACTTGCATGCCGACCTTCTTCAGGTCGATACCGGTGTCCGAATAGCTGACGCCGGTGTACGAGAAGCTGAAACCCGTCGTCGACACGCTGCTGCCCGTTGTCGACACGCTCGAGCCCGTCGTGCTCACCGAGCTGTCGGTCGTCGATACGCTCGAGCCGGTGACGCTCGTCGAGCTGCCCGTCGTCGACATCGACGTGCCCGTGATGCTCGTCGAGCTGCCGGTGTTCGACATCGACGTGCCGGTGATGCTCGTCGAGGTGCCCGTCACCGACGTGCTCGTGCCCGTCATGCTGTTCGACGTGCCCGTGTACGACAGCGATACCCCCGTGATGCTTTGGGATTGGCCGGTCGTCGACATGCTGACGTCGGTCCATGATGACGAGATGCCCGTCATGCTGTTCGATACGCCCGTCACCGAGTTGCTCGAACCGGTGAGGCTCGTGCTTACGCCCGTGAACGAAGTCGACACACCCTTGAAGCTGGTATCGACACCGGTAAACGACGTCGACACGCCCTTGAAGCCGGTGTCGACGCCGGTAAACGACGTCGACACGCCGGTGAAACTCGTGCTCACGCCGGTAAACGACGTGCTCACGCCCGTGAAGCTCGCCGACACGCCGGTGAAGCTCACCGACAACCCCGTGTACGACACCGAGATGCCCGTGAAGCTAATCGAGATGCCGACGACCGACGTCGAGCTGTTGCGCTCGACCGTCTGCTGCATGTCGCGCTCCGCGTGGATCATCACGCGCTCCGCGCCGCGCTGGTCATCGAACGTGATCTGACTCGCGTTCTGATAACCGCCCGCACGCTTGATCGAACGCGACACCAGCCCCGTGTAGCGGATGTCCTTCGGCAAGTCATAAGGCGTCGGGTTCTCGCCGTTGTAGACGATGCCCGTCACGAGCGGCCGATCGAGATCGCCGTCGACATACGTGACGAGCACTTCCTGCCCGACCCGCGGCATCGCGATCACGCCCCAGCCCTTGCCCGCCCATGCCTGCGACACGCGTATCCAGCACGACGCATCCGCCTCGGTCGTCTTGTAGCGGTCCCAATGGAAATGCACGCGAATCCGCCCGAGCTTGTCGGTATGCACTTCCGACATCTCCGGACCCACCACCGTCGCGCTCTGGATACCCGGCACTTCGGGACGCGGCGTCGTCAACAGCGGCCGAAACGGCTGATCGTCGGCAAGCGCGCGGAACTTCACCGCGACGTTGCGCCCCTGCGACGTGCTGTCCGGTCCGTCCTGGATGAACGTCAGCTCGCTGTTCGTCACGTAGTACCGACGATTGCGCCCCAGCGCCGGATGCCCGATCAACGTGAACGCCCGGCCCGTGGCCAGCGCGCGCGCGTTCGCCTCGCCCACCAGCGTGTGTGATTCCGCCTGAATCGCCTCGAGCCGCAGCCGCGCGAGACGCTCGCCCTGCTCGGGCTCGCGGTAGCCCGCCGCATAGTCGTAATACTCGAGCGGAATCCCCTCGAGGTTCGGCGGCGACACCTGCTGCGCGTCGCTGTCGAGCTTGTTCGACGGCGCGTGATAGTCGAAATCCCGCAGCGCGACGTTGTTCGACTTGATCCGCCGCGTGCGCTGCAGCCGCTGCACCCCTTCGCGCCCCTGGATCGCGCGCGACTCCTCGCCGTCCGGCAGATACTCCAGCGTGTCGTTCGGCAGCGGCAGATCCTCGAACCGCTGCGTGTCCGAGATCACCACCACATGACGATCCGGCTCGTGCTCCACCCAGAAGTAGATCCCTTCGTCCTCCAGCAGCCGCTTCACGAAGTTCAGATCCGTTTCCTGAAACTGCACGCAGTACTCGCGCGGCTCGTACGTACCTTCGAGCTCGAACCGGTAGCCGTTGCGCTGATGGCCCTGGAACACCTGCTCGACGATCTGCGGCACGCTCATGTTCTGGAAGATCCGGCTGTTGCGGTTCTCCGCGAGAAACGACAGCCAGCTTCGCAGCTCCAGCGTGTACGTGTATTGCCCGCTCATCTGCCCCGTGTCGTAGCCGCCGAACACGTGCGTGTTGAACGTCCGGATGTCGCCTTCGCCCAGGTCGATGTCGGCCGACAGCGTCGAGCCGAACAGCGCGTCGAAGTCCAGATCCGGGTCGTGGCTCAGCAGATCCAGTTGATACGACGGCTCCTGCGACAAGCTCTCGTGCACCACGAAGCTCAGCGCCACCGCATCCGGGTCCAGCAGGGGACTGCGCAGTTCGATCAGACGCATGACGGTTCTCCCGTCGTGCCGGCGTTCGCCGAAGCCGTTTCATCGGGATGAGGCGCGCCGCCTGGACGTTCGTCATCCGAATCGACATGCGCGTCGGCTTTCGCCGCGTGCGGCGCGCCGCCACCTCCATCCGCCTCATTCGTGCCGCGCGCGCCGTGCGCTTCGCGTGCCGCCACGGCAGCGGCCACCGCCTCCGCCTCGCGCGCCATCGCCACCGCCTGCGCCTGCTCGCCGAGCGATGCCGCATCGGTGCCGCTCAGTTCCCACGCGTCCTCGTCGAACACGAGCGACAGCTTCTCGTTCGCCGCGAGCCGCACCGTCTGCAGCGCTCGCCCTTCCGCACGCGCGGCGAGCACGCCGCGCGCCACGGCCGGCATCACGTGCTGGCGCAACAGGTCGCGCACCGCGCGTCCGTTCGCCGGATGCTGCGACACCGCATGCGCGATCCACGACGCCACGCCTTCGTCCGCGCGCCATTGCAGATCGTTCTGCGCCAGGCGCTCGCCCAGCTCGTCCAGCGCCTGCGTCGCGATGCCTGTCAACGCGTCGACATCGAGCGTGCGGAACGCCACGAGCTGAATCCGCGCGAGCAGCGCCGGCGAGAAACGCCCCTGCAGCCGCTCGCCCACCAGCTTGTCGAGCTTCGCCTGCGAGATCCGCGGATCGGCCTTGCACGCCGCTTCGATCTCCGCCTCCCCCAGATTGCTCGTCAGCAGGATCAGGCAGTTGCGGAAGCTGATCCGGCGACCTTCGCCGTCCTCCATCCACCCCTGATCGAAGACTTGATAGAACACCTCATGAATGTCCGGATGCGCGCGATCGAATTCGTCCAGCAGCAGCACGCTGTACGGCTTCTTGCGCACCGCCTCGGTCAGCCGACCGCCCTTGCCGTAGCCGACGTACCCCGGCGGCGCGCCCTTGAGCGTCGACACCGTGTGCGCTTCCTGGAACTCGTTCATGTTGAACTGCAGCAGGTTGCGCTCGCCGCCGAACAGCAGCTCGGCGAGCTTCGCGGCCGCCTGGCTCTTGCCCGTGCCCGTCGGCCCCGCGAGCAGCATCACGCCGAGCGGGCGGCGCGGATCGTTCAGCCCCGAGTGCGACACCTGCAGCGCCTGCGCGATCGAGCGCATCGCGCCCGTCTGCCCGTGGATGCCCGCGTTCAATGCCGCCTCGAGCTCCACCACGCGCTGCGCGTCGTCCTGCGCGAGCTGCGCGACGGGCACCCCCGTCCATTCGGCGAGCACCTCCGACACCACGTGTTCGTCGACCCATGGCCGCACCCAGCGATTCGCGCCGATGCGCGCGGCGAACGCAGCGCCGTCGCCGTCGGCCGCCTGCGGCGTGGCGTCGTTCAGCCGCGCGAGCCACGCACGCACCTCGTCGCGCTGCGCGTCCACGACCGTCTCGAGCGTCGCCGCCTGCTGCGCGAGGCTCGCCTGACGGCCTTCGAGCTCGGCTTCGTCGCCCGGCGTGCGCACGCCCATGCGCCGGTCGCTCGCGCGCCAATCGAGCGTCTGGCCGATCGCGAACGCCTGGTGCTGCAAGCGCTCGAGCTCCGCGGGCGCGCAGCTCTGGCTCATCGCCACGCGCGCGCACGCGGTGTCGAGCAGGCTGATCGCCTTGTCCGGCAACTGCCGCGCGGGCAGATAGCGGCGCGACAGCTCGACCGCGCCGCGCAGCGCCGAATCGACGATGCGCACGCCGTGGTGCGCGGCAAAGCGCGGCGCGATCGTGCGCAGCATGTCGACCGCCGCATCGTCGCTCGGCTCGTCGACCGCGACCGCCTGGAAGCGCCGCACGAGCGCCGCGTCCGGCTCG
This sequence comes from Burkholderia mallei ATCC 23344, assembly GCF_000011705.1. Classification (NCBI taxonomy): domain Bacteria; kingdom Pseudomonadati; phylum Pseudomonadota; class Betaproteobacteria; order Burkholderiales; family Burkholderiaceae; genus Burkholderia; species Burkholderia mallei. Next base: position 441,160 of record NC_006349.2, on the reverse strand, counting down.
ATGTACTGCTTGTATTCGGACCACGTCGTCGCCGCGACCATCCTCAATTGGCCGCGCGCGAGCATCGGCTTGATCAGGTTGGCCGCGTCGCCCGTGCCCGCCGCGCCGCCCGCGCCGATCAGCGTGTGCGTCTCGTCGCAGAACAGGATGATCGGCGCGGGCGAGGCGATCACCGCGTCGATCAGCGATTTCAGGCGCTGCTCGAACTCGCCGCGCACCCCCGCGCCCGCCTGCATCCGCGCCAGGTCGAGCGCCCACACCTGCGCGCCCACGAGCCCCGGCGGCACCGCGCCCGCGTGGATCTTCTGCGCGAGCGCCTCGACCACGGCCGTCTTGCCCACCCCCGCCTCGCCCACGAGGATCGGGTTGTTCTGCCGGCGGCGCGACAGAATGTCGATCACCGTGCGCAATTCGTCGTCGCGCCCCACCACCGGATCGAGCTCGCCGCGCGCGGCCTGCTCCGTCACGCACGTCGCCCACTTCGCGAGCGCGTCGCCCGTGCCGTCTGCGCCGGCTTCGCCCGCCTGCGCGCCCAGCGCCGCGCCGTCCAGCGCGGCCGGCGCCTCGTCGGCCTCCGGCCAGCCCGCCGCGAGCGCCTCATAGCGCTTCACTACGTCGTCGAGCGCCACCGACGTGATGCCGCTCGGCACGCGCTGCTGCAGCCAGCGGCGCGTCAGATCCTCGTCGAGCCACGCGAGCAGCAGGTGGCCGGAGCGCACCTTGCCCGCGCGCGCCGCGATCTGGCTCCAGATGACGGCCGGCCCCACGCTGCGCTCCAGCGAGCTGGAGATGTCGCGCAGCGAGTCGCCGCTCACGTCGAAGCCGTCGAGCGCCTTCTCCATGCGGCGCTTCGCTTCGCCGGCATCGCTGCCGAACAGCTCGAACAGCCGCGCGAGATCGCTCTGCTCGCGCTACAGCAGGCACAGCGCCCAGTGATCGAGATCGATGAAGGCGTGCCGACGCGATCGGCCCAGCGCCGTCGCATCGACAAGGGCCGCATAGGTCGTGCGGCCGAGACAGTTGAATATGCGTTCGCGATTCACGTCTAGTCCCGAAAAGATTCAAAGACAGTCAAGGTGCGCAGCGCCCGATTCGGCCGTGACCACGCGTCGACCCCGACACGCATGCACCCAACCCTTCCTGCGAGTTCAGGGCGCGTCCACACCTGAACCTTGATGACGGGGTAAATCCGTCCGTCGACGAAATCCGTCACGACCGCCGACAGCGCCATCACGGCGGCCGCGCGGCGTTGCCACCGGTAGAACTCGTCCGCCTCGATCGGCCCCACCACGATCTCGATCGAGTGCTGCACGTCCCAGATCCGCGCGCCCAGCCGCCAGCCGCCGAGCCGCCGCGCATGGCTCGCCGCGGCCGGCACCGGCACCCAGCGCCCGTGGCGCGGCACGACCTGCAGCGCCACGCCGAAGTACGCGCGCAGCAGCCGCTGCAGATCGGCCAGCGAGCGGCGCGGCGCGCAGTAGATGCCCGGAAACGCGCGCCGGCATGCGAGCGCGTGCCGCCCGTACGGCTCGCCGTCGTCCTGCTGCGCGCGGCACGCATCGGCGAGCGCCGTCACGCGCTCGACGAACGGATTGCGCGCGCGCTCGTAGCCGAGCACCGGATGCATCGACGACCACGCCGAGTAATGCAGCCACGCGAGATCGCCGCACGCGACGTTTACGAAGCGCTCGAACGCGGCGTTGCGCTCGAAGCGCTTCTCCTGCATCGCGTGCTCGGTCACGTGCAGCGGCAGCGGCCCGTACGGCGCGAACAGCCCGAAATGGCGCTGCGCCACCGTGACCTGCGGGTGATCGTCGTCCTCGACGAAGCGCGCGAGCGTCACCTGCACGCGCTCGACTTCCGTGCTCGCGAAGTGCATCTGCGCCGGCTGCTCGATGCGCAGCCACTTCGGCATCCGGCGCTTGCGCGCCGAACGCCCGTCGTGCCTGCGCTGCAGCGCCTCGACGCGCCGCATCAGCTCGAAGAACGTGCGGCGCGGCGTCAGCGCCCGGCTCACGCGCTCGAGCGGCGTCATGCGAGCCTCCCGTCTCGCGTGGCGACGTTCGTGTGCGTGCTCGCCGCTTCGCCGTCCAGGCGCACCACGATCTCGATGCCGTCGTTGAGCGTGGCGGCCTCCGCGAGCGCCTGCGCGAGCAGCCGCCCGAACAGCCAGCCGCCGCGATCGGCGTGCAGCGATTCGGCGATGTCGATCTCCACCTGTGTCGCGCGCACCAGCGCGGTGGGCGTGGCGCGCCCCGCCGCGACGAAGCGCGAGCGCAGCACGACCGAGCGCAGGCTCTCGAGCCGCTGGCGATCGAGCGCGTCGTCCTTGTCGATCGCGAGCAGCAACTGCTCGACGATGCGCGCCGTCACGTCCTGCTGCTGCGACGCGCGCAGCGCGAGCGGGTTGCGCCCGACGTGCGAGACCGCCTCCCAGCACGCGTCGATGCTCGGCTTGCCGCGCGGCGCGCTCGCCGGCCACAGGCACTCGATGCGCTTGACCGCGGTCGGATCGAGCAGTTGCAGCTCGGCGTCGAGCAGAGCGCTCGGGCGCCAGTCGCGATCGGCCACGAGCGCGCGGCCCGTGATCGTCGCGACGTCGTCCGGCTCGAGCGTGTCGTCGACCATCGAGACGGCGATCAGGTCGTGGCTCGCGAGCGGATCGAACCGGTCGCGCCGCACGCCGTCGACGAGCAGCGCGTCCTCGCGCCGCATGCCGTAGCGGATCGAGCCTTCGTGCCCTTCGTAGCCCGCCGTCTCGAGCACCGAGCGCGCGCGGTGCGCGCGACCGTTGGTCTCGCACACGAACACCTCGGTGAGCGCCCACAGGTGATGCGCGGCGGGCCGCATCCGGTCGACGGGAATCCACTGCTCGGGCTGATTCGCGTCGTACGGCACCGGGTCGAAACGTTTGGAATACAGATTGATCGCCGGCGTCGCGAACAGGCGGAACTGGCTCGCGTCGACGTCGCCCACCAGATCGCCCGGCGCGTCGCGCAACGCGAAGAACAGATCGAACGCGCGCGCGGACGGTGCCTTCGCGGCGATCGCCGCCAGCGCGTCGACGTAGACGCCGAGCAGCCGCGTGGGCTGCGCGAAGTACTCGCGCAGCAGCCGCAGGCCGGGCAGCCCGCCGAACGCCTCGGGCAGCAGCGCCTCCTCGTCGTCGACGCCGGACAGCCGGATGCCCGACATCGGCAACGGCAGCACCTCGTCACCGCGGTTCGTCGACACGAGCGCGTACCACGCGGTGGTGTCGGCGAGCAGCGCGCGGTGCAGCGCATATGCGCGCGGCAGATCGCCCGCCACGCTCAGATGCAGCGGCTTGAAGCCGTCGTCCTCGCGCGCGAGCTCCGCGATCGACGCGCCGCCCTCGATCTCGAACCTGAAGCGCAGCACCGCGTGCGACGAGGCGAGCCGCTGCGCGAGCAGCGACGGCAGCCCGGTGATGCTGCGGCTGCACTCGACCGATGCGAGACGCAGCGGCAGCAGCGTGACCTCGCGCGCGGTCGAGAACATCACCGGCAGCTTGCGCCCGGGCAGGTGCGCGGCGATGAGCGAGCCGCGCGGCAGCGTGTTGCCGCGAAACGCATCGGGCGAGCCGAGATCGGGATGGAACGCGAACGTCGAGATCGCGGGCGTCGAAGCCGTGTAGAGCGGGCAGATGCGCCCGAGCGCCTGCTGCGCGAACTCCGCGCACTCGCGATCGAGCCGCTTCTGCACGCGCGCCGACAGGTACGCGACGCCCTCGAGCAGGCGCTCGACGAACGGATCGGTGACCGCATCCGGATGCAGCCCGAGCGCGGAGGCCACCTGCGGGTGCTCCTTGGAGAAGCGTGCGCCCGCATCGCGCAACTGGCGCAATTCGTCGTTGTAGTGATCGAGGAAGTTCATCGCTGCTCGTCGCTCATCGGTCGTCCGCCAGGCTGAAATAACCACTCAGATAGTCGAGCGCGAGGCTCGCCCTGAGTTCGGCTCCGTCTTCGCGCGCCTTCATCGACACGTCGAAATAAATCGTCTGCGCGAGGCGCTTGCGGCTCTCCGTGCGCGGCTTGACCACCGTGCTGGCAGGGTCCACGCGCGGCTCGAAGCGGCGAATCACCTCGCAGATATGCGCGGCCGCATGAACCGGATTGATCTTCGTCGCACCGGCCATCTGCATCGGCGGACAACCGAAGTTCAGCACCGAATGCGCGGCCGGGCTGTCGTCCGCGATGCGCATGCGCGCACCGCGGATCGCGTGATTCATCAGATCGACCAAGTGGTCGGCCACGACCTCTTGCAGCGAATGGCGACGAATCCGTTTCGACAGCTTGTTGTAGAGTTGAAGATCGCTCACGTGCGTGTTCCCGAGTGTTGTGGCGCGAGGCCACAACACTGCCCAAGGTTAAGCCTGGAAACCAGAACCTTCCGACGGGTTAGATCGGCGCGTTCTGCTTCAGGTCGTAGCCCGCCTTGATCACGGCGCCCATCGTGCCGTCGTTGCGCTGCTCGCGGTACTCGAACTCGATCTGGACGAAGTTGATGCGGATCTGATCCGTCGGCAGCACGCCGTCGACTTCGCCGCTCGCGTGACCGAGCTGCGAGATCGGCATGTTGCCGAGCGTGCGGAACGACGACACGAGGCCGCTCGCGAACGAGATCGTCAGGAACTCCTGCTGGCCCTTGCCCGACTTGCGGCAGATCAGCTTCGCATTCTGGATGTGCTCACCCGTCGCGCACATCAGGAACAGCTTCGGCGACGCCTTGTTCGACACCATGCGGAACTCGAAGTCCTTCATCTCGACCTTGCCCGCGCCGCCGCCGCTGCCGAAGCCCCAGCGGCCCGAGTTCTCTTCCGCCCACTGCCAGCTCTGGATCTGGATCAGACCGGGATATTGCTGATCGGTCGACTCACCCTCGACGCCATCGATCTGCAAGAAGTAATCAACCAAAGCATTTGCCATGCCATGAACTCCTAATTAGTTATAACAAGACCATATCGAAAAGACCGCTGTTGAATCTGCCGCGGAACGGTTCGACTCCATCCCGCAGCGCCTCGAACACCTCCTTCTTTAAGCGAAACCGCAACCGGCCCGGGAGTCGCGGCTCAGGTCGTCACCTCGTGCTTGGTCGACGGAAGCTTCGAAACCAGCCGGAGAGAAACGGTCAAACCCTCCAGTTGGAAATGGGGGCGCAGGAAGAACTGCGCGCGATAGTAGCCGGGGTTTTCCGGAATCTCGTCGACGACCACCTCCGCCGCCGACAGCGGACGCTGCGACTTCGTCACCTCGCTCGAGATGCTCGGGTCGCCGTCCACGTAGTTCATCAGCCAGTCGTTGAGCCAGCGCTGCGTGTCCTCGGCCGACTTGAACGAACCGATCTTGTCGCGCACGATGCACTTCAGGTAATGCGCGAAACGGCAGGTCGCGAAGATGTACGGCAGCCGCGACGACAGGTTCGAGTTCGCGGTCGCGTCGTCGTCCTCGTAGATCGCCGGACGATGCACGGTCTTCGCGCCGATGAACGCGGCCGTATCCGAATTCTTCCGATACACGAGCGGCATCAGGCCCGACTCGGACAATTCGTGCTCGCGGCGGTCCGAGATCGCGATCTCGGTCGGGCAATGCAGATCGACTTCGCGATCCTGCGACGGCAGCACGAACTTCGGCAGCACCTCGACCGCGCCGCCCGACTCGACGCCGCGAATCTTCGTGCACCAGCCGTAGGTCTTGAACGCGCGCGTGATGTTCGCGCCCATCGCATACGCGGAGTTCGCCCAGCAGAAATCCTCCGCGCGGTTCGGATCGACCTTCTCCTCGAAGCCGAACTCTTCGACGGGCTGCGTCTTCGGACCATACGGCACACGCGCGAGGAAGCGCGGCAGCGTGAGCGCGAGGTAGCGCGAGTCGTTGCTCTCGCGCAGGCGCCGCCAGAACGCATACTCGGTCGCCGTGAAGATCTTCGACACGTCGCGCGGGTTCGACAGCTCGCTCCAGTCGTCCATCTGCAGCAGGCCGGGCGCGGCAGCCGCGATGAACGGCGCGTGAGCGGCCGCCGAGATCTTCGACATCTCGGTGAGGATCGACACGTCCTGCATGCTGTGGTCGAAATAGAAGTCGCCGATCAGGCAGCCGAACGGCTCGCCGCCGAACTGGCCGTACTCCTGCTCGTAGATCATCTTGAAAATCGGACTCTGATCCCACACGACGCCCTTGAAGCGCCGCAGCGTCTTGCCGAGATCCGCTTTCGAGATGTTCAGGTAGCGGATCTTCAGGTTCTCGCTCGTATCGGTGTTCGACACGAGGTAGTGCAATCCGCGCCACGCGCCTTCGAGGCTCTGAAAGCGCTTGTTGTGCAGCACGAGCGTCAGTTGCTCGGAGATCTTCTTGTCGAGCTCGGCAACCAGCTGCTCGATCGTCTGCGCGACATCCTCACGAACCACGACCCGGCTGCGCCGCGCATACGTGAGCAGCGTCTCGACCGCGTTCTGCACCGCCTCGGCCGCCTCGTTGGTGCGCGGCCGGAACGAGCGGCGCAGGATGTCCTTCAGATCCTCGTTGACGTTGTTCTGATCGACGACCACCTTCTCGGCAGACGATTCAAGCTGCTGCATACTCATTTCGCACCCTCTTCCGGTTGATGGTCTCCACCCTCGCCGGCGCCGCCGGATTGCTCCGCCGCGTCGGCCTCGTTCGCCCACTGCGGGCTCTTCAACAATTCCTGGATCACGTCCTCGGCTGCCGCCTTGCCGTCCATGTAGGTCAGCAGCTCCTTCAGCCGGTTGCGCGCCTCGAGCAGCGTCGACAGCTCGGGAATGCGCTTGACGACGTCCGCCGGCTCGAACGATTCCATCGACGTGAACGTCAGATCGATCGGAATCAGCGTGCCGTCGTTGGTCAGCACGTTCTTCACGTGATAGCTCAGCGACGGCGCGATCTGCGCCATGCGCTCATCGAAGTTCTCGACGTCGATCTCCTGAAAGCGCCGATCCTCGACCGGGCCGAGCGGCTCGACGTTGTCGCCCGACAGGTCCGCCATCACGCCCGCGACGAACGGCAGCTCGACCTTCTTCTGCGAGCCGTACTGACCTGCCCCCTACAAACAGGGCCAGCCGGAGTCTAGTAAAGTTCGTTTTCGGAGAAGAAGACGAACATGAAGAAGCGCTTTACGGAACAGCAAATCATCGGGTTTCTGAAGGAAGCCGAGGCCGGTATGCCGGTCAAGGAACTGTGCAGGAAGCATGGGTTCAGTGACGCGTCGTTCTACACCTGGCGCGCGAAGTTCGGCGGCATGGAAGTCTCGGAAGCCCGCCGGCTCAAGGGCCTCGAGGTGGAGAATGCCCGACTGAAGAAACTGCTGGCCGAAGCAATGCTCGATATGGAAGCGTTGAAGGTTGTCGTCAAGGGAAAGCCCTGAGCCCGCAAGCCAAACGCGAAGCAGTGTTGGCGATTCGGGAGAAGGTCAACATCTCCGAGCGCCGCGCCTGCCGGCTTGTCGGGCTTTCTCGCAGCGTGCTGCATTACGACGCGAAGCCGGACCACGAGAATGAGGTGCTCGCGGCGCGTCTGGTGAAGTTGGCGCACGAACGTCGTCGATTCGGCTACCGCCGACTGCACGCCCTGGTGGAACGCGAAGGCACGCACGCCAATCACAAGCGCATCTATCGCCTGTACCGTGAGGCAGGGCTGGCTGTGCGGCGCCGTCGCAAGCGCCACGGCGTCATGATTGAGCGCGAGCAACTGGCATTGCCGGGCGCACCCAACGAGGTATGGTCAATCGATTTCGTGATGGATGCGCTTTCCAACGGCCGGCGCGTGAAGTGCCTGACCGTCGTCGACGATTTCACGAAAGAGGCTGTCGACATCGTCGTCGACCATGGCATCTCAGGTTTGTATGTCGCTCGGGCATTGGACCGTGCAGCTCGCTTCCGTGGCTATCCCAAGGCGGTGCGAACAGACCAGGGACCCGAATTTACGAGCCGCGCGCTTGACCAGTGGGCGTATGCGAACGGCGTCACGCTGAAGTTGATTCAGGCGGGCAAGCCCACGCAGAATGCGTACATCGAATCGTTCAACGGCAAGTTCCGCGACGAATGCCTTAACGAGCACTGGTTCACGACGCTCGCGCACGCTCGGGCAGTCATCGCGGCATGGCGTCAGGACTACAACGAGCAAAGGCCGCACAGCGCACTGAACTACCTTGCGCCGTCAGAGTTTGCGGCGAAACATCGGGCAACCGCGGACGCTCCTGCCGCTTTCCAGGAGTTGGTTTAAAGGGACTTTGCTAGAAGCCCATTGGCCCTATCGAAGGGGGCAGGTCACGACGGCAACGGCAAGCTGTGGGCGACGGGCGGCGGCGTCAGCACGATCCTGCCGAACCCGTCATGGCAGTCGGGCAGCCATCGCAAGCTGCCGGACATATCGTTCGACGCCGCGCAAAGCACGGGCGCGTATATCTACAATTACGGCCAGTTGCAGCAGATCGGCGGCACGAGCCTGTCGGCGCCGATTTTCACGGGCTTCTGGGCGCGGCTCCTGTCGGCGAACGGCACGGGTCTCGGCTTCCCGGCCGCGCGCTTCTACCACTCGATTCCGACCCACGCGTCACTCGTGCGCTACGACGTCACGTCGGGCAACAACGGCTATTCGGGATACGGCTACAAGGCATCGACCGGCTGGGACTACCCGACCGGCTGGGGCAGCATCAACATCTCGAACCTGAATCAGTTGATCCAGTCGGGCGGCTTCAATTGAACGGGCGCGCATAGCGCGACAGCGGCAAGCGGTGGCGGCAAGCGGCCGGCGCAACGCGGCGCGTACGGAGGACGCGCCGCGCGCGGCCGACGCATCAGCTTACCGCGCGCTTCGCATGGCGTCCGCGCAGCCATTCGAGCGCGAGCAGCAGACACGTCGAGAACACGATCAGGATCGTCGCGAGCGCGGCGATCGTCGGGCTGATGTTCTCGCGAATGCCGGTGAACATCTGGCGCGGCAGCGTCGTCTGATCGGCGCCGGCGAGAAACAGCGTGACGACCACTTCGTCGAACGACGTCGCGAACGCGAACAGCGCGCCCGACATCACGCCCGGCGCGATCACGGGCAGCGTCACGCGGAAGAACGTCGTCACCGGGTTCGCGCCGAGCGACAGGCTCGCGCGCACGAGATTCTGATTGAAGCCCTGCAGCGTCGCGGCGACCGTCGTCACGACGAAGCCGCGTGCGCGCAGATGAGCCCCGTGTAGGTGTTCGCAAGCCCGAGCGGCGCGAAGAACAGATACATGCCGACGCCCACGACGACGACGGGCACGATCATCGGCGAGAGCAGCACCGCCATCAGCAGCCCCTTGCCGCGGAAATCGCTCTTCGTGAGGCCGATCGCGGCGAGCGTGCCGAGCACGGTCGCGACGAGCGTCGCGGCGGGTGCGACGATGAAGCTGTTCTTCGCGGCCATCCGCCACTCGTCGGACGCGAGCAGGTTCTCGTACCAGCGCATCGAGAAGCCCGGAATCGGATAGACGAGGAACGTGCTCGACGAGAACGACAGCGGCACGATCGCGAGCACGGGCAGGATCAGATACAAGAGCGTCAGCACGACGAGGCCGCGCAGCGCGAAATACCAGGCGCGCTCGAGCCCCGACATGTGCGGCGCGAAGAGCGGCTTCGCCAGCAGTTTCATGTTCGTTTCCCCTGTTCGCTCGGCGCTCATTCAGCCGAGGCTCAATTGCGAGCGCGTAAAGCGGCCGTAGATCGCATACAGCACGAGCGTCGCGGCGAGCAGCAGGCCGCCGAGCGCACACGCCATGCCCCAGTTGATCGTCACGTTCGTGAAGTACGCAACGTAGTAGCTGACCATCTGATCGTTCGGACCGCCGAGCAACGCGGGCGTGATGTAGTAGCCGATCGCGAGAATGAAGACGAGCAGCGCGCCCGCGCCGACGCCCGGATAGGTCTGCGGCACGTACACGCGCCAGAACGCCGCGAACGGATGGCTGCCGAGCGACACCGCCGCGCGCTGATAGCTCGGCGGAATCGATTTCATCACGCTGTAGAGCGGCAGGATCATGAACGGCAGCAGGATGTGCGTCATCGAGATGTAGACGCCGACGCGATTGAACAACAGCGCGAGCGGCTGCGAAATCAGTCCGGTGTCGATCAGCGCGCGATTGACGAGCCCTTCGCTTTGCAGCAGCACGATCCAGGCGGCGACGCGCACGAGCACCGACGTCCAGAACGGAATCAGCACGAGGATCATCGCGAGATTCGCGCGCCGCTCGGGCAGCGTCGAGATCCAGTACGCGAGCGGATAGCCGAGCGCGAGCGCGAACAGCGTGACCGCGAAGCCGATCAGCAGCGTGCGGCCGAACACCGCGAGGTAGATCGATTGATCGGGATCGGCGGGCACGATGCTGCCGAAACCGTCCTGCTTGTGATCGAGCGCCGCGAGCAGGTAGAACGGCGAATAGCGGCCGCCGTTCTTCGCGATCGCCTGCCAGTACGCGGCGTCGCCCCAGCGCTCGTCGAGCTCGATCAGCTTCGCACGCGTCTGCGCCGGCGCGAGCGGCGCGTTCGCGTCGCCCGTCAGCGGCATCGCGCGCGCGGTCTTCGCGACGAGCGACCGATAGCCGGGTATCTCGGTGTTCAGGCGTCGCGCGAGCGCGCCCATCGCCTCGCCGTCGGCGATCTGCGTGAGATCGGCGGCGAGCGCCGCGTACGCCGCGTCGGCGGGCGCCGCCTTGCGGTCCCAGTTCGACAGCGCGGCCACGGTGCGCGGCAGCGCGGTCGCGATCTCGGGATTCTGCACCGCGCGCGTGAGCAACGCGCCGATCGGCACGACGAACACGAGCAGCAGGAATATCGCGAGCGGCGCGACGAGCAGCAGCGCCATCGTGCGCCGCCTGGCCTCGGCCGCTTTCAGTTCACGCCTGAGCGATTGAGTCGGCGGCGCCGACTGCGTAGCGATCGTCATCGTATTCAACGGTTGTCTCCGGCCGAAACGCCGTTCGGAGGAACGTCGCGCACGCCGCCACGGCGCGCGCGGCCGTTTGCTTCACCGGCTCACGCGGCCGTCACTTCGACGCCCATGCCGCAAAGCGCTGCTCGAGCTCGTCGCCGTGATCGGTCCAGAACGTGATGTTCTGCAGCACCGCGTTCTTGCCGTTGGCCGGCGAGTTCGGCAGGTTCGCGAGCGTCTTCGCGTCGAGCGCCTTGATCGCGGCGACATTCGCGGGGCCGTACGCGATGTGTTGCGCGTAATCCTGCTGCGGCTTCGACGACAGCGTGTAGGCGATGTACTTCTCGGCGAGCGCCTTGTTCGGCGTGCCCTTCGGAATCGCCCAGTAGTCCAGATCGTAGATGCTGCCGCTCCACACCACCTTCAGGTTCTTGCCTTCCTTCTGCGCGGCGCTGATGCGGCCGTTGTACGCGGTCGACATCACGACGTCGCCCGCGACGAGGAACTGCGGCGGCTGCGCGCCCGCTTCCCACCACTGGATGTTCGGCTTCAGCTCGTCAAGCTTCTTGAATGCGCGATCCTGGCCCGCCTTCGTCGCGAGCACCTTGTAGACGTCCTTCGGCGCGACGCCGTCCGCCATCAGCGCGAACTCGAGGTTGTAGCGCGCGCCCTTGTGCATCCCGCGCTTGCCCGGGAATTTCTTCACGTCCCAGAAATCGGCCCAGCCGGCGGGCGCGCGCTTGAGCTTGTCCGCGTCGTATGCAAGCGCGGTCGACCACACGAAGAAACCGACGCCGCAGGTTTGCGGCGATTCGGCAATCAGATCGGACTTCTTCGCGATCTTCGCCCAGTCGAGTTTCTCGTACAGGCCTTCGTCGCAGCCGCGGTTCAGGTCGCCCGACTCGACTTCGACGACGTCCCAGTTCACGTGCTTCGCCTCGACCATCGCCTTCACTTTCGCCTGCTCGCCGTTGTATTCGACGGCCGTCACCTTGTTGCCGGTCGCCTTCTCGAACGGCTGGTTGAACGCGGCCTTCTGCGCGTCGCCGTTCGCGCCGCCGAAATTGACGACGGTCAGCTCGGCCGCGCCGGCCGTCGCGCAGAACGCGGCGAGCGACAGCAGCGCAACCGCGCGGCGCGGCGTGTTGAACGTGTGGTGCATGATGTTTCCTCTCGTGACGGATGATGAAGCGTGGTGGTTATACGAAGCGCGGCGCGCCACGCGCGGCTTCGCGTTCATGCGAAGACCCGCAGATGCTCGGGCTGGAACTCGAGCGAGATCGGCACGCCGGGCGCGAACGCATCGAGCGCGCCGGTGCCGAGCGGCACCTTGACGAAGCATTCGTCCTGCCCGGGCAACGCGCAGCGCATCCGCACGTGATCGCCGAAGTAGATGAGGCTGCGCGCTTCGCCGGCTAGCGCGTTCGCCGCGCCGTTCGCCGCGCGGCCGCTGCCCGGCGCGACGCTCATCCGCTCGGGACGAATGCAGGCGACGCCCGACGCGCCCGCTTGCGCGTTGCCCGCGTTCAGGCCGACGAGGCGCGTGCCGTCTTCGAGCCGGAATTCGCAAAACTCGCCGTGCACGCTCGCGACGGTGCCGCGCAACCGATTGCTGTCGCCGATGAAATTCGCGACGAACTCGTTGCACGGTGATTCGTACAGCCGATCGACGGTGTCGAGCTGTTGCACGATGCCCTTGTCGAACACCGCGACGCGATCGGACATCGTCAGCGCCTCGCCCTGATCGTGCGTCACGTAGACGAAGGTCAGGCCGAGCTTTTCGTGCAACGCCTTCAGTTCGTACTGCATGTGTTCGCGCAACTGCTTGTCGAGCGCGCCGAGCGGCTCGTGCATCAGCACGAGCTTCGGCTCGAACACGAGTGCGCGCGCGAGCGCGATGCGCTGCTGCTGCCCGCCCGAGAGTTGCGCCGGATAGCGCTTCGCGAAGCGCTCCATCTGCACCATCGCCAGCGCCGCCGCGACGCGCGCGGCGCGTTCCGCGGCGGGCATCCGCCGCACGTTCAGCGGATAGTCGACGTTCTGCTCGACGCTCAGATGGGGAAAGAGCGCATAGTTTTGAAACACCATGCCGATGTTGCGCTTGTGCGGCGGCACGTTGTTCAGCAGTTCGCCGTCCAGGCGAATCTCGCCGCCCGTCGGGAATTCGAAGCCCGCGAGCATCATCAGGCAAGTGGTCTTGCCTGAGCCGGACGGCCCGAGCAGCGTCAGGAATTCGCCGCGCCGGATATCCAGATCCAGCGCCTTGACGACGAGCGTCTCGCCGTCGTAAGTCTTGCGCACGCCGCGAAAGCTGACGATCGCATCATCGGTCTTCATCGTCCCGTCCCCTTTTCGTCTTGGCTCGATATTGCGAGATGCGATTCACTATACGGCGCGCACGGTTCTACAATAGGGAACCATTTCAATATTTCCGGTAGAACCACTTTGGACACCGTGATCCTCTCCGACTGGCTTGCCGCGCGACTCGAGCGGCACTCGGCCGAGCCGATGTACCGGCAACTGCTGCGGCTGATGCAGCAGGCGATCCTCTCGGGGGAGCTCACGCCCGGCACGAAGCTGCCGAGCTCGCGCACGCTCGCCACCGATCTCGCGATCGCGCGCAACACCGTGCTGCACGTGTACGACCAACTGACGACGGAAGGCTACGTGCTGACGACGACGGGCAGCGGCACCTACGTCGCCGACACGCGCCCCGATGCAGCGGCGATGCGCGCGCAAACCGGCGCGCCCGCGCATCCGTCAGACGAAACGCGCGACGCGCAGCAGCGCGCGCACGGCGCGCTGTCGGCGCGCGGCGCGCAACTGATCCGGCATGCGGGCGTGTCGCGCCGCCAGTGGGGCGCGTTCATGCCGGGCGTGCCCGACGTGTCCGAGTTTCCGACGCGTACATGGAGCCGCCTGCAGGCGCGGCTGTGGAAGGAAGCGAATCCGGAGCTGCTGACCTATGCGCCGGGCGGCGGCTACCGGCCGTTGCGGCGCGCGCTGTCCGACTACCTGCGCGTCGCGCGCTCGGTCAAATGCTCGCCCGATCAGATCATCATCACGACGGGCATTCATCAGTCGATCGACCTGTCGGTGCGCCTGCTCGCCGACGTCGGCGATCGCGCGTGGGTCGAGGAGCCGTGCTACTGGGGCGTGCGCAGCGTACTGCAGGCGGCGGGGCTCGCACTCGCGCCCGTGCCCGTCGATCAGGAAGGGCTCGCGCCGCGCGCGCAGGACCTGAAGCGCCCGCCGCGGCTCGTGCTCGTCACGCCGTCGCATCAATATCCGCTCGGCATGGTGATGAGCCTCGCGCGGCGCCGGATGCTGCTCGAATATGCGCGGCAGCATCAATGCTGGATCATCGAAGACGACTACGACAGCGAGTTCCGCTACGGCAGCCGTCCGCTCGCGTCGCTACAGGGGCTCGACGACGCGGGCCGCGTGATCTACGTCGGCAGTCTCGGCAAGATGCTGTTCCCGAGCCTGCGCCTCGGCTACATGGTCGTGCCCGAGCACCTCGTCGAGACCTTCCGGACCGGGCTGTCGGAGCTGTATCGCGAAGGGCAACTGATGCAGCAGGCGGTGCTCGCCGAATTCATCATGGACGGCTATCTGACGTCGCACGTGCGCCGGATGCGCGCGCTGTACGGCGAGCGCCGCCAGTTGCTGATCGACGCGATCCACGCGCGCTTCGGCGATGCGCTGCCGGTGATGGGCGACGAGGCGGGCCTGCACCTCGTGATCGGATTGCCGAACGGCTGCGACGACCGGGCGATCACGCAGACCGCGTTCGACGCGGGGGTGATCGTGCGCCCGCTCACGACGTACTACAACCATGCGGATACCGCGCGCGAGGGATTGCTGCTCGGCTACGCATGCGTGCCGAACGAGCGCATCGCGCCCGCGTTCGATACGCTCGCGCAGATAATCGAAGCGCATCTGAATCGGCGTGCGAAGCAACGGGCCGCGTGATGCATGCAATTCGCGCGATGCGCGCGGCGTTCGACACGCCTGCTCGTTACGCCGACGCGCCGCGCACGCACGCCTGCCGCGCGCATCGGACATGCGCTCCGCTATTGCGTCTGCGTCGCCGCGCCGCCGCGATCGAGCGACGCCGCGCGCAGCGCCTCGCCCGGCTGCGTGAAATAGCGCTGCCGCAGTTGCGCGATCTGCGTGTCGCGATCCTGCGGCGAGAGGTGCTGCGCATCGATCTGCGCGCGCTGCGCCGCATATTCGTCGTATTTCGCGCGCCACGCGTCGTTCGCCTGCTGCATCTTCGCGACGCGCTCCGCCGCCTCCGGCCCCAGCGATTGCGCGAGCTGCGCGCGCATTTCGTCGGGCGACGCACCGGACTTCTGCAATTGCGCGATCCGCGCGACGGCGTCGTTCTGCTGCTTCTCGCGCGCCTGCTCGGCGCGCTGGTCGAGCGGCAGTTGCTGCTCGAGCGCCGCGAGACGCGCGGCCTTCTGCGCATCCGTCAACGAAGCGTCGCGCACGATTCTCAACCGCGCGAGATCGTAGCGCTGCCGCTGCTGCTCGGCGCCGAAAAACGGCTCGGCCCAATCGCCGAGCGCGCGGCTCGCGATCGATGCGCGCTGATCGAGCGCGAGCTGCAGCGCCGCGAGATCGAGCTTGTTGCCGGGCGCGCCGCCGTCCGGCAACTGCGCGAGCTGATCGAGATACGCACGATAGCGTTTCCAGACGTCGAGCGCCTCGCCCTGTGCGAGCGTGCCGTCGAGCTGCGCGGCGATCTCGCGCGTGACGAGCGCATCGAGCGCCTGCGCGCTCAGCTCGCTCTGCGCACTCAGGCAATAGTCGAAGAAATCGCGCACCGCGCGCGCCTTCGCGAGATGGCCGTGCGCGTCGAGCGGCAGCCGCGGCGCCGACGAACCGGCCAGCGACGCGGGCAGGCCGCTCGCCGCGGAGCCGGCATCGGCGCGCGCCGCGACGGCGACAGGCGCCGACGCGGCGAGCTCGGGCGATGCGGGAGACGCGCCCGCATCGCGCTTCGCCGGCGCGCCGACGACATACCACACCGCGCCGGCCGCGACAGCGCCGGCCACACAGTAAAGCGCGACGCGCCGCGCAACGCTGCCTTCTCCCTTCATCGATCACACACCCTGCGTCTTCAACCGGTTCGCATGCGTGCGGATCACCGCGACCGGATCCTCCGCGTACGCGCCGCGCACGCCGAGCAACTGGTTGATCTCGTCGAGGTGGTCCACTTGTAGCTCGTGCCGAGCACCTGGCCGTACAGCGAGCTGCAGCGCGACACGAGGCCGTCGTTCGCACCGGAGCCGCGATTGATCATCACGGTGCCGGAGCCGAGCATCGCGAGCGTCGACGCATCGAGCACGTTCGCCGGATCGACGACGGGAATCGTGCTCGTGTCGGTCGCGCCCGTCACGCCGAGAATCGACAGCGTCGGCTGGATCGCCGTGCCGCCCCACGAATACAGCAGATGCGTGTTGCCGCCTACGGTCTCGGTCTGCGCCCCTGTCTGGCACGAGCCCGGCGCGCCGAGGCCCGCGCTCGGATAGTTCTGGTTGTACGTCGCGGCCTGCGAAGTCGTCAGCGTCTTCAGCGCGGCGAGCGCATCCTGGTTCGTGTTGTTGGTGCTGCTCGTCAGGATGCCGAACACATTGACGAACGCGGCGATCACCGTCGACGACAAGCCGGTCGGATCGTACGCGAGCACGGTTTGCACGAAGTCCGCGAACTCCGAACCGCGATGCGGCGTGCCGATCGTCGTCACCGATGCGACCAGTTGCGGCGCGACGGCCGCGACGTAGCGCGAGGTCAGCCCGCCCTGGCTGTGGCCGATCAGATTCACCTTCGATGCGCCCGTCGCGGCGAGCACCTGCTGCACGTATGCGAGCAGCTGTTCGCCGCGTCCGTTCGGCCCGTCGTCGCTCTGGAAGCCGGACAGGTTCGCGACATAGACCTGCGCGCCGTGCGCCTGCAAGTCTTCCCGGATGCCGTACCAGTATTCGAGAACGTTCGCGTATTTGTCGGTGCCGGTCAGACCGTGCACGAGGATGATCGGATATTGGGTGGCCGCGTAGTTGTCGACGGCGCTCGTCGCCGCGGCGGCGGCTTGCGTGCCTGCAAGCGAGAGGAAAGTCCCGATGCCCGCGGCGGGCGCCGCGCTCACCGCGAACGCGACTGCCGCCGCCACTGCCCTGGATCGCATCGTTCTGGCCATGTACGTCTCCTGTTGTTTGAATCGTATCGGATGGGAATATTGCTTCTGTTCGCACACCTACGTTTCGCGTCGCCCGCACACGCGGCATGCACGCCGACCCGGCGGCACGGCCCAAAAACATTGCCTGAAGCGTTGACGATCTTTGACGATTGAAACAAGCGCCCCTTGAGTCGGCTAACGGAGTGAACCACGCCCGACGAAAATTTTCCGTCGGTTAGACACGGCTCTCTAATCGATTGACGCAAGCAGGGGAGTCAAGCGGGTTGGCCGCCCGCATCGCGGATGCTGCACTGCGATGCGGGGGAGGAAGAACGCGGAAAGGATCAGAGCTTGGTGCTCAAACGAACCCACGCGGTGCGGCCGGGTTCGGTGACAGGCAGATTCGCCGGATAGCCGAAACCGGCGTTGCCCGCGAGGTTCAGGTGCTCCGCATAAGTCTTGTCGAGCACGTTGTCGACGCCGACCGAGATCTGCACCGTCTTGCTCACGTTGTACTGCGCGTGCAGCGACAGCACGCCGAAACCGGCGCTCGGACCGAAGTCCTTGCCGACGACGTTGCCCTCGTTCAGCGCGTAGCGATGCTGCGGCGCAACGACCCGCCACAGCCCGCCCGCCGACCACGGCCCGCGAGTGTACTCGACGCCGAAGCGTGCCTCGAGCGGCGGCATCTGCGGCAGCGGCGCACCGCTTTGCACGTTGCGCCCCCACGCATACGCGAGCGACCCTTCGAAGCGCCACGGCGCGAGCGGACGCCACGACGCGCCCACCTCACCGCCCATGATCTGCGCGTTGACGTTCGTCGCCCGCGTGATCTGTCCCATCGGGCCCGTCGCATAGTCGAACAGGATGAAGTCCTGCACGTAGCCCGCATAGGCGGACACCCAGGCGTCGAGCTTGTCGCTCTTGTACTGCGCGCCGATGTCGAGCTGCGTCGTCTTCTCGGGCTTGATCGCGGAGAACGCGTTGATCGAACCGTTCGGGCCGCGCTTGGCGGAGAACAGCTCCCAGTAATCAGGGAAGCGCTGCGCATGGCCGATGCCCGCGTACCACGTGACGGGCAGCGACGCGAGATCACGCTCGTAGCGCACGAAGCCGCTCGGCAGCACGCGCGAGCGGAGATCGTCGAACGTCGGATTGCGCATGCTCATCTTCATGCCGCCCGTCGTCGCGCGCTTGTCGCGCGCGGCCGCATAGTCGATCCGCGCGCCGCCGATCACGCGCGACGCATCGCTCGCATACCAGGTCAGCTCGCCGAACGCGCCCGCGTTCCACATGTTCGCCTGCGGATTCCACGGCTTGTCGCCGTAGTTCTGCATCCCCATCGCCGAGCGCGAGTCGAGGCGGTTCGACTGCGCATCGACGCCCGTCACGAGCTTGAACGCGTCGGTCAAGCGCAGCGTCGCCGCGACGCGCGCGCCGAGCGTGCGGCGGCGCACTTCGGAGGCCATGCGCATCGGCATGCTGCTCGTCGGATCGGGCATCCGCAACGTGTAGTTGTCCATCACGTGATCGGCTTCGTTGTAGAAGACCTGCGCCTCGATGCGATCGAGCACGTCGCCGATGTGCTTCTTGTCGAACTTCAGACCGAACGTCTCGCGCCGGAAATGCGCGCCGTCCATTCCGCGGCCCGCATAGCGCGCGTAGCCGTCGCCCGTGCCTGCCGTCAGCTCGAGCCGCGTGTTGTCGTCGGGCGTCCAGCCGAGCGCCGCATCCGCGTTCCACTTGTCCCATTGCGACGGCACCGTGCGGCCGTTGCCGTCCTCGTAGTCCTGCGAGTGCGCATGGTTCGCGCTCACGCGCCCGTAGAAGTCGGGCGTGCCGGCCGTCACGTCGACGTTCTGATCGTTGCGCCCGAACGAGCCGCCGACGACGCTGCCGTCAAAGCGCATGCCCGGCGTCTTGAAGCGCGGCGTCACGCGCTCGAACAGCACCGTGCCCGCCGATGCGCTCGGCCCGTACAGCACGGTCTGCGGCCCCTTGACGAGCGTCACCTTGTCGTAGCTCTCGGACGCGATGTACGACGTCGGCGCGTCCATCCGGCCGGGACACGCACCGAGCGTCGGCATGCCGTTCGCGAGAATGTTCAGCCGCGAGCCGAACATCCCGCGCAGCACCGGGTCGCCGTTCGTGCCGCCGCTGCGGATCGACGCGAAGCCGGGAATCGTCTTCAGATAATCGGCGCCGTCGCTCGCGGGCAGCGGCTGGCGCGGCGTCTTCGGATCGGTGACGACGACGAGCGGCGTCGATTCGGGCGCCGCGACGATTTCGATCGTCGGCAGCGTCGTGGCGTCCGGCGCGGCGCCGGTTGCCGTGCGGCTCGCCGCTTCGCGAACCGCGCCGTCCGATTTGGCGCTCGCCGCGTCGGTCTCGGCGCGGCTCGCTACGCCGGACGCGCCGAGCGTGCCGTGGCCGTGCACGGCCTCGCTCGTCTGCGCGACGGCCGGCGCGAGGTGAAAGGCGCCCGCGGCGAGCGCGGGAACGGTAAGCGTGATCGCGCGCCGCCGGCGGCGCGCGTGGCCTTCACGCGCGGCGGGCGCGTGACGCAGGAATGTGGATGTCATGAATCGCAACTCGAAAGACGCCCCTTCCGCGCGATCGTCGGATCGAACGGAGGCGGGGACGGCATGAACGGAAATGAAATCGGACGTTCAGGCGTCTGTCGGCGGCGCGCGCGGATAAGCGTGCGTGTGGCGCTCGAGCGAGGGCGCGGCGGCCCCGGAGGGAATGGGCGGCGCGACGGCCGCGACATGAATGGCGAAGAGCGACGGCGCGGCCGCGCCGATCGCCGGGCTGTGCGCGAAGAACGCGCAGTAGCCGCACGCGTCGAGATGCAACGCGTGATGCGCGACGCCGTCGTGCACGGGGCCGTCGTGCGCGATGCCCGCCTCGGCCGGCTGCGCGCGGTGCTCGTCCCCGCAGATCACCGCGCCGGAAGACGGCGCGGCGGACCGCGCACTCGCCTGCGAGACGAGCGGCGCGACGATCGCCAACGCGATCGCAAGCATGCCCAGCCAGGCAGTCAGTTTGCGGAATCGGTTGGGCATGGTGCGGGATGGCGTAAAGGGAATGTAATGCCGCCCGAATGTTACAGAATGTTGGCTGGCTTGGGTAGCGTGAAACGGTCGCGGGGCCGGCGGTGCGCGCACGGCCCGCGCACGCGCATCGTTGCATTCGCAACGATGCGCGCCGCGGCCGCCGGGCGCGTCAGAACGTCATCCGGCGCAGCGTCGCGTCCCGCTTCACGAAGTGATGCCAGAGCGCGGCGAGCGCGTGCAGCCCGATCACGTAATAGAACACGTTGCCGATCAATTCGTGCGCTTCCTTGACCGTCGAGCGCAGCGCCGCATTCGGCGCGAACAGCGTGAACGACCAGTCGATTCCCGCGAGCGTCACCGGCTTGCCGCCGAAGTTCAGCGTCATGATGCCGAGCAGCGGCTGCGCGACGATGAATGCGTACAGCGCGAGATGCGCGAGCTTCGCGAACAGCGCGAGCCACGCCGGCTGCGGCAGCTCGCGCGGCGCGCCGCCCGCGAAGCGCCAGACGATCCGCAGCACCGCCAGCGCGAGCACCAGCGAGCCGGCAAGGTAATGGACATTCGACCAGAACACCCGGCTGTCGGTCCCTTTCGGGCCGCGCACTTCGATCGCGAGATACGCGAGCGCGACGAGCAGGAAGATCGCCCAATGGAAGAAGACGGCGGGACGGTTGTAGCGCTCCTGCCCGGCGAGGATACGATTCATGATCAGTCTCGTTCGTATTGAAGGGAACCACCGTATCGCGCGCGGTGCCGCACGCGACGTTATCGAATTGTAATGACGCGCGATGGGCGGGCCCCGTGGCCCGATCAAGTTTCCGCAGGATCGCGGCGCGCGGCCGCGCATGCGGGCGGGCTCGGGTAGAGCCGCATGTCGGCTCGGCGATGCTTGAACTATTCTCGAATCAATATTCGAGCAGTCGGGCAGACGTCCGCCACGACGCCCGCTTCATCGCTACACGCAAGGCCCCATCATGCAGAAAGCCGCTTTTGTCGCAGCCTACAGACTGGTCGGCTGCGGACTGATCCTTTCCGCGACCTGCCACAGCATCGCGCGCCGATGGAACGCGCCGACCTTCCGGCTCGACAACTTCCTCAGCTACTTCACGCAACTCAGCAGCCTGTACACGGCGATCGTGCTGCTTGCGGGCCTATGGCTCGCCACCAAGCCGCCGTCGCGACGATACGAATCCGCGCGCGGCGCCGTCGTGCTGTACATGGCGATCACGGGCATCGTCTACGAGCTGCTGCTCGCGCATCTGGACGCGGTGCATCATGCGACGCCTTATTATACGAACTGGATATTGCATCGAGTCATACCGATCGCGGTGTTTCTCGACTGGCTGTACGTCGCGCCGCGCGTGCGGATCGATTGGTCGCAGCTCGCGCGGTGGCTGGCGTTTCCGGTCGCATACCTCGGCTATACGCTCGTGCGCGGCGCGCTGATCGACTGGTATCCCTATCCGTTCGTCGATCCGCGCGCGCACGGCTATCTGATGGTCGCCGCGTACAGCGGCGCGATCGCGGCGGGCAGCATCGGCTTCGCCGCGCTGATCGTGCTGCTCGGCAACCGAACCGGCGCGCCCGCGCCGCAGGCCGAGCACGCTTGACGGCGGCGGCGCCGCGCGCGCGGGCGCCGGACGGCTCGGCACCGCGGCATGACGTGGCATGGCGTAGTGTGTCGCGGCGAGCGCGCTGCGCAGCCGCGCATCGGGCGAGACAGGCGGCGCGGAACGCCGCTCAGGAACCGTTGCGCGGCAGCAGGCCGAGCGGATCGACGGCCTTGCCGTTACGCCGCACCTCGAATTCGAAGGTCGAGCGGCCGCTCGCGTCGGTGGCCATCTCGGCAACCGGCTGCCCCGCGCTCACCGCATCGCCTTCGTTGACGAGCAGTTTCTCGTTGTGGCCGTACGCGGTGATGAGGCCGTTCTCGTGTTTCAGGATCACGAGCGGGCCATATGCGGCGACGCCCGTGCCCGCGTAGACGACGCGGCCGGGCGCGGCGGCGCGCACCGTGCGGTCGCCGCCCGTCGACGTGATCACGATCCCATGATTCCTGCCGGCGCCGAACGGCGTCGTCACGGTGCCGTGCGCGGGCCACGCGAGCGCCGAGGCGGCCGCCTCCGGCTGCGGCTCGGCGGCAGGCGGCGGCGCGAACGTCGCCGTGCTCGGCGGCGGCGCGACGCGCAGCACTTGGCCGGGCATCACCATGTCGGTTGGCGCCATGTGGTTCCAACTCGCGATATCGAGCGTGCGCTGGCCGAACGCGGACGCGATGCTCGCCAGCGTATCGCCCGAATTCACGCGGTAATAGCCGGCCGGCACGCCGGACGACGCGCGCGGCGCCGGCTGCGACGGCACGTGCGTCGGCTGCCAGGAGTCGGTCCACGGCGTCACCGTGCAACCGCCGACGAGCGCGGCGCCTGCCGCGACGAGCGCCGCGCGCACCGTCCGGCCGATGCCCGCGCGTTGGACGAACAGAATGCTTCTCAAGCGTACCTCCATCAATTCACTGCGCGGCGGCGGCATGCTCACCGCCGCCGGGACTTTCGTGCGCGATCGGCCCGACAACGTCGGGCCGCGGCGCACCGATTCGGCTGCGTCAGGCCCGAAACCCGTCGGGACGAGGCGCGCCAGGGGCAGGCATGTCATGTCACCGGCCGCGCGATGCGGCACGAGGGCCTGGCCGCGCGTCGCGAACCGGCCACCGCGGGCCGCGCCCAGCCCGATGAACCGCCTGGGCCGGTCAACGCATCGCGAACCGCGGCCATTCCGATCGGACCTCAAACGCTGCCTTCGGTTTCGACGACGAGAATCCGGGCCTCGCCGAGCGGGCACGCGACATGTTCCGTCCCTACCGATGCAAAAAAGATGTCGCCCGCCTCGAGAACGGCCGAGCGCTCGACGCCGGCGTCGCGATAGCGCATCTCGACGCGGCCGTCGAGGACGACGAACACCTCCTCGCCATCGTTGACATGCCACTTGTACGGCTGATCCGTCCAATGCAGGCGAGTCGTGATGCCGCGCATATTGGCGATGTCGACGGCGCCCCACGCGCGCGACGCGGTGAAGCTCTTGCTGCGGACAATCTTCATGGACATTCCCGTGGTGTCGCGGCGGCCGGCGCGACGATCGCGCGGCACCATGCCGGACGGATAGTAACTCGCCCGGCATCGCGAACGTAAGTTGCCGGGGATCGGCCGATCGGCGAAGGCGGAGCGGGACGTGCGCGCCCGCCGGCTTCGAGCGGCAATGCAGCGCCGAAACGCGACGTTCGATGGCCGGCCGGCCGATTCCGCCTCCGCGTGCCCTGAGCGGCCTACCGCGCGAGAGAGAACGACATCGGCGGGTTCGCCCCGCGTGCGACCGGCGCGCGCGACCGGGATCGGCCGCAACGCACGCGCCGCCGTCCCGACAGGGCCCCAAAAGACTCAGCCCGCGCGTTCCAATGAATGGAACGCACGGGCTGAATGGACTGCGAGGCGAATGGGCGCGCGCCGCGCTCGCGTTCCGCGACGCGCGACGGTCGGCCGCGCCGCTCAACGCCCCTTGTAGACCGGAGCGCCGTCGGCGATGCGCTTGACCTTGTTCGGCGAGCCCGATTCGGCCGCGGCCGTCGGCTGCGCGCCGTAGCCGCTCGTATCGGCTTGCGCGGCGACGTTTTGCTGGCCGTGGATCTTGGCTTCGGCGGCCTGGATTTCCTCGGGGTAGTTCACGCGGTCGGAAGCCGGGTTGTAGCCTGCTTGCTCGAGCTGGATGAGCTCGGCCCTGACTTGCGCGCGGGTCACCGGGCCATTCGATTGCTGGGCGAACGAAACGGCCGGAACGGCGAGCGCGGCGGCGACTGCGACGGTAGCGATAAGCGATTTCATGATCAAACCTCCGTGATTTTTTGCTTCGCCGCAAGCACCATGCGAGCAGCGATTGATCACAGTCTAGTCACGGCGGCACCTAGGGAAAACCATGTATCAACGAAAACACTGTTTCGCGACCGATAACAATCGCCGTTACATCCCTAGAAAAACCCTACTAATAACGTAGGTGAGCGCAACAATTGCCGCGCTCGGCGGTCACTCGGCCCAACTCGCGTGGAAACTGCCCGGCTTGTCCGTGCGCTCGAACGTATGCGCGCCGAAGAAATCGCGCTGCGCCTGCACGAGGTTCGCGGGCAGGCGCGCGGACCGGTAGCTGTCGAAGTACGCGACCGCCGACGCGAACGCCGGCACGGGCACGCCCGCCTTCACCGCGGCGATCACGACGTCGCGCAGCGCGGACTGATAGTTCGCCGCGATGTCCTGGAAATACGGGTCGAGCAGCAGGTTCGCGAGCGCGGCGTTCTTCGCATACGCATCGGTGATCTTCTGCAGGAAACGCGCGCGGATAATGCAGCCCGCGCGGAAGATCTTCGCGATCGTGCCGAGATCGAGGTTCCAGCCGTATTCCTTCGACGCCGTATCGAGCTGCGCGAAGCCCTGCGCGTACGAGATCACCTTCGACAGATACAGCGCGCGGCGCACCGACTCGACGAACGCGGCGCGATCGCCTTCGAGCGGCGCGGGCGACGGCCCGCTCAACACCTCGCTCGCCGCGACGCGCTGCGCCTTCAGCGACGACAGCACGCGCGCGAACACCGATTCGGTGATGAGCGGCAACGGCACGCCGAGGTCGAGCGCGTTCTGGCTCGTCCACTTGCCGGTGCCCTTCTGCGCGGCGCGGTCGAGGATCACGTCGACGAGATGCTCGCCCGTTTCGTCGTCCTTCTTGCCGAAGATCTTCGCGGTGATCTCGATCAGGTAGCTGTCGAGTTCGCCCTGGTTCCATTCGGCGTAGACCGCGCCCAGCTCGTCGTTCGTCAGGCCCGCGACCTGCTTGAGCACCGCGTAGCTCTCGGCGATCAGTTGCATGTCGCCGTACTCGATCCCGTTGTGGACCATCTTCACGTAATGGCCCGCGCCGTCCGGCCCCATGTACGCGACGCACGGCTCCCCGTCCGCCGGCGCCTTCGCGGCGATCTGCTCGAGGATCGGCTCGACGAGATCGTAGGCGTCGCGCTGGCCGCCCGGCATGATCGACGGCCCGCGCAGTGCGCCCTCCTCGCCCCCCGACACGCCCGTGCCGATGAAATGCAGCCCCGCCTGCGCGAGCTCCTGGTTGCGGCGAATCGTGTCGGTGAAATGCGTGTTGCCGCCGTCGATCAGCACGTCGCCCTTGTCGAGCAGCGGCTTGAGCGCCGCGATCGTCGCGTCGGTCGCTTCGCCCGCCTTCACCATCAGGAGGATGCGCCGCGGCGTCTCGAGCGACGCGACGAACGCCTCGAGCGTATGGGCCGGCACGAGCTTGCGATCGGGAAATTCGGCGATCAGTTCGTCGGTCTTCTCGCGGCTGCGGTTGTAGACCGACACCGCATAGCCACGGCTTTCGATATTCAAGGCCAGATTGCGCCCCATCACCGCGAGACCGACCACACCGATTGCTTGTTTGCCCATTGTTCAATTCTCCGGAAAAAACAGGGCGCGACCCACCGGGGTCGCGCGCATAGGCGCAAGGATAAGGGAAACCACGCGAGCGCGCCGCGAATGAAAGACGCTCGAAGGCGATTGGACGGCGGTTCGGTTTGACGTCCGACGGCCGGTCAATGTGGATTCGGCGACGGATCGACGGCATTCGCCGTCGAGGCGCACGAGTTTGGCCCGGGTGTAAGCGGCAAGCGGAAAAAACGTCGATCCGGCGGCGTTCCTGCGTGGATTCGGGATGCCGCGCAAGCGGTGCCCGTCGATCGGATTGCGCCGCCGGTGCGGCGAGCGCGGTTTGTGCGTGTCGCAGGGGTTGCGACCACGGGTTCGGCTCGTACGTTTCGTACGTTTCGTGCGCTTCGTGCGTCGAATGCCAATTCAACGCCCGCGCGAGCGCCGCGCATGCCCCGTCCGTCGGGCGCGCCCGCCTACGCGCGCTTTCGGAACACGACGCTCAGATTGTTCGCCGGCATCTCGACGACCTCGTCGAGCGCGAGGCCCGACGCGCCGCCGAGTTCGACCACCGCTTCCAGATCGCGCACGCCCCACGCCGGATTGCGGCGGCGCAATTGCGCATCGAACTGCGCGTTCGACTCAGCGGTGTGCGCGCCGCCTCGGCGATACGGCCCGTACAGGTACAACACGCCGCCGTCGGGCAGCGCGCGCGCCGCGCCGACGAAGAGCGCGCACACGGCTGCCCACGGCGCGATGTGGATCATGTTGACGCAGACGATCGCGTCGGCGGCGGCGAGCGGCCACGGCTCGACACACACATCGAGCGCGAGCGGCGCGCGCAGGTTCGGCAGAGCGGCGTCGGCCGCCCACGCGGCGATCGACTCGCGCGCGGCGGCGTCGACGTCGGTCGGCTGCCAGACGAGATCGGGCAGCGCGGCCGCGAAGTGAACCGCATGCTGGCCGGTGCCGCTCGCGATCTCGAGCACCGCGCCGCGCGCGGGCAGCAGGCGCTTCAGCACGGCGAGAATCGGCTCGCGATTGCGTTCTGCGGCGGGCGCCCATTGGCGCGAAGCGGAATCGATCGGCATGACGAAATGAATCGGGAAGATCGAATCAGACGTGAGGCAAGCCGTGCGCGTCGCGCTGCGCAAGCCCGAGACGTGCGATGAGCGCGGCGAGCGCCTGCCCGCACGACGCCTCGACCTTCAGCGTCAGCAGCGGATCGGCGCGGGTGTGCCCGAGGTTGATCGCGACGATCGGCTTGCGCTGGTCGTTCGCCCACACGCAGAACCGATAGCCGGAATACACCATCAGCGACGAGCCGACGACGAGCATCGCGTCGGCGTCGTCGAGCGCGCGCGCGGCGGCCGCGACGCGCTCGCGCGGCACGTTCTCGCCGAAAAATACGACGGCCGGCTTCAGCAGCCCGCCGCACGCGGGACATGCGGGCACGCGAAAATGGTCGAGCGCGCTCCATTCGAGATGCGCGTCGCCATCGGCGGCGGGCTGCGCTCGAGCGCCGAGCAGCTCGGGGTTCTCCGCTTCGAGAACGTGCTGGATCGACGCGCGCGCGTGATGCGCACCGCAATCGAGACATGTGATACCGCCGATGCCACCGTGCAGCTCGATGACGTCGACGCTGCCCGCACGCTGATGCAGCCCGTCGACGTTTTGCGTGACGAGCCGCCCGATGCGCGCCGCCGCGCCGAGCCGCGCGAGCGCATGATGCGACGCGTTCGGCTGCGCGCGCCCGACCACGGGCCAGCCGAGCATGCTGCGCGCCCAGTAGCGGCGGCGCGCATGATCGGAATCGAGAAACTCGCGATACTGAATCGGCTGCGAGCGCATCCATGCGCCGTTGCGGTCGCGATAGCCGGGAATGCCGGAATCGGTACTGATGCCCGCGCCCGTGAGCACGAACAGGCGCGGATGCCGCTCGACGAACGCATGCAGCGCATCGAGCGCGCGCGGATCGGCAAACGGCGCCGCGTCCGGCGACGACGATGACGACGGTGGCTGCGGCTGCGGCGAAACAACGGCGGAAACGGTCATGGCAATGAGGGCTCGTCCGGCAGGATCAGCCGCTCGGGGACATGCGCGGTCTGCCTGCGTGCCGTCACATAATACAGAACGCCGGGCACGACGAGGCCGATGATCCACGAGATGTCGGTGCCGCCGAGCTTCGCGACGAGCGGCCCGGTATAGAACTCGGTCGCGATGAACGGCATCTGCACGAGCACGCCGATCGCGTAGATCGATACGCCCGCGACGTTCCAGCGGCCGTAGCGGCCGTCGGGATCGTAGAGCGCGGGCACGTCGTAGCGCTCCCTCGTCACCCAGTAGAAATCGACCAGGTTGATCGCGCTCCACGGCGTGAAAAAGGCGAGCAGGAACAGGATGAACGCGGAGAAATCCTTCAGGAATGCGTGACGACCGACGAGCGCGAGCCACGCGACCGCGGCGACCATCGCGAGCACATAGGCCATTCGCGCGCGCTGCGTAATCTGCGCGCGGCCCGAGAAGCCGGTGACGATCGTCGCGACCGACATCACGCTGCCGTATGCGTTGAGCGTCGTGATCGTCAGCTTGCCGAACGCGATCGCGAAATAGAGCAGCGCGGCCGTCGCGCCGCTCGCGCCGAGGCTCACGATGAACTGCACCTCGTGCCCGGCGAACTGCTTGCCCGCGAGCGCCGCCGCGAACACGCCGAATGCCATCGACGCCTGCGCGCCGAGCACCGAGCCAAGACCGATCGCCCAGAACGTGCGCCGCGCGGACGTCGAGCGCGGCAGATAACGAGAATAGTCGGCGACGTACGGCCCGTACGCGATCTGCCACGAGGCGGACAGCGAGATCGCGAGCAGGAAGCTCGACAGCGAGAAATGCCGGATCGCGAGCAGCGCGCCCACGTCGTGGCCGGCGAGGAGCCGCACGAACATGTAGACGAACGCGACGACGCCGACGATGCTCGATATGCGGCCGAGCGCGTGAATCGTCCGATAGCCGAACACCGCGAGCACGACGACGACCGCGATGAACGCGAAGATGCCGACCGGATCGGCGACGCCGAACAGTTGCGCGAGCGCCTGCCCGGCGAGCACGGTGCCGCTCGCGGAGAAGCCGACGTACATCAGGCAGACCAGTACGAGCGGAATCACCGCGCCGTAGATGCCGAACTGCACGCGGCTCGAGATCATCTGCGGCAAGCCGAGTTGCGGCCCCTGCGCGCCGTGCAGTGCCATCACGGCTGCGCCCAGCAGTTGACCGAGCGCGAGGCCGACGAGCGACCAGGACACGTCGCCGCCCAGCACGACCGCGAGCGCGCCGGTGACGATCGCCGTCACCTGCAGGTTCGCGCCGAGCCATAGCGTGAACTGGCTCGAGAGCTTGCCGTGGCGTTCGTGGTCGGGGATGTAGTCGATCGTGCGGCGTTCGCGCAGCGCTCGGCGTTGGGCGTCGGTGGCGTTCGGCATGGCGGCGGATCCGGAAATGTCTGAGGTTCGGAGTGCTCACCCTAGCCGCTCAAAATTGTATAGACAACTGTTTGCGGGATGCGGGTTTGTACCGACATCCAATTAGCGGCCAATAGCCGGCGAATCCGCCCGTCAATGAAGCAATCGGGTCGGGAAGGATAAATCTTCAATATCTTCGATGGCTATCAATCAAGATTACAAATTAATCAAAAACGGGAAATATGGCCGATAGCGCCATTTGACATACATTTCGACTCACATTCATCACACACTGCAAGCGATCATGATCAACAAACCGCCCCATCACAATCTCTACCAATCAGATTCATTACAAACAAATCGATCAACAGATTACGGAACCCCCAATAAACAATGCCAAAACGGTAAATAGAAACACCCATAAAGCAAAAAAATCGCACTATCCTCATAGAAAATTTCGGCACCCACCTCCCTCTCTGCCCCAACCTCTCATCCGGCTCATTTAGAATTTCTGCACCCGTCTCGACAGGAAAAAACATGCTCGAACAAACAGCGGAACATTGGGGACAGAGTTATTTCTCGGAAACATTCAATCGCCGGGAATGGCAAGCGCACCCCCTTTCCATCCAGCGCCAGTATGAACTGCAGGGCAATCTCATGCGTGAGGAGTGGCTTTTTTCACGTTATCTCAACAGAAAGCGCGTTCAGCGAGCCGCCAGCCTAGGAGCGGGGAGAGCCGAAACAGAAATCGCCCTTCTTGAATTGGGTGCAGTCGAGCATTTTGATCTCTTTGATGTCAGCTCAGTTGGAATAGAATATGCAAAATCGATAGCTGAAGAAAAAGGATTTGGACATAAGGTTACATGTCACGTGGGACCAATCGGCTGCGCCGAGCTGAACGAGAACACCTACGACCTGATCACGTTCGTCGCGTCGCTCCATCATATGGAACCGCTCGCCGAAACCCTTGAGCGTGCCAATCGAGCACTAACCCAACGCGGAATCATCTGGTGCGCCAACGAATATATCGGACCGGACCGATTCGACTATCCAGTTGCACATGCCGCGATTGCAAAATCCTTCTTTCAGCAAATTCCACCCGGCTTACGTAACCACTGGCATCGAGAGCTTCAGTTCCCGACCCCACAGGAAGTCGCGGAAGTAGATCCAACGGAAGCGCCCTGCTCATCGAAGATCGAACCCACGATGCGTGACATGTTTCCAGCCCTGGAGATCATGCCACTATATGGGGCATTCGCTTTCATGGTGTTTTGGGGATTGAACCACGATGCGCTGTACGAGACTCCCGAAGGAACGGAACTAACTCGGTTCATTCTAGGAATGGATAAAGCGTTAACCGATGCGGGAATCTTACCGACATACTTTGCGCATATCATAGCCAGAAAAAATAACGCCCCTCGACAACAGATCCACCGCCCAGGCCGTCATTCAAGAGCCCTTCTTTATAGATATGCACAAAGAGCAGCATCCATACTCCGCCATCTAAAAATTAGATAAATAAAATCCAAAATGAAACATAATAAAAATCTGGGGCTGGAGGGGTTACGCGGACTCGCCTGCATGGCGGTCATGATAGGCCATTTTTCTTATGTTTTCCACCCCTATCTCGCATCGCTATTCCGACCCGTACCATTCTCCATTAAACCGTCCGCTTTTGAACGCTTGGTTTCAATTCCACCATTAACACTAGCTTATAGTGCCGATGCGGCCGTCAGCATATTTTTTGTCATGAGTGGTTGCGTACTCACGACTAAGTTTTTCATGGCAAAAGAGATCCCCGCTCTTCAATCAGCTGCCGCAAAGCGGTACATACGTCTTGGCTTGCCAAGCTTCGCGTCGATATTCCTCGCGTGGATACTATGGCGCTCCGGCGCAATCTACACGGCACATGCAAATGAAATCGGCGTCGCCGGATGGGTGTCGGGGTGGTACGCAGGGCCATTCATGTTCATTGACGTATTCATCGACGGTCTCGCCGGTGCTCCACTATTTGCTCGTACCGCACTCAACCCAGCACTCTGGACGATCCAAGTCGAATTGATCGGCTCAATCGTCCTGTTCGCCATCATTTCATTATTCGGCAAAAGACCGATTCTCTTGATTGACCTGCCCCCTACAAACAGGGCCAGCCGGAGTCTAGTAAAGTTCGTTTTCGGAGAAGAAGACGAACATGAAGAAGCGCTTTACGGAACAGCAAATCATCGGGTTTCTGAAGGAAGCCGAGGCCGGTATGCCGGTCAAGGAACTGTGCAGGAAGCATGGGTTCAGTGACGCGTCGTTCTACACCTGGCGCGCGAAGTTCGGCGGCATGGAAGTCTCGGAAGCCCGCCGGCTCAAGGGCCTCGAGGTGGAGAATGCCCGACTGAAGAAACTGCTGGCCGAAGCAATGCTCGATATGGAAGCGTTGAAGGTTGTCGTCAAGGGAAAGCCCTGAGCCCGCAAGCCAAACGCGAAGCAGTGTTGGCGATTCGGGAGAAGGTCAACATCTCCGAGCGCCGCGCCTGCCGGCTTGTCGGGCTTTCTCGCAGCGTGCTGCATTACGACGCGAAGCCGGACCACGAGAATGAGGTGCTCGCGGCGCGTCTGGTGAAGTTGGCGCACGAACGTCGTCGATTCGGCTACCGCCGACTGCACGCCCTGGTGGAACGCGAAGGCACGCACGCCAATCACAAGCGCATCTATCGCCTGTACCGTGAGGCAGGGCTGGCTGTGCGGCGCCGTCGCAAGCGCCACGGCGTCATGATTGAGCGCGAGCAACTGGCATTGCCGGGCGCACCCAACGAGGTATGGTCAATCGATTTCGTGATGGATGCGCTTTCCAACGGCCGGCGCGTGAAGTGCCTGACCGTCGTCGACGATTTCACGAAAGAGGCTGTCGACATCGTCGTCGACCATGGCATCTCAGGTTTGTATGTCGCTCGGGCATTGGACCGTGCAGCTCGCTTCCGTGGCTATCCCAAGGCGGTGCGAACAGACCAGGGACCCGAATTTACGAGCCGCGCGCTTGACCAGTGGGCGTATGCGAACGGCGTCACGCTGAAGTTGATTCAGGCGGGCAAGCCCACGCAGAATGCGTACATCGAATCGTTCAACGGCAAGTTCCGCGACGAATGCCTTAACGAGCACTGGTTCACGACGCTCGCGCACGCTCGGGCAGTCATCGCGGCATGGCGTCAGGACTACAACGAGCAAAGGCCGCACAGCGCACTGAACTACCTTGCGCCGTCAGAGTTTGCGGCGAAACATCGGGCAACCGCAGACGCTCCTGCCGCTTTCCAGGAGTTGGTTTAAAGGGACTTTGCTAGAAGCCCATTGGCCCTATCGAAGGGGGCAGGTCACGGCTTCGTCATAATCACTGGCAATCGTGAAGTCGTCACCCTGTCGCTCCTCGATCATGCGGCCCGCTGCATCGTAATCGAACTCGACGCGACAAGACGGATTCTCCGCGAGCACCAAGTCCCCGTGCCGATCGTATGCAAAGCTGTCGATCTGAAGAGCCTCATCCTGCTCCGGATGAGGCACGCGCTTCTGAACGATGCGCCCCAGCCAATCGTATCGGTATTCGACTGTCTGCCCCAGAGGATCAGTGCTACAAAGCAGTTCACCCGCCGCGCCATACCGATAGCGTCGCGCTTGCCCCCAGTAGTCCGTCTCCACGACGATCCGCCCCAGCGCATCGCGTTCGAGCGCGTATAGTTCGCTGCGTTCGTTCACGACGCCGATCAGTTGTTCTTCCGTGTCGTAGCGGTATTCAACGGTGGTGCCGTCGGGCGCGAGCCGTCTGCTGACCTGTCCGAGCGCCGAGTACTCCATCTGCGTCACGTGGCCCATGGGGTCACGATGGCGAGACAGATTTCCATCGGCGTCGTACGCACAGTGAATCTCACGCCCGCCCGGCTCGATTGCGCGCGTCAGATGGCCGTTGCGGTCGTACTCGTATTGGCTTTGCTGTCCGAGCGCATCGATTGCTTCGCCGAGGTAGCCGCGCGCATCGTACCGATACTGCGTGCGATGCCCCAACGCATCGATCTGCGCCGCGAGATTGCCGTCCGGGTGATAATCGAACCGTGTGCTCGCACCACGCGGCCCAGTATGCTCAACAAGCTGGCCGTACTCGTCATAGGTATAGCGAGATATCGCCCCCGATGGATCGCTCTGCGCGAGCAGATTACCGAACGTATTCCACTCGTAGCCCCACTGCCGGCCGCCTATCAACGTCATGCAGACCGGTCGGTGATCGAGGTCAAATTCCGTTCTGACTGCGCTGCCATCCGGCAACGTCTGCACAAGCAAACTGCCATACGCGTCATATTCCCAAGCCGTCGTCCGCCCCGCCGGATCGATCATCGCGCTCGCACGCCCCACCGTTCGGCCCACGCTCGCCGGATTCCGCGAGCAGTTCGCGCGGTACGCTCGCCATCGTGTAACGCCCCTTCACGATGTGCACGGTGCGCGAATGTTGCTGTTGCAACGGCTCGAACGGCTCGGCATCGATGCGCGGCAACACGAATCGCACGCGCGCACCGAGCCTCGGCGAGGTTTCGATGACGTGGAGCCATTCGCCGAGCCAGCACGCGAGCGCCGCGTCGTCACGAACCTGC
Source organism: Burkholderia mallei ATCC 23344 (assembly GCF_000011705.1). Classification (NCBI taxonomy): domain Bacteria; kingdom Pseudomonadati; phylum Pseudomonadota; class Betaproteobacteria; order Burkholderiales; family Burkholderiaceae; genus Burkholderia; species Burkholderia mallei. The sequence goes on along the minus strand of NC_006349.2, from coordinate 407,444 downwards.
GCGGGTTGCAGTGCGAACACCATTGCCGGGAAAATGTCCGGATGGTGCTGCATCAAGCTGTCGGCAACGCTCAGGAAGCGCAGAACCGAATGTCCGCCGTCATCGCGCGGCGGTTGCCAATCCGCACGCAGCCCTTGCGCGTTAGACGCGTCGCGCCGGCTGTCGTAAAACCGGATGAGCTCGTCCGTCAGCGCCGGCGCGTAATGCGCGCCGTCGACGAAATCCGAACGCATGACGATCACCGCGCTCGACATTTCCTCCTGCGTCTGGAAATGGAGCTGCACGAGCTGCGCGTCGGCTTCGTTCGTCTGCCAGATCATCAGCCTCGCGGCGCGCGATCCTTCGCGAAGCGTTGCCAATCCGTGTGCGCATCCATGAACCTGCGCTCCACGGGGTTCGTGGGTTGCCAGTTCTGCATGATCCTCGCGCCCCGTCAGGGGTTCAGTTTCAGTATCGTGCCTTCCACCGTGTGCTCGCCCGTCGCCGACGACGTCACTGTCTTGCCGCGCACGCTATGGCTTCCGCTGGCGCTCGATTCCACCGTGACGCCGTTGATCGCGATCGTGCCGTCCTTCTTCAGCGTGATGCTCGCATCGCCGCAAACGAGCGAGATCTGATCGCCCGCGCCGACATGTACGTTGTTCTTCACGCTCATCGTGTGGCTCGCGCCAACGTTCACCGATTGAGAACCGCCAACGTTGAGCTCGTGCGCTTTCTCGATCGTCGACGTTCGCGAGCCGATCTCCTCGGCGTGATGTTCGGCGACAGCGGTCTTCATGCTCTTCGAAGTCGTCTGATAGTGCTGAGTGACATTCAGCGTCTTGCCCTGCCCAATCGTTTCGGTCTTGTCTTTCGCGACCGTCTCCACGTGATTGCCGCCGATCGTCGCCTCGCGATTCGCGCCGATCGTCACGGCTTCGTTCTGTCCGACCTGCCGCGTGCGGTTTCCCGCGACGCCATGCGTCTCGTTCCCGCCGATCTGCGCGACGCGATGTTTCCCGATGTTCACCGTCTCGTTCTGCCCGACGCTCCTTTGCCGGTCGTTCGCGACGCTCATCATCTCGTTGTTGCCGACCGAATGCGAATGATCGTGGCCCACCGACAGCGTGTGGTCCTGCTCAGTCTCCGCGTCGAAGTTGCGCTCCGCATGCATCCACAGCTGCTCCGCGCCCTTCTTGTCCTCGAAGCGAAACGCGTTCGAATGCTCGGCCGTGCCGCCCGGCGACGAGCGCGACAGCAGCCCGCTTTGTGTCGCGCTGCCGGGCAGCCCCCATGGCGGCATCTTCTCGCCGTTGTACACGCGCCCCGTCACGATCGGCTGATCGGGGTCGCCGTTCAGGAAATCGACCACCACCTCATCGCCGATGCGCGGGATCTGCACGCCGCCGAAGCCGCCGCCCGCCCACGGGCTCGACACGCGCACCCAGCACGACGAGTTCTGGTCGCTCTGCCCGTAGCGGTCCCAGCGAAATTGCAGCTTCACGCGCCCGTACTGGTCCGTCCAGATTTCCTCGCCCTTCGGGCCGACGACGGTCGCCGTCTGCGGGCCGTTCGTGCGCGGCCGCGGCGTCGCGCGCGGCGAGCGATACGGCAGGCTCGAAGGCTGCACGAGTGTCTGAGATTCGTGCACGACCGCCTCGTTGCCGCTATCGGTCGCGTACGCGTTCTCCTGAAACCGATACTGGCAGCGCACGATCAGGTATTCGCGGTTCTGGTCGGCGCGCGGGCAGTGTTCGAGCGTGAACAGATAGCCGGGTGCGATGCCGCGCACGTCGGTGCGCGCGAGCGCGCGTTCGTGCTCCGCCTGCTGCTCTTCGAGCCGCACGCGGCTGTAATGCGCGCCCGGTTCATCGTCGCGATAGCCGCCGGGCCATTCGAACGACGCGAAGCCGTCATGGTCGTGGCCGCGCGGATCGATCTTCTGCGCGGACAGATCCGCGCGCGGCTTCGTGTAGTCGTAGTCGCTCGTCTCGTGCTTGCCGATGCTCACTTCCTGCGCGGGCAGCCAGCTGTCGATGTGCTCTTCGTCGGCGATCGCGGTGCGGTCGCGCGCGATGAACGGAATGTGCTCGTAGCCCGGCAGCGCGACGTGCGACGCCATCGCGTCGCACAGCATCAGCGTGTGCGTTTGCGCGGCGTGCTTGAAGTAGTAGTAGATCCCTTCGAACTCCATCAGCCGCGACACGAACGCCGCGTCGGTCTCGTTGTACTGCACGCAGTAGTCGCGCGGCGCGTACGTGTCGGTCAGATGGTTTTCGATCGGAAAGCCGTACGTGCCGAGCACGTCCTGCACGATCTCCGGCACCGTCTTGTTCTGGAAGATCCGGCAATCGGAGCGGCGCGTCGCGAGCCACAGCCACGGCCGCACGATCAGTTGATAGCCGTAATGCCGCTCCGCGCGCCGCCCGACCAGCGCGGCGCGCGCGACGATCCCGTTCAGATGGCGCTCCGATTCGTCCTGCTGCCGGATGCGCACCGTCACCGGCTTGCCGAGCAGTTCCTTCAGCGACAGGCTGTGATTGTCGGCGAGCGCTTCGATCCGGAAGTCGAACATCCGCCCGAGCGCTTCCTCGCCGTAGAGCCGGTGGAACTTCAGGTCGTCGCCGTGCAGGCTGTCGAGTGTGAACACGCGGGTCACGTCGCGCCCTCCTCTTCGAATCGGTAAACGAACTGGCCGTCTTCGGCGCTCACGTCGATCGCCCGCAGCGCGCGCCCCTCGATCGTCGCGCGCAGGATCTCCTGGCTGATGCGCGGCAGCACCGTGTGCGTGAGAATCGCGTCGACCATGCGGCCGCCGGATTCGATCGTCCGGCAGCGCTCGGCGATCAGCGCGGTCGCCGAATCCGCGCAGCGCAACGCGATGCCGTGGTGCGCTTCGATGCGCCGCTCGATGCGCGCGAGCTGCAATGCGACGATCCGCGCGAGCATCTCGTCGGTGAGCGGGTAGTACGGAACGACCGTCAGGCGTCCCAACAACGCGGCGGGAAACACCTCGCGCAGCGCATCGGTCAAGGTCTGCGCATCGGGCAGGCGCTGCGGATCGCGGCACAGCTGCATCACGCGCTCGGAACCGACGTTCGACGTGAGGAGGATCACCGTGTTGCGAAAGTCGATATAGCGCCCCTCGCCGTCTTCCATCCAGCCCTTGTCGAACACCTGAAAGAAGATCTCGTGCACGTCGCGGTGCGCCTTCTCGATTTCGTCGAGCAGCACGACACTGTACGGCCGCCGCCGCACCGCCTCGGTCAGCACCCCGCCCTGTCCGTAGCCGACGTAGCCGGGCGGCGCGCCCTTGAGCGTCGATACGGTGTGCGCCTCCTGAAACTCGCTCATGTTGATCGTGATCGCGTTGTGCTCGCCGCCGTACAGCATCTCGGCGAGCGCGAGCGCCGTCTCGGTCTTGCCGACGCCGGACGGCCCGCACAGCAGGAACACGCCGTGCGACTTGGCCGGATCGTCGAGCCGCGCGCGCGCGGTCTGAATGCGCTCGGCGATCAGCTCGACCGCGTGCGGCTGGCCGACCACGCGCTCGGCGAGCGTCTCGGCGAGCTTCAGCACCGATTGCATCTCGTCGCGCACCATCCGCCCGAGCGGGATGCCGGTCCAGTCGGACACCACGGCGGCCACCGCGTGCGTATCGACCGCGGGCAGCACGAGCGGCGTCTCGCCCTGCAATTCGGCGAGCGCGCGCAGCGCGGCCGAGAGCTTCGCCTGCACGTCCGCGCGCGCCGCCTCATCGAGCACGCGCGAAGAATCGTCGGCCAGCAGCGAGGCCCGCCAGTCGACGATCTTGCCGAGCGCGTCGCGCTCCGCCTGCCAGCGCGCGTCGAGCGCATCGAGCGTGGTCTGTTCGCCGGCGATCGATGCATCGATTGCATCGAGCCGTTGCGCATCGCCCGCGCCGAGCGCGCACTCGCGCGCGATCAGCTCGCGCTCGACGCGCAGGCTATCGATCCGCCGCCGCACGTCCTCGATCGGCGCGGGCACCGCGTGCTGGCTGACCGCGACGCGCGCGCACGCGGTGTCGAGCAGGCTGATCGCCTTGTCCGGCAACTGCCGCGCGGGAATGTAGCGATGCGACAGCGTGACGGCCGCCTGCAGCGCATCGTCGAGCACGAGCACGCGATGGTGCGCCTCCAGCTTCGCGGCGAGCCCGCGCAGCATCGCCAGCGCCGCGCCCTCCTCCGGCTCGCGCACCTGCACGAGCTGGAAGCGCCGCGTGAGCGCCGGGTCCTTCTCGATGTATTGCTTGTATTCGGACCACGTCGTCGCGCCGATCGTGCGCAGCAGGCCGCGCGCGAGCGCGGGCTTCAACAGGTTCGCCGCGTCGCCCGTGCCCGCCGCGCCGCCCGCGCCGACGAGCGTGTGTACCTCGTCGATGAACAGAATGACGGGCCGCTCGCTCGAACTCGCCTCGTCGATCACGCCGCGCAGGCGGCTCTCGAATTCGCCCTTCACGCTCGCGCCCGCCTGCAGCAGGCCGATGTCGAGCAGATACAGTTCGACGTCGCGCAGCGGCGGCGGCACGTCGCCCGCGACGATGCGCAGCGCGAAGCCTTCGGCGACCGCGGTCTTGCCGACGCCCGCCTCGCCGACGAGCAGCGGATTGTTCTGCCGGCGGCGCAGCAGGATGTCGACGATCTGCCGAATCTCGCCGTCGCGGCCGACCACCGGATCGATCTCGCCCGCGCGCGCACGCGCGGTCAGATCGATCGCGTAGCGCGCGAGCGCCGAGCCTTCGCGCGCGGCGGACGGCGCCGCCCCCGCGTCGCCGATCGCCCCCGCCGCCGCGCGCGCGGCGGGCGACGGCGCCTCCGGCGAGCCTGCGACGATCCGTTCGAGCTCGTCGGCAAGCACGTCAGGCACGATGCGCTCGAAGTCCCGCGCGATCGCGTACAGCACGTTGCGCAGCTGCGGCGTCTTCACGAGCGCGAGCAGCAGCACCGCGCCGCGAATCTGCGCCGCGTCGTACTTGAGCGTCGCGTACACCCATGCGCGTTCGATCGCATCATCGATGTGCGCGGACAGATCGGACACGGAACCCGCGCCGCGCGGCAGCCGGTCGAGCGCCGAAACGATCCCGCGGTCGATCGCCGCCGCGTCGATGTCGAAGCGGCGCAGGATCCGGTGCACGTCGCTGTCCGGGCGCCGGAGCATCTGGTTCAGCCAGTGCGCGAGCTCGACATAGGGATTGCCGCGCAGCCGACAAAAGCCGGTCGCCTGCTCCAGGGTCTCGTAGAGAAAAGTGTTCAGTTTTCCAAACAAGGTCACTCGGCCGATATCGGACATGGCGGTTCCCGTTCAGGCAGGTTGGCGATCAACGCACCGGCGGCGGCCGCCTGATCGGCCGCGCCCGATCGTGCGCGCGAAGCGCGCATGCGCTCGTCGTAGCCGAGCACGAGGTCGCGCGCGGGGCCGGGGTCGAGCCGCTCGCCGAGCCATGCGGTGCGGCCGAGCCCGTGACGGCTACCGAGCGCGAGCGTCGGCACTTCGCCGCGCGCGAGCTCGAGCTGCACGTCCCAGTCGAATTCGATGCCGACGTATTCGCGCACCCATTGCGCGAGCTGCCGCGCATGGACGCCGCCCGGCAGGAACCGCCGGTATTCGTCGAGCGTCAGCGGGCCGAGCACGATCCGGAAGCGCGACTGCGCGTCGCGCACCGCACGGCCGAGCACGGCGCCGCCGAGCGGCTGCGTCGGCCGCGTCGCGCGGATCGCGCAGCGCTGCGCGCGATCGAGCATCACCCAGTGCGGCACGTGCTCGACGATGCGTACCCGCACACCGAAATAGCGCCGCAGGATCTGCACGAGCCCCTCCGGGTTGCGCGTGTGCCGCACCAGATGGCCGGCCTGGTGATACTTCGCGTGCGGCGCGAGCGCGCCAGCGCCGCGCGGCGAGTCGGGATGCGGATCGAGGCGCGCATCGGACGGCGAATCGGACCGCGAATCAGGCGGCGAATCAGGCGATGAATCAGGCGGTGAATCAGGCAGTGAATCAGGCAGTGAATCAGGCAGTGAATCGGACGACGAAGCGAAGGACGAATCGGGCCGTGAGCCGCGCGGTGAATCGGCAAGCAACGCGTCGCACGGCCCGATCAGGCTGGCCACGTAGCGGTCGAACCGCGCGCGCGCCGGCCGATCGAGGCTGACGGTCGGCTGCGCATCGGCCCATGCGCGATAGAACAGCAGGATCAGCCGATGATGAAACAGGTCGGCGAACGCGGCGAAGGTCGGATCGTCATGCTGCGTCGCGCGCTCGTATGCGTACTCGGTCAGATGCGACGGCAGCGGCCCGTTCGGCCCGAACAGCCCGAAGCCGTGAATCGCGACGCGCGGGCGCGGGCCGTCGTCACGCACGTCGGCGAGCATCGCGGCCGCGAACGCGAGCGACGGCGCCTGGCCGAAGCGCACCGGCTCGTCGCGCGGCCGCGACGCGTAGCCGGACGGCGCGTGCTCGGGCGACAGCGCATCGAGCCAACGCAGCGCATGAAACAGGTCGTAGCCGTGCGGCGCGGCGCGCAGGCGGCGCCACCATGCGTCGCGGCGCGCGGCGGCGGCCTGCGACGTCGCGCTCGGCGTCGCGCTCGGCGCCGCGCTTGGCGCGACATCCGCAGCCGCGCCCCGGACTGCATTCGGCATCGCGTCCGGCTCCGCGTTCGCCTCCACATTCGCGGCCGCACCGGCGCGCCGGCCCGCATTCGAGTTCGCGTGCGAGCCCGCGTCCACGCCGGCGGGCTCCGGTTTCGGGTTCGTCGTCATATCGCGGGCCGCCTGCCGACGCGCGCCGGCCATTGCGCGAGCCTGCCGCGCTGCGCGCTGCTCAGCACGCATTCGGCGAACGAGTTGATCGACACGTGCCGCGCGAAAAACTGCTCGAGCACCGCACCGAGCAAATAGGGGCTGTCGCCGGAAAACGCATGATCGTCGACGGTCACGTCCACCTGCACGCCGCGCCCGAACATCAGCGGCCCGGCGGCGGGCAGCCGGCGAAACACCGGCGCGAACGCGACGCGATGCACACCGTCGATCTGCCGGCGCATCGCCGCATCGGCCGGGTCCGCGTGCAGGCCGAGCAATTCGCGCAGCACGCGCGCGCCTTCTTCGTCGTCGACATCGGTCAGCGTGTGGCGCGCGAGCCCGAGATGGCTCACGAGCCGCCACGCGCTCTGCGCGTCGGCGAGCGGCGGGCGCGGCCGCGACGGCCCGCGGATCATGGCGATCCGCTCGACGGGCGCCGACACGCGCAGCGTGAACGCGTTCGCGTCGCCCGCCGGCAACAGCAGGACGAGATCGCGGTTCGTGCACAGCGTGTCGACGGACAGATAGCGGATCGATTCGTCATACGGCGCGCACGCGCTATCGACGAGCGACACGAACGTCTCGCTGCCGACGTAGCCGGTGCGCGTGCCGTTCGCGCGCGCCTGCGCGGACACGAGGCGCGGCTCGCGGCGCACCGTGTAGTACGCGCCGTAATTGCCGCCGTCGCCCGCGAACGACGCATGGAACGGCCGGAACGCGCGCGTCTGCCCGTCGTCGCGCTGCTCGCCCGCGAGCCGCCGCACCGCGTAGACCTCGTAGTCGAGCGGCCGGCTGCGATCGACGACGACATGATGCTCGCGCGCGCCCGGATGGACCGGAATGCGGTCCGCGCGCCGCGCGAACAGGTTGACGGCCGGCGTGCAGTTCAACGCGAGGTGCCGCGCATCGACGCTGTTCTCGAGCGCCGCGTCGTGCCGATCGAGCAGCAGCGTCAGCTCGAACGTGTCGCCCGTCGCGCGCGCGAGCGCGGGCCGCAATCCTTCGATGCTGAAGAACAGGAAGCGCGCGGGAAACGCGAAGTACTCGCGCAGCAGCCGGTAACCGTGGAAGCTGCGGCCTTCGTCGGGCAGCAGCGCCTGATCGGCGTCGAAGCCCTGATGCGCGAGCGCGTGCGCGCCAAGCGCGTGCAGCCAGCGCGGCGGCTGCGCCGCGTCGTGGCAGACGACGCCGATCGTATGCCCGGCGATCAGTTCGAGCAGATGCAGCGCGTCGCGCTCGGGGCCCGCCAGGTGGAACATCAGCCGATCGATCGGCAGTTGCGCGAGGCCCGCGCCGCCGCGCGCCTTCAGCCGGATGCGCAGCGCGCCGCGCACGTCGCGGCGCGCTGCCGTCGCCGAACGCGGCAGATACGCGGGCGCGCCCGTCACCGAAGCGTCCGCGAGCTCCAGCGGCCACAGCGTCAGATCGTGCGCGGTGCGAAACTCGCACGCGGTCTGTTCGGCCGCGGCGGGCCGCGCGCGCAGCGCGGTGCCCGCCGGCAGCCGGTAGCCCTGCGCGAGGCTGCCTTCGTTCATCATCGGCGTGAACTGCACGATCGCCATCGACGGAAGCGGCGCGACGTAACCCGGATACACCGCGTCGAGCAGCGCCTGCGTGAAGCGCGGAAACTCCGCGTCCATCTTCAGTTGCACGCGCGCGGTGAGAAAGCTGAAGCCTTCGAGCAACCGCTCGACGTACGGATCGGGCGGCCCCGATTCGTGCATCCGCAGGCGCGCGGCCACTTTCGGAAACTGCTGCGCGAACTCGCCGCCCAACTCGCGCAGATACGCGAGCTCGCGGTTGTAGTAGTCGAGCAGGCGCGTATCCATCGCGTCAGCCTCCCGCCGCCGGGTGCAGCGCCATCGCGCCCGTCTCCAGATCGAGGTCCGAGCGCAGCACGAACTCGACCGGATGCGGAATCGACCACAGCGTGCCCTTGATCTCGAACATCAGCACGTTGTGCCGGCGCTCGCCCGCCGCGCCGCCCGGCGCGTCGAGCACGCTGCGCACCTCGACGCTGTCGGGCGCGATACGCGGCTCGAAACGCACGATCGCATCGCGGATCGACGCCTCGACCGACATCCGCTCGACGCCCGACATCGGCTTGCCGACGAGCGGCCGCATCCCGTAGTTGAGCACCGACGCCTGCGCGTGCGCGAACGCCGACCAGTCGACGAAGCCGTCCTCGCCGTTGCGCGTGTTGAGCAGCCACGCCAGATCGCGCAGCACCGCCGCGCGCAAGCGCTCGCCGCCGATCGCCTGCGCGTCGGGCGGCTCGGTGCGCCGCTCGCGCTCGGCGTCGGTCAGCCGGTCGAGCAGCGCCGGCTGCAGCCGGTCATGCGCGGCGCGCACGCCGCCCGCTCCGCCGCCCGCGGCTCGCACGTCGTCATTCATGATTCGCGCGGCCCGCCGTCACATCTCGGTGTTCTCCTTGATGTTCCAGCCGACCGACACTTCGGCGCCCTTGCCGCCGTTGTCGTTCTGCTGCCAGTACTGCTTCTTGACCTTCGCGGCCTGAAAACCGTACTGCATCATCAGCCGGTCGGCCGCGTCGCCCGGGTCCACGCCCGCGATCTGCGCGGACGTGACGAGCACTTCCTGCAGCGTCACGCGCATGAACTCGATCTGCGAGCCGCCCGTCTTGCACGCCGATATCTCGACCGTCGGCAGGTGCTTGCCGCTCGCGCAGTTCTTGATGATCGCCGTTGCGCCCTTGTCCATGTACGCGGCGACGACGAGATCGTTGAAGCTCGCCTTGCCCGCGTTGCCGCCGCTGCCGCTCGCCATCGCGCCCGGCTGGCTCGCGCCCCATGAGAACGACTGGATGTCGGTCCAGCCCTTGTGCTGCGCGTCGGCCGATTCGCCGGTGACGCCGTCCACTTTCATAAACATTGCGACGCCCATCGCTGTCTCCGTTGTGGTTGATTGCGGAATGTGTCAGTCCAATCCCGAGCGTTTGCCGCTCATTCGCCCGCCGCCTTCGCCGACGGCAGCTTCGAGATGAGCCGCAGCGACACGGTGAGCCCTTCCAGCTGGTAATGCGGCCGCAGGAAGAATTTCGACGCGTAATAGCCGGGGTTGTCGTCGATCTCCTCGACGACGACCTGCGCGGCCGCGAGCGGCTTGCGCGCCTTCGTCTCCTGCGACGAGTTCGCCGGATCGCCGTCGACGTAGTTCATGATCCAGTCGTTGAGCCAGCGCTCCATGTCGTCGCGCTCGCGAAACGAGCCGATCTTGTCGCGCACGATGCACTTCAGGTAATGCGCGAAGCGGCAGCACGCGAACAGGTACGGCAGGCGGCCCGAGAGCCGCGCGTTCGCGGTCGCGTCGGGATCGTGATACTCGGCGGGCTGATACAGCGACTGCGCGCCGATGAACGCCGCGAAATCCGAATTCTTTCGATGTACGAACGGCATGAAGCCGTTCTTCGCGAGCTCGGCCTCGCGGCGGTCGCTGATCGCGATCTCGGTCGGGCATTTCTGGTCGACGCCGCCGTCGTCGGTGGGGAACGTGTGGCACGGCAGCCCTTGCACCGCGCCGCCCGATTCGACGCCGCGGATCGACGAGCACCAGCCGTACAGCTTGAACGAGCGGTTGATGTTCGCCGCCATCGCGTACGCGGAATTCGCCCACGTGTAGCGGTCGTGGCTCGCGGCGCCGGTATCCTCCTCGAAGTCGAATTCGTCGACGGGATTCGTGCGCGCGCCGTACGGCAGCCGCGCGAGAAAGCGCGGCATCGCGAGCCCGACGTAGCGCGAATCCTCGGACTGGCGCAGGCTGCGCCACGCGGCGTATTCGGTGTTCTGGAAGATCTTCGTCAGATCACGCGGATTGGCGAGCTCCTGCCACGAATCCATCTGCATCAGCTCGGGCGACGCGCCCGCGATGAACGGCGCATGCGCGGCCGCCGCGATCTTCGACAGCTCGCCGAGCATCTCGACGTCGGGCGGACTGTGGTTGAAATGGAAATCGCCGACGAGGCAGCCGAACGGCTCGCCGCCGAACTGGCCGTACTCTTCTTCGTAGACCTTGCGAAACAGCGGGCTCTGATCCCACGCGACGCCCTTGTAGCGCTTGAGTGTGCGCGCGAGCTCGTTGCGCGACGCGGGCAGTGCCTTGATCTTCAGCAGCTCGTCGGTCTCGGTGTTCGTGACGAGGTAGTGCAGGCCGCGCCACGCGCCTTCGAGCGTCTGGAACTCCTGATGATGCAGGATCAGGTTGATCTGCTCGGAGAGCTTGCGGTCGATCTCGGCGATGATCTGCTTGACGCTGCCGTAAGCGTCGGTCGTCATGCCGACCGTGTGCTCGAGCGCCTGCTGCGCGAGCGTGCGCACCGCGCGCTCGACCGATTCGCGCGCCTCCGCCGTCTTCGGCTTGAACTCCTTTTGCAGCAGCGCGGCGAACTCGTCGCGCGCGACCACGGGCTGGGCGGCGGCGCGCGTGTCGGCCTGGGTTTGGGCACGTTCATTCATGGCGAATCTCCGGGTCGTCTTCGGTGCCGGTCACGGGCTGCCGCGCGCCGCCTTCGGCGTCCGCCGCGAGCGGCTGCCGCACGAGCGAGGCCAGCAGTGCCGGATCGTTGATCGCGTTTTCGATCAGTTGCTCGGCGCCGTGCTTGCCGTCCATGTACGACAGCAGGTTCGACAGCTCGGTGCGCGCGTCGAGCAGGCGCCGCAACGCGTCGACGTTGCGCGCGATCGCGGCGGGCGAGAAATCGTCGATGCTCTCGAACGTCATGTCGACGCTCAGCATGCCGTCTCCCGACAGCGTGTTCGGCACCTGGAACGCGACGCGCGGCGCGATCGATTTCATCCGCTCGTCGAAATTGTCGACGTCGATTTCGAGGAACTTGCGCTCCGGCAAGTCCGGCAGCGGCTCGGCCCGCTTGCCCGCGAGATCCGCGATCACGCCCATCACGAACGACAGTTGGACCTTGCGCTCGGCGCCGTAGGTCTCGACGTCGTACTCGATCTGCACGCGCGGCGCGCGGTTGCGCGCGATGAATTTCTGTCCGCTGGCCGAAGCCTTGTACTTGCTCGTCATCGTCTGCTCCTTCGCATCAGGTTGCGTCGATCATGTCCGCCGCCCGCGGCGGCGCCCCCGCATCATTCGTTGCGCTGGCCGCTCAGCAAGTCGAGCTTCGGCAGGCTCTCCGGCGCGAGATCCCGGATGATTTCGTAGAAGTCGAGCGACAGCAGCCGCTGCGCGCGGCGCAGCAGGATCGGCGCCGGATGGCTCGGCTCGTGCAGCTCGAAGTAGCGGCACATTTTTTCGAGGCCGAGCTGAACGTCGTCGCGGCTCGTCAGCTCCGCGTCGCGCCACGCGCGGCCGTTCGCGGCGAAAGCCGGCGCGCCGCCCGAAGCCGCGCCGTTCGCGGCACTGTTCGTGACGCCGTTTGCCGCGCCGCCGTGCGCCGCATTCGCCACATTCGCCGCGCCGTTTGTCGCGGCGGGCGCGGCCGCGGGCGGCGGCAACCCGTCGCGCACGATCCGGCGCAGCGCCTTCTCGAAGTCGCTCGCGTCGGGCACCCATTCGCCGCCGAGCGCCGATGCGACGCGCGCGCGAATCGCATCGAGCGCGTCGAGCGCGGCGAACGCCGCCTGCAGCGTCGGCTGCCCGCCGTCGCGCGCGCGAACCAGATCGGCGATCAGCCGCTCGCGGCCGCCCGGGTAGCCGTGCTCGCCGCCGTCGCGGCCATCGAACACGCGCTCGGCATCGCGCACGCTCGGGCCGCCATCGAAGAGCGCCTGTCGGCGCGCGGCGCGCGCGCAGTCGTGCGCGCCCGCGATTTCCGCCAGCGCGTTCGCGCGCGGGGCCGGGTCGTGGTCGCCGTCGGCGTCCAGGCGCGGGTGCACGTCGTCCCACCACCGGTCCAGCATCCCCGCGACGAGCCTCAGCCCATCCGCGTAGCCGGGCATGCCGCGCAGTTCGGTCCAACTGCGCGCGAGATGCGCGGCCACGCGCAGATCCTTCGTGCGCGCCGTCAGCTCGAGCGCGAGACGCTCGACCGCGCTCCAGTCCGGCGCTTCGGCCGGGATCACGGTGTCGCCGTACTGCTGTTCGGGCCGCGGCGTCGCGCTCTCCTGCAGCCGCAGGAAATCCTGCTCGTATTCGAGATTCGCGCCGCACGGCGCGTCGGGCGCGACGCCGGCGAGCAACGATTCGATCGGGTCTGAACTCTGCATGGGCCTTCCCGTGGATGGACCGGCGCCGGCGGCGCGCGCCGGCGCGTCGGCTTCATTCGAACGCATAGTCGATACTCACCGGCTTGCTGCCCGGATCGATCTTCACGGTGCGTCGCAGCGGCGGCAGCGTGCCGTTGCGAATCTCGATCTGATAGACGCCCGGCGCGAGCGACAGCGTCCGCAGCGGCGGACTCGCGCCGCGCTTCACGCCGCTCACGTACACGTCGCCCCACGGGCGCACGTGCAAGCGCACGGGGATCGTCTCCTGCATGTCCGGCGGCCGCTGCTCGGCCGCGGCGGCGGCTTCCTGCGCGACGGACGGCGACACGGGCGGCTCGGCGCCCGCCGGCGGATTCGCGACCACCGTTTCCGTCGCGTCGAGGCTGCCATTCGGCGCGAGGTTCGACGCCTGCGCGCCGTGCGCGGACGCGGCGCCCGCGTCGTGGTTCGCGATCTGTGCCGAAGGCGGCGGCGCGGCGCCCGGCGACGTCGTCGGCGTGGCGCTCGCGCCGGCCGTCGTCGTCGCGACGCTCGGCGCGGGCTCGCGCACGGCCGTATCGGCAGGCGCGGGCGGCGGCGCGAGCGCGGGCGGCGGCTCGCCGCGCTGCGCGAGCGCGGAGACGCTGCCGGGCACGGGCGGCGCGGCGGGCGACAGCGGCGCGAGCGCGTTCGCCGCCGTCGCTTCGGTGCGGCCGGACGGCTTCACGAGGTGCGCGACGCCGATGCCAAGCGCGACCAACACCGCAAGCGCGCCGCCCGCATAGGCGATCGTCCGCCGGTCGCGCAGCCGCGCGCGCGCGTTGCCGGGCGGCCCGGCGGGCGCGGTGGAGCGCGATGCCGCGGAGGCCGTGGAGGCAGTCGACGCAGCGCAGACGGCGGGCGCGCCAGACGATGCGGACGCGTTCGACGCGCCGGCGCGGGCGGGCGCTCCCGCCCCGGCCGCCGCCGCGCTCATGGCCGCCTCCGCGTCAGCGCCCGCCGCATCGCGCGAGACCGGCGCATCGGATACCCGAGGGCCGCTCGCTTCGGGCGGCGGCGCACCGCCGTCTCGCGACGCAGGCGCCGCTTGCCGCGACGCGTCGGCTACGCCCGGTCGCGCCGGCCGCGGATCGCGCTCGCCCGCGTGCTCGCGCGATCGTGACGGCGGCGACTGCGACTGCGACTGCATATGATCGACGCGCGGCCCGGAAGATTCGCCATCGCGACCGTCGGCGGCCCACGGCCGCGGCGACGGCGCGCCGGAATCCGCGTCCGATCGCGTCGCGGCCGCGCCGCGCTCGCTCGCCTGAGGAGGCGGGGGCGTCTGCGCTGGTTGCGCGCCGCTCTGCGCCGCCATCGCTCGTTCCGCGCGTGCGGCCGGTTCATCGGTCGATTCATCCGGCCGTTCATCCGCGCGCTCGTCATCGCCCTGCCAACGCGCCGCCGCCGCACCCGATTCGTCACCGGCCCCTTCTCCGTCCGCCTGTGCCGAATCGCCAAGCCGATGCGCAGCCGACTGCCGCGCCGGTGGCGGCTGCTCCGGCTGCCGCGCCCGCTCCCCGTCGGGCCGCGCATCCGCATCCACATCCGCATCGCCACGTCGCCGCGCCTCCGGCGACCCGGACGCCGCCGCGCGCCGCGCGTCGTCTTCCGCCGCGCCCGCGTCGCGCGCCTCCCGCGGCTGCGGCGCGCCCGCCGGCATCGGCGCGACGTAAGGCGGCCGATCGAACTCGCGCAACCCGAGCTCCGCCGCGAACTCCGCGACCGACTCCGGCCTGTCGGCGATCTTCAGTTGCAACGCGTGGTCGATCGCCGCGAGAAACGCCGGACTGTACGGCTCACGCGCGGTCAACTCGCGCGCGGCGAGCGGCCGATAGGTATCCTGGATGCTGCGCACGACCGCCGCGGGCGGCAGCTCGCCCGTGACCATCGCATGCATCACCGCGCCGAGTGCGTACAGATCGGTCCAAGGCCCCTGGCTGAAGGCCGGATCGTCGGTGTACTGCTCGATCGGCGCATAGCCCGGCTTGATCATCATCGCGCTGTCGTCGACGAGATCGCCGATCCGTTTGCGCGCCGCGCCGAAGTCGAGCAGGATCGGATTGCCGTCGGGCCGGATCAGGATGTTGTCGAGCGCGATGTCGCGATGGAAGCACTGCGCGCGATGCAGCGTGTCGAGCGCGCCGAGCAGCGCGGCGACGATGTGGCGGAGCTGCGTCTCGCCGATCTGCGCGCCGCCGTCGAGCAGTTGCTTGAGCGTGCGCCCTTCGTAGAACGGCATCACCATGTACGCGGTGCCGTGGCTCTCCCAGAAATGCAGGACCTTGACGAGCCCCGGATGATCGAATTGCGCGAGCAGCCGCGCCTCGTTGAGAAACGCGCTGCGGCCCGCGTCGAACGCCTGCGCGAAGCGCACCGAGCGCAGCGAAACCGTGTAGTCGCCGCCGCGCGTCGCGAGCATCGACGGCATGTATTCCTTGATCGCGACCGCGCGCCGCAGCGTGCGATCGAACGCCCGATAGACGATCCCGAAGCCGCCGACGCCGAGCACCTCGTCCAGTTGCAATTCGCCGAGGCGATGGCCGAGCGGCAGCGGCCGCACCGCGAATTCGGCGCCGCCGCCGCGGGTCACGGTTTCCTGCTCGTTGTCTCTCGAAAATGGGTCCGTCATGTGCCACCTCGTGATTCCGCGAATCGCGGCCGGATCGCGCCGCCTTCGCGCGCCGGCCCGTCGCGTGCCGGCGCGAAGCCGCGCGCCGCTCGTTGCGTTGCCGCTGCATTACCGTTACACCGTTACGTCCGCGTCGCATGCGCCGGTTGCGTGCATTCCAGCATGCGCGCGCCGCATGCATCCTCCGCATGCGCGCCCTCCGCGCGCCCGCTACACGCCGTGCTGAACGCCGCCGAACAGCCGCAGGAACAGCCGGCTGTCCGGCGCGCCGGTATGCGCGTGCGTGCGCAGCGGCGAGCCGTCGGCGCGATTGGTCCACCAGAAGCTCGTCGCGCCGTGCGGATCGAAATACTGCGAAAGTCCCGGCCAAGCGGGCGTCGCGGGCGGGCTCGGCATCGGCTGCGCGAGCGCGCCGTTGCGCGCGTCGCCGCCGTCCGCTGCGCCCACACTGCTCATGCCGCCCGCCTCGCCTCTATCGCCTCCGTCGCCTTCATCGCCCGCACCGCGCACGCCCGCTCCGTCGATATCGCCCGCTCCGCCGATCGCCCAGCCCGCATCGCTTTCGCGGGCCGCATCGCGCGCGCCGCCGCGCCAATCGCGCTCACCGGGCCCGTCCCCCGCGCCGCCGAACCACGCCGAACCACGCCGAACCCGCGGCCGCGCCCGGCACGAGCCGCACCTTCGCGAGCGCCTGCTCGAGCTGCACCGGCGCGCGCGCATGCCGGATCGCATCGAGCAGCGCGCTGCCGACCTGCCAATAGAACGCGTCGGCGGCGTCCGGCAGCGCGCTCCAGTAATCGGCGGTGCGCATCGGCAGCGTCGCGATCACCGGGTAGTAGCGGCCGACGCGATCGCAACTCGGCGCGAGACAGCCCGGCTGCACGCACTGCGCGCCCGCGCCCGCCGGAATCAGGAAGTTCCAGACCGGCGCGACCGTGTAGTAACGCGCGAGCTCGTCGTCGCCGCGCTGGCGCATCGCGGCCATGCCCTGCTGGAGCCAGCGCTCCCACCAGCCCGCGAGCTCGTGCGACAGCCGGTGATTGACGAAGTCGCCCGCGCCCGGAATCTTGCCGTACCAGGCGGGCGGCTCGCCGTCGCAGGCCGGCGTCGTCTGCATCGTGCTCATTGCTTCGGAGGACATGTAAAGGACTCCATCTGCGGCAACCGGAACGGGTTGCGAACGCTGCTCGCCGTCACCTGCAGCACGATCGGCTTGCCGTCGACCGCGAATCTCGCGACCATCTGCTCGGGTCCGCGCCCACCCGACACGCCCGCGCGGTCGAACAGCCGGTGCAGCGCCCACGGGCCCTCGGTCGTGAAGCCGCCCGTCGCCCCCGACTGCTCGGTCACCTGCAGCCGCACCTGATTGCTGCCGCGCGTGCCGGGCCACTGCACCGCCGTCGGCACCTGCGGGCCGTGCGCGTAGCGGACGATCTGGCCGTCGACGTCGAGCAGCATCTCCGAGATCGACGGGTCCATTTCGAGCGGCACGATCTCGACCTTGATCTGCGCGGTCCGCGCGCCGCCTCCGAAATAGACGTCGCGGATCACCGCCGCCTTCTCGAACGAGCCGAGCATCGCGGCCGCCGACGGGTCGGCTTCGGCGTTGCGGTTGTTGAAACGCCATGGATGCGCGGTCGTGTCGACGAGCGTTTGCAGGTTCTTCTGGAAGAAGTCGTCCATCAGGCCGCCCGCCGCGAACAGCTGCGCGAAATCGGACGGCGCGACGTCGCGCGCCGCGCCGCGCGCGAACGGGTAGCGCCCGGCGATCGCCTGCCGGCAGAAATCGCCGACGTTCGCGCCCGCGCGCTGCGCGACGTTGCGCTGCTCGACGCTCGCGATGCTGCCGTTCGCGACGTTCGACAAATCGTCGAGCACCTCGCGCACAGGCGTCGGCAACCGGCCCGCCTGCGCGCGCAGCCGCGCGGGCGCGTCCGACGGCGGCGGCGCCGCGCCGCTGCGCAATGCGTCGTCGGTCGCGGTGAGGTACGTGTACAGCGCGTCGATCGCCTTGAGCACCGCGTCGAACGACGCCGCCTGATCCCCGCCGCCCGGCGCGAACGCGCGCAGCCCCGCGAAGTGGCTGTCGACGATCTGCTCGGGGCTCGCGGGCGGCGCGGCCGCCGCGCCCGCTTCGCCGCCCGGCTGCCCGGCGAAGATCTGCGCGAGCGAGTTGCGCGCCTCGTCGACCTTGTCCTGCGCGCGCGACGCGAGATTGCGCGCGCCGCCGGGCGCATCGCCGAGCGGCGTGTCGCGCGCGAGCGCGACCATCAGCCGCGTGAGCGGCGAATCGGCCGACGACAGCGTGCGCGCGACCTGGATGCTCTGCGCGAGCGTCGACGTGCGCTGCAGCCGGATGTCGGCCAGATAGTCGTCCCAGGTCTTGATGTAGTCGTTCAGGTAGAGCTGCCGGATGTCGCGCGCCCAGGCGGCCGCGTCGGCCGGATTCGGGATCTCGGACGCGCCGAGGTTCAGCACCCACACCTCCTCGCGCCCGTACGAATCGATCGCGCCGGGCAGACGCGGCGCGAACACGTTGCGGTAGCCGCTGCGCGTGTAGAGGCCCGGCACGCCGTCGGCGAGGCTCTTGCCGCTCTGCCGCCGGAACACGAGCGACGCGTCCGGCCCCACCGCGCGCGCGACGCTGAAATCGTACGACGCGGTGCTCGCGTGCAGCGTGCGCGCGAGCTGCCGATACAGCCGCTGCGAGAACGGCACCTGCCGCAGCCGCTCGCGCACGTCGGCGACGAGCCGCTCGTTCATCGGAAACGGCGACACCGCGACGCGATTGCCGAACAGCGCGCCGAGATGCGCGCGCAGCGCGCTGCGCTGCGCGGACGAGAAATCGGCCGGCAGCGCGCGCTCCATCTCGAGATCGACGACGGCCTGCACGAACGCGGGATCGTAGTGCGCGCTGTCGTAAAGCATCAGGTACGCCTTGAGCGCCGCGTACGCATACTCGACCTCGTCGGGCCGCGCGTCGCGCAGTGCCTGCTCCATCCGGCTCGCGGCGATCGGCAGCAGCACGTCGTCGAGCGCGCGCCGGTAGACGGCGTCGCTCGCCTCCTCGATCTTCTCGCCCTGGAACAGGCCCCAGCGATACGCGAGCGGCGGATGCCGCAAGTCCACGCCGCCCGCGTTCGGCAGGCCGCTCAGCTCGTCGAGCACCGGCAGCAGTTGCACGATGTCGGCCGCGCCCGTGAATTTCGCGCGGCCGATCTGCGCGTCGACCGCCGGCACGCGCGCGGCGACCTCGTCGAGATAGTCGCGATTGCGCGAGTAGCTGCGCAGCCACGCGAACAGCACCGCCACGCACAGCAGCGCGATCGCCGCGTAGCCGACGATCTGCAGCACACGCTGCCGCTGATGCCAGCGCAGATTGCTGCCGGCAAGCGCCGCCTCGCGAAAGATGTGATCCTGCAGCAGCGATTTCAGGAAGAAACTGCGGCCCGACGAGCCCGTCTGCGCGGCGGGCGGCACGCCCTCGATCTTCAGGAAGCGCTTGATCCCGCTCATCACGCGGTCGAACGCGGTGCCTTCCTGCGTGCCGCTCGTCAGATAGACGCCGCGCAGCATCGGCATCGGCTCGAAGCTCGACACCGAGAACACCTCGGCGACGAACTGGCCGAGCATGTCCTGCAGATCGGCGATCTGCTGCGGCAGCAGGTAGGTCATCTCGCGCTGGCGCGCGTCGGTCTGCGATGCGAGCAGCTCCGGCAGCCCGTCGTTCAGCCGCTGGTGCAGCAGCCGGTATTCGCGGTCGAACGCCGCGCGCAGCTCGAAGCCGGGCGCTTCGCTCTCGGCGAGCGGGAACGTGAAGCCCCACACCTGCGCGCATTCGGCGCGGCCGAAGCCGCCGAAGTATTCGGCGAAGCCGGCGAGCAAGTCCGCCTTCGTCACGAGCAGATACACCGGAAAGCGGATGCCGAGCTGCGCGCGCAGCTCGAGCAGGCGCTTGCGCAGCACCATCGCGTGCTGCGTGCGCTCCGCCTCCGACGCGCCGAGCAGATCGGCGACGCTGATCGTCAGCATCGCGCCGTTCAGCGGCTGGCGCGCGCGGTACTTCTTCAGCAGATCGACGAAGCCCTTCCATTCGGCCTCGTCGAGCGCGCGGTTGCTCTCGTGCGTCGTGTAGCGGCCCGCGGTGTCGATCAGCACCGCGTCGTTCGTGAACCACCAGTCGCAGTGCCGCGTGCCGCCGACGCCGCGAATCGCCGCGCGCCCGAACTGCTCGGCGAGCGGAAAGCTCAGCCCCGAGTTGACGAGCGCCGTCGTCTTGCCCGAGCCCGGCGCGCCGATGAACACGTACCACGGCAGTTGGTACAGATACTGGCGCGACATCTGCTCGAGCCACCGCGGCAGGCCCTTGCGCGCGCCGTCGGCTTCGCCGAAACGGACTTTCTTCAACAGCGTCGCGGCTTCGTCGAAGCGGCTGCGCAGCTCGTCGAGCTGCGCCTGCGCGGGATCGCCCGTCGCGGCGGGCCGCGGCGCCGCTTCGCGCAACTGGTTGAGCAACTGCGCGTTCAGTTGCCCCGCGCGCCAGCCGCGCCACGCGATCCGCGCGCCCCACGCGACGAACAGCGCGACGATCGTCGCCGCGCGCACCGCGCCGCTCTCGAACGGGCGGAACTCGGCGAACGCGAACAGCGGCCCGGCAAGCCAAACGAAACACGCCAGCACGACGAGGCCGGCGAACGTCCAGATGTCCCGCGACGGCAGCGGGCGAACGATGCGTGCGACAGCGTGGCTCATGCTCAGGGCGCCTCCTTCGTCGCGCGCGCGGCGTCGCTGCCGGGCGCGAGCATCAGCGTGATCTCGACGCGCCGGTTGCGCGCGCGGTTCGCGGGCGAATCGTTCGGCGCGACGGGATCGAGCGTGCCGCGCCCTTCGGCGGTGATCCGCTCGGGGCGGTCGAGCCGCGCGGCGATCAGGCTGCGGACCGCCTGCGCGCGCTCGCGCGACAAATCCCAGTTCGACGCGAAGCGCGCGGTGTGCACCGGCGTGTCGTCGGTGTAGCCGCTCACGCGCACGTTGCCCTGCACCTGGTTCAGCGCGTCGGCCACGCGCGTGAGCACCGGCATGTAGCGATCGATCACCGACGTCGAGCCGGAGCCGAACAGGCCGTCGCCGCGCAGCACGATCACGCTGCGGTCGGCCTCGTCGCGCACGCTCACGAGCCCCGCGGCGATCTCCGGCTCGAGGAACTTCGCGACGCGCGGCGCGGGCGCCGGATGCGGCGCGGGCGGCGCCGGCTGCAGCTTCGGCACGTGCAGCGCGTCGATCGACGCGAACAGCCGATCCGAATGGCCGGCGAGCGCGATGCGCAGCCCCGCGAACACGCCGAAGCCCACGAGCAGCGCAAGCGCGACGCACACCCACAGCGGCACCGTGAAGCGCCGCGTGACGTCGCGCGTGACGACGTCGCGCCAATGCGGCGAGAGCGCCGGATCGAATTCGCCGCGCACCGAGCGGATCGTCTGCGCGAGCTGGCGGCGCACCGCGTCGAGCTGCGCGCGGCCGTTGTCGAGCACGCGGTAGCGCCCCTCGAAGCCGAGCGCGAGGCAGAAGTACAGCAGCTCGAGCAGGTCGAGATGCTGGCGCGGCTGCTGCGACAGCCGCTCGAGCAGATGGAAGAACTTCTCGCCGCCCCACGTCTCGTTGTGGAACGACACGAGCAGGCTATGCGACGACCATACGCTGCCGCCCCACGGCGTCAGCGCGGCGGCCTCGTCGAGCGCGGTGCACAGGCAGTAGCGCGCGCCGATGATCGCCTCGGAGGCGACGCCCGCCTGCTGCGCGCGCTCCTCGAACTGGCGGATCTCGACGACGAGATGCTCGCGCAGCCACGCGGGATTCGGATGATGGACGGTCGAACGGATCTGCGGCACGAGGTTCAACAGCGGGTTCGCGGCCGCGACGAGCGGATTCGTGCCGCTCGCCGCCCAGCGGCCCGGCCTCGGCTGAAACGCGGCCGCACCCGCCGCCGGCGCGGCGGCCGGGTGCGCGCCGCCCGGATTCGGCGGCACGAATCCGCCCGAGCCGGCCGAGAACGAATCGGAAGAAGTGTTCATCGCGCGATATCGCCCTCACCCGCGAATCGCCCAGAACTCCATCGAGAGTCCCGGGAATTCGCCGGCGAAATGAAATGCGAGGCCGCCCGAGCGTTCGAGCTGTTTCCACATCTCGCCGCCCTTGTCGATCTCGAAGTACGTGTGGCCCGCGTGATACGGAATCTGCCGCGGCGCGACGGGCAACTGCCGCATCGCGATGCCCGGCAGTTGCAACTGCACGAGATCGCGAATGCGCTCGACGGGACCGAGCTTCGCCTGCGCGGGAAAGCGCGCGCGCAGGCTGTCGGCCGGCACGTCGGCGCGCACGGCGAGCACGAAGCCCGCGGTGTCGCGCAGCGCCGGATCGGCGATCGTCGCGACCTTCATGCCGTTGCCCACGTCGCGCAGCTCGATCTGGATCGCGTTCTGCTCGAGCACCGTCGACAATGAGCGGCGCAGCTCGGCCATCAGCTCGCCGAAGCTCGCGCGCAGATCGTCGTGCCGGTAGACCGCGAGCGACTGCGGCCGGCGGCCGGCCGCGGTGAACGTGCTCAGGTCGCACGCGAGCTTCAGCCAATCGCAGAACAGCGTCTCCGGGTGCGCGGCGACATCCTGCTGCGCGTGCCACGTGAGCGCCAGATAGCGGTTGACGAGTTGCAGCAGCAGGAAATCGGCGACTTCGGACACGCCGCCGCGCCCCGGCTCCGACAGGCGCTCGCCGAGCGCCTCGCTGCGTTGCGTGAGCAGCCCGTGCAGCTCGCGCGTGTGGCGCAGCAGCACCGGATCGCGCTGCGCGACAAGCCGCGGCGGAATGTAGCCGTCGTCGACGAGCAGCCGCCCATCGGTGCGCCGCTCGACGACGCGCGCGACGCCGAGCGCCTGCCAGTCGCCCGTCAATTCGGATTCGAGCATCAGGCGCACGTTCAGGCGGCCGGTCTGCAATAGCGCGGGGCCGAGCGCGACCTCGTTCGCGTCGGCGACTTCGTATTCGCGCACGACGTAGCGCGCGAAGCCCGCGTGCGCGTTGCCGTCGCCGCCGTGGCCTTCGCCGTTGCCGCCCGCGCCGAACGACACCTCCTGCGCGCCGCCGCGCCACAGCGGCAGCGCGAGCACGACGAGCTGATCCTTCGCGTCGGCGGGCACGTCGAGCGGCTCGGGCCGGTCGTCCGGATGCGACAGGTCGAACGGCGTGCCGTCGCGCATCACGCCGGTCGCGGCGAGCAGCGCGACCTTGCCGAGCGCGAGCAGCTCGCGATCGATCTGCAACTCGTCGTAGCCCCAGTAGAAGCCTTGCAGCGGCAGGCAGCGCATGCCGACGTAGCGCTCCCAGTGCCGCTCGAGCTGCTGGAAATGCTGCGGCCGCAGGAACATGCCCTCGGTCCAGATCACGCGCTGGCGCAACGCCGCAGCGGGGGTCGCGGACAATACCGGCTCGTTCATTGGCGTACTCGCGAATCGCCGCCGAGGCCGATGCCGCCGTTCTTCACGGCGACCTGCAGCTTCATCTCGCCCGGCGAGGTTTGCCAGAATCGGTACAGGTTCAGTTGCTTCGCGCGCGGCAGCGGCACCGTCATCCGCCAGCGGTTCTTCTCGAGCACGCGATATTCGGCGACGATGCCGATCGCGCCCGCGTCGACGTTGCCGCGATAGTGCAGCGTGCGCGCATCCCCCGGGCGCAGGATGATCCGGTCGACGCCGAGCAGATCCGCGCCGAGCACGCTCTGCGGCTTGTCCTGCAGCGAGAAGAAATCGGCGCTTTCGAACGCGGACGCCGTCTTCAGCTGGAACACCTTCAGCACGATCGGCGACGGCTTGCGATTGAGGTCCGGATTGACGTCGGGCGCGACGTCGAGCGTGATCGAATACGGCACCGCAACGGAACGCTCGGTCGCCCCGCATCCGGCAAGCAGCAGCGCGCATCCCAGAACGACGGAAACACTGAACCGCGGTCGCATTTTCGGTCTCTTTCCTTGCATCGCAATAAAATGCCCGCCGGCTTCCCGCAGCGACAAGCCGGATCTATTTAAAATAAGGTGACGATCTATTGTGGCTATTAATTTATAATTTCCACGTCCTTTCGCTGCGATTTCACCCGGTATTTTTTAAACTGGAAGGCGGGTCAAATCACCAATAATTCCGGGTGAATTTATTTAGGTGAATTCGATCAGCTGAATGGCTTCCGGACAAAGCCTGACACGGCGAGCAGGCCGGATTCGCGGCGGCGGCCCGAGACGCCCGCGCGAACGCCTGCCGGCGCACGCGCCGCGCCGCCGCCCGTCTTCCGTGAGCATGGGGCCGTGGAGCCTGCTTCGCGCCGGCCTTTTGTGCCGCCAAATAAACGACCCGCCCGACAAGCCTTTGCGCACCGGAATGAGCGCGGCGAAACAACCGACGAAAAACAAAAAGCACACCGAACTATAGGTTCAACTGGTGCGCTTAACAAGGCGCAGCCAGGACGACAAATGGACTTTAATTAGACTTATTGTTTCAAGTTGAAACAAAAGGTAACAGGCAGGCCATTTCCAATTATTGAAACTAGAATCCAACGGCATGGCGCATCGCCCGTCCATTCCACATATAACGTCAATTCAAGAATGAAAAGCCGCTCCTCGCTTTACATTTTTCTTGGCTTTTTCTTGGCGGGAATGGGCGGCTGCGGCACGGGCGCGACTTCCCCGGCTTCGACTCCAACCGTCGCGCAGGCGACGCTCGACAGCGCGCGCGCCGCATACGACGCGGGCGACTACCGGCGCACGATCGCGCTGCTCGGCGGCCATGCGCGCGAGATCGACGGCGCCGACGTCAACACGCAGGTCGCCGCGCACAAGCTGCTCGCGTTCAGCTACTGCCTGACGAGACGCACCACGCAATGCCGCGCCGAGTTCTCGAGAATTCTCGACCTCAATCCGCGCTTCGATCTGTCCCCTGCGGAAAAGGGGCATCCGATCTGGGGGCCGGCGTTCGAGTACGCACGCCGCAAACATGCGTTGTCCTGAACGACTCGGATCGGTTTCCATGCGAGCGCTTCATCCAACGAACGACGTACCGACATGCAACTGACCGTTATCGAACACGCGGGCGAGCCGGTCGGCACCGACGGCCGCAACGCCGTCGTGTTTCATGCGCCGGGCGGCACGATCGGCCGGGACAGCGACAATCACCTCGTGCTGCGCGACGACACCCGGCAAATCTCGCGCCTGCAGGCGCTGCTGCAGGTGGCCGACGACGCGTGCCTGCTGAAGAACCTGAGCAGCGTATCGACGATCGAAGTGAACCGCGTGCCGATCGGCTACGCGCAAGCGCAGCGCCTGAACATGGGCGACATCATCCGGATCGGCCCTTACCTGCTGCGCGCGGAGCCCGACGACGCGACGATCGAGCGAACCGTCGAAGCCGCCGCCACGGCGGCCGCGGCGGCGGCGCCGGCGGCGTCCGCCGCGCAGGCTCAGGCGAAGGGGGCGGGCAACAAACTGTGGGGCCTGCTGCACGAGCGCTTCGGGCTCGGCAAGGCACAGGGCGCGGGCGAGCAGTCCGGCGCGCGCGCCGCGCCGGCGCGCCACCACGATTCGCCGGCGTCCGCCGCGCCGCGCGACCTGAATCAGCTGTCGACCGATCCGCTCGACCTGTTCGCGCAGCCGCACGGCGATCCGGATGCGCGAGCCGGCGCCGCGCGCGAAGGCGAAGGCCGCGCGCCGCCCACCGTCACGCAACCGGATCACGCGCCCGAATGGACGCAACACGTCCGCGTGCAGCCGGCGCAATCCGCGCCGCCCGCCGCCTCTCGCCCCGGCGCGCCCGCCGCGCGTTCGGGCGATATCCCCGCAGCGGGCGATGCGAGCGACATGCCGTCGCGCGTGCGCGCGTCGCCGGCCCCCGCGCCGGCGACACCCGAGACATTGCTGCAGGCGTTCTTCGAAGGCGCGGGGCTCGACACCGCTGCCGAGCAGCATCACTGGTCCGCCGAGCAGTTGTTCGTCGCGGGGCAGCTGCTCGCGCTGTTCGCCAACGGCACGGTCGAGCTGCTGTCGTCACGCAGCATCCTGAAGCGCGAAGTGAAGGCCGACATGACGATGCTGCTCGACCGCGAGAACAATCCGCTGAAGCTGCTGCCGAACGGCAGCGCGGTGCTGCGCCAGATGTTCGGGCTGCCGCTGCCGGGCTTCATGACGCCGCAAAGCGCCGTGTCCGACGCGTTCCAGGATCTGCACGCGCACCAGATCGGCATGGTGGCCGGCATGCGCGCCGCGCTGATGGATCTGCTCACGCGCTTCTCGCCGCAGCGCCTGCGCGAGCGCGACGCCGCGCCCCAGTGGTACGAGAAGCGCGTGCCGGCGCTGTACAAGGCGCGCCTCTGGGACCGCTATGCAACCACGCATCGCGACACGCTGTTCGCGATCGAGGACGATTTCGCCTCCGTGTTCGGCAAGGCGTTCCTCAGCGCCTACGACGCGGAAGTCGAGAGCTATCGCGGACGCTGCCGCCGGTGAGCCCGATTCGGACGATGTGGATTCCGAAGGACCGCGAACCGTTCAGTCGCGCGGCTTCGCCCGCACGACGATCTGGGCGAGCGCGTCGCGCTCGATGTGTTCGAGCGATGCGCGCGCCGCCGCGAAATCCTCCGGCGCGCACACTTGGTGCGCGAAGCGCGCGCGCAAGCGCCGCGTGATCTGCACGACACGCGCCGGCGCGTCGAACACGTAATGCGATTCGTAATCGAAGAAGCGATCGTGTACGCCCGCGTCGGCGGGCAGATCGGTCACGCGCAGGTTCTCGGGCAGCGCGATCTGCGCGGTCTCGTCGAAGTCTGCGCCGATGCACAGCCACGGCTGCGTGCGCACGGGCTCCGCGAGCCAGCCCTGCACCTGCGTCGCGATGCCGCCCGCGAGGCTCGACAGCGCCGGCAGCGCGGTCGTGCCATCGGGCCAGGCGAAGCGTTCGAGCGCACCCGTCATCGAAGTCGAGAACGGCCCGCCCGTCACGTCGCGCTCGCTCGTGCCGAGCCGCGCGGTGCCGCGCAAGCCGCTCTGGCGCAGCCGATCGGCCGCGAGTTGCCGCACGCGCTCGCGCGCGGCCTGCCGGAACGCGCCGCGCTCGAACTCCGCGGGCCAGCCGCCGTCCTCGACGTGATACTGATAGCGCGCGTCGCCATCCGGCGCGACATCGATCCGCAGGCGCGCGTCGCGCGTGCGCGGCTGCGCGGCGGGCGTGCGCGACAGCACGCCGTCGTCGACGAGGAGCACGGGCCGATCCATCACGACGGGAGGCAGATAGCCGAACTCGACGCCGCCCACCGTCGTATCGGCGAACAGCCCGAGGTCCGGCAGCCACGTGATCGCATGGCTGATCGCGCCGCCGCCGTAGCCCGGCACGTCCGGCAGCGTATAGACGGCGCCGAGATTCAGCAGCGCCGGCTCGCTGCGTATGCCGGCCGCCGCGAGCAGCGCGCCGAACAGCGCGACGTGATCCTTGCAGTCGCCGTAGCGGTTGCGCAGGATATCCGTCACCTTGTGCGGCGCGGCCGCGGTCTCGCCGAGAAAGAGCGCGACGTAACGCACGTGGGTGCGCACCCAGTCGTAGATCGCCCGCGCCTTCGCACGCGGCCCGGCCGCGTCCGCATTCGCGACGATCGCTTGCGCGAGCCGCGCGACGGCGGGATCGGCCGCGCTCGCGTCGGCGGCCGCCGCGCGATACCGCCCGGCGAACGCCGCGAAATCGCGCAGCGTCGATACCATCAGCCGGTCGCCGTACGTCGTGTAGCCGACCGAGCCCTCCTCGATGCGCGGATACGGGCCGTGCCGATAATCGAATGCGTAGCGCGTGCGGCCGTTCTCCGTCACGGGCGCGCGCGCGACGTAGCCGCGCGCGTCCGCGTAGAGCGGCATGTCGGCGGGCAGATCGAAGATCAGGCGCTGCGCTTCGACGGGCATGCGCGACGGCGCGGCGAAGTAGCCGAAATAGCCTGGATCGCGCGGCTTCGTGCGCGATTTGCGGAACACGAGGCGCGTGCGCGCGCCGGCGTCGACGCCCGGAAAGATCACCGAGCGCAGCACGCCGTCCTCGAAGAACGGCGCGCCGGCCGAGCGCGGCTCCTGCACGTCGCGAATCGCCTCGGGGCCCACCGGATGCGCGACGCCCGCGCGATCGATCGTCTCGGCGCGCAGCAGCTCGACGCGATCGATGTCCTTGTTGAACCATACGTAGCGCTGCGCGACGTCGTCGATACCGCTCGCGGTGTTCGCGCGCAACGTCGAATCGTCATGCTCGTCGACGGAGCCGTCGCGCTGGACGACGAACACGTGGACGTCGCTCACGACCGCCGCGGGCGCGGCGTCGGCGTCGGCGGAATCGGCATCGAGCGGCGACGCGCCCGCGGCGGCGATGAAAAGGCTCGCGCACGCGGCGCAAGACAATCGGATCAAAACGGACATCGCAACGGCTCTGCGCGAATGGAAGGCGAAGGGGGCTTCGGAACGCGCCGGGCGCGCGGCGGCGATGTCCGCGCGCGTCGGTCGAGCCAGTGTCGGCCGCGCGCTCGCGGGCGTCAAGGCGGGGTGGGGTGGCGGGGGGCCTCCCCCGTTTTTCCCTCCGTGTTCCGCGCGCGCCGCGCGTTCGATTCATCGCCGGCGGCATGACGGGCGAGCAGCGATCCCCGCCAACCCGCCGTCATTCCGGAATATTATTTTCCCGCACAAATCGCAAAATCAATTTGTCCAATTAAATATCGACAACAAATAAATCTCACCCGTCACTATTGAAAATAATTCCATAAACAATGGAAATTATAGCGACAATATTTTCCTTTATTTCAATAGCAACGCATGATAATTTCCGATCAATCCACTTATATTTATATTATTGAATATTCACCTAAATACGCACGCGATTCATTCAATTGCCATGAAAAAATCGTCGTAGTCGGCGCGGGGATTGCGGGTTTGACGTTGGCCCTGACGCTGCATTCGAGAGGTTTGGCGGTACGGGTGTTCGAGGCGGCGCCGCGCATCGAGCCGCTGGGCGTGGGTCTCAATATCCAGCCCTACGCGGTGCGGGTTCTTCACGAACTCGGCTTGCTCGAAACGCTCGCGCGCCAGTCGATCACGACAAAGGAAATGGTGTTTTTCACGCGATATGGTCAGCGCATTTATTCACTCCCGCTCGGAAAATATGGCGGCCATAATTTTCCGCAGCTTTCGATTCACCGCGGCATATTGCAACTCGCTTTATTGAAAGCGGCAACCGAACGGCTCGGCCCGGATTTTCTGGTGAACGGCCATTCGTTCGTTTCCTGCACGCAAAATAGCCGCTCGGTGAATGCGGTATTTTCGGGCGCGCCGGGCGGCGCCGATCTCGTGAGCGTCGAATGCGACGCGCTGATCGGCGCCGACGGCGTGCATTCGAAGGTCTACCGTTCGCTCTATCCGGACGGCCCGCGCACCAAAGGCAACGGCGTGCTCATGTGGCGCGGCGTGACGATCGCGCCGCCGTTCCTCACCGGCGCGAGCATGGTCCGGATGGGCGTGCCGTCGCACGGCAAGCTGGTGGTCTACCCGATCCGCAGCGACGTCAACGCGCAGGGCGATCAGTTGATCAACTGGGTCGCCGAACTGGACGAGGCCGTCTACCGCGAAGGCGCGAACGCCGCGCCCGGAAACGGCAAGGATTTCATCCGCTTCTTCGCGTCGAGGACGTTCGACTGGCTCGACGTGCCGGCGCTGCTCGAGCGCGCGGCGAGCCCGATCATCGCGATGCCGATGGCGGACCGCGATCCGCTGCCGCGCTGGCAGACGGGCCGCGTCACGCTGATCGGCGACGCCGCGCACCCGATGGTGCCGGTCGGCTCGAACGGCGCCGGGCAGGCGATGCTCGACGCGCACAGCCTCGGCACGCGCCTTGCCGAGACGGCCGACATCGAAGCGGCGCTGGCGACGTACGAGCACGAACGGCGAGCGTACACGTCGAACATCGTGCTCGGTGACCGGCTCGATCTGCCCGACCGGTTGATCCAGGAAGTCGACTGCCGCAGCCACGGCAAGCCGTTCTCGGACATCGGCGAGATCATCGCATCCGACGAAGCGAGCCGCCTCGCGCTGCCCGACTATCACGGCCGCCCGCTCGCGCCGACGCAGGCGGGCGGCGCGTGAGGCGCCCTCCCGCCGCCGGACGCGGCGTGCCCTGAATCGATCTGCGTTTCGCGCTACGAGGCCAACACATCATGAACACTTCGAACTGCTGGTCGCGCCAGCCGCCGCATCGCTTTCCGAACACGAGATCCACTGGCTCTTCGCGCCGGGCTCGCTGACGGAAAGACTGAGCGCATTGTGCGAATACTCGCTCGAACCCGTCGATCAACGCCACGCGGCCGCCTGCGCCGCCGACGCGTCGCTGCTCGGCGTCGAGCCCGATTCGCCGATCTGGGTTCGCGAAGTCGTGATGCGCCTTGATGCGCAGCCGTGCGTGACCGCGCGCAGCATCGCGTCGGCGCGCGCGCGCTCGAAACGCAGTGGAAGCCGCTGACGGGCTACGGCAGCCTCCCGCTCGGGCACATCCTGTACGACGATCCCGCGATCGTCCGCGCGCCGTTCGAGTGCGCGCTGCTGATGCCGGACGATCCGCTCGACGCGATCTCGCGCCGCTATGCGCGCGCCGCCGCGCCGCCGCGCGCGCGACGCTCCGCATTCGTGCGCAACGGCGCGACGCTTGTCGTCAGCGAATGCTTCCTGCCGCAATTCTGGAGCGGCTTCGCGCAAGCCCGGCTCGCCGGCGCTTGACGCGCCGCGGCGCGCCGAACCCGCCGCCGCCTGTTCGTGCAGTAGACGTTGAAGCTGGTGGAGCCCGGCAAGCCGGACGTGAGCTATGGCCTGCACAAGCTGAAGGGCAGCCAGGCGAGCGTCGGCGGCAAAGGCGGCGCGATGCCGTTCGGCGAGCCGCGCGCGGCGCGCGAACGCGTCGACGCGCTCGAACGATGGATCGGAAACGGCGCGCCGAACAACTGACCGAAAGGACGGTTGGCGGCCGCGATCGTGAGGGAGGGCGGGCGGTTGCGGTCGGCTGCGCTCCGCCGCCGTCGGTCGCCATGGATCGCGATCGGCTGCGGTCAGTCACCGTCGATCGCGATCGGTCGCTGTCTTGCGGTCGATTGCGGCTGGGCCATAGTTCAGGCGCGGTTCGATCGTAGTGCCAACACGGATCGATCGCGATTCGGCGCGGTCCGTACCAGCTTGTTGCGATTCGGTTCGGCTCGATCAAGGCTCGGGCGCGGTTGGATCGCAGCCCGGCCACGGTTCGCCCGCGGCTGCCT
This sequence comes from Burkholderia mallei ATCC 23344, assembly GCF_000011705.1. Lineage (NCBI taxonomy): Bacteria > Pseudomonadati > Pseudomonadota > Betaproteobacteria > Burkholderiales > Burkholderiaceae > Burkholderia > Burkholderia mallei. The sequence continues at coordinate 376,464 of NC_006349.2, read as the reverse complement.
TGCGGCGAGAATCGCCGCGCCCTCGCCTTTGCTCGCCTTTGCTCGCCTTTGCTCGCCTTTGCTCGCCTTTGCTCGCCTTTGCTCGCCTTTGCTCGCCTTTGCTCGCCTTTGCTCGCCTTTGCTCGCCTTTGCTCGCCTTTGCTCGCCTTTGCTCGCCTTTGCTCGCCTTTGCTCGCTCGCGCCCGGCCGACGCCGGGCGCGAGGCGGCCCACACGCGCCGCCCGGCGCGTCGTGCGAACTGCTTCCGCCGCCGGCGTCACATCGCCCGCACGATCCCGCCGTCGACGCGAATGCTCTGCCCCGTCACATACCCCGCGCCGTCCGACAGCAGAAACGCGACGGTCTTCGCGATCTCCCGCGTCCTGCCGAAGCGCCCCGCCGGAATGCGCGCGACGATCCCGGGCGTCTCGGGCCAACTGTCGACGAAGCCGGGCAGCACCGCGTTCATCCGGATGTTCTCGGCCGCGTAGCGCTCCGCATAGAGGCGTGTCCAGGCGCCGAGCGCCGCGCGCAGCACCGACGACACCGGCATCGGCTGCTCCGGCGCGACGGCCGCGAAACTCGAGATGTTGACGGCCGCGCCGCCGCCCTGTGCCTGAAAGACCGGCGTCACGCGGCGCATCAGCCCCGCGACGTTCAGCAGGATCAGATCGAGCGCGTCGTGCCAGCTCGCGTCCGCGATCGACAGCAGCTCGCCCTTCGGCGGATGGCCGGTGTTGTTGACGACCGCGTCGATACGGCCGTAGCGCGCGAGCGTCTCGCGCACGAGCCGGTCGAGATCGGCTTCCTCGGTCACCGAACCGCGCAGCCCGAGGCCGTCCAGTTCGCCCGCGAGCGCGACCGCGCTGCCCGACGGCGACATCAGCGCGACGCGATAGCCGGCCGACGCGAGCTCGCGCGCGATCGCCGCGCCCATGCCCTTGCCCGCCGCCGTGATCAATGCAACTTTTTCTACTGCCATGACGTTCTCCCTCGGATGCTCTTCAGCCTGCATTGCCGCTGTTTGCGGCCTCTTGCGGCGTTCGACGTGGTAATTTAGGCGCGGCAACCCCCGCTGTCGAATCATCGTTTTTGACGTCAGGCGATAGTTTTTCTCCTGTTTATTCGATTTCCGCGATGTCCACGATTTGTCCCGCTTCGACATGCCCGCCCGAAAGCCCGGCCGCCTGCCGCCGCTGAATGCGCTCCGCGCGTTCGAGGTGTCCGCGCGGCACCTGAACTTCCGCGCGGCGGCCGACGAGATCGGCGTCACCCAGGGCGCGGTCGCGCAACAGGTCCGCCATCTGGAGGACGCGCTCGGCGTGGCGCTGTTCGAACGCCTGCCGCGCGGCCTCGCGCTGACGGCCGACGGGCTCGCCTATTTCGCCGACGTGCGTCGTGCGCTGAACCTGATCGGCGACGCGACGGACCGGCTCGCGAAGCGCCGCGCAAACGTCACGATCAGCACGACGCCCTCGTTCGCGTCGCGCTGGCTGATTCCGCGGCTCGCGAGCTTCGGCGACGAGCATCGGGGCGTCGACCTCCGCGTGATCGCCGATTCGCAGTTCGCGACCTTCCAGGGCGACGGCGTCGATCTCGCGATTCGCTACGGCAAGCCGCCGTTCGGCAAGGGGCTCGTCACGCGCTTGCTGTTTCCGGTCGACATCTACGCGGTGTGCAGCCCCGCGCTGCTCGCCCCCCCCGGCGCGCTCGCCCGCGCGCGCGATCTCGCCGGGCACGCGCTGCTGCACGACGCGCATGACCTGTGGCCCGAGTTTCTCGCCGCGCTGCCCGAGCGCGTCGCGATCGATCCGGCCAAGGGGCCGCGCTTCAATCAATCGTCGCTCGCCATCGACGCGGCGATCGCCGGGCACGGCGTCGCGCTCGCGAGCGATCAGCTCGTCGCGCGCGACATCGAGGCCGGCCGGCTGCGGCGGCTGTTCGATTTCGCGCTGCCGCTGTCGGTCGGCTATTACATCGTCCGTCCGAGCGAGCCGCGGCGCCCCGGCGACATCGCGCAGACCGAGGCGTGGCTGATCCGCCAGGCGCAGCTGGATGCGCGACGCGACGGCGCGTAGCGCGCGCGGGCCGCGTTCGTCGCGGGGCGTTCGGATCGGTCGAGGGCGCCGCGCCGCGCGGGCGGCGTCTCTGCCTCTGCCTCTGCCTTCGCCTTCGCCTTCGTCTTCGTCTTCGTCTTCAACTCCGACTTCACGAATCCCCCCCATCCTCACGCGCCCGCGCCGCCCACCTACCGCTGCGCGCGCGCATGCGCCTGAAAACGCCGATGCTCTTGCGCCGGCACGAGCGAGCCGCCGGTGGCCCAGATCACGTGCGTCGCCGCATCCGGATCGATGCCCCGGCCGCGCAGATAGGCGCGCCCCGCGTCCGATCCCGCGATCCACGCCGGGCCGCCGAACGCGGCCGCCGCGGACGGCTCGAGGTCGATGCCGAGCCGCTCGCGCGCGTCGAGCAAATGGGCGAACAACTGGCGATCGTCGACGGTGAACGCGCCGGCGGCCTGCGCGCGCAACAGCGCAGCGGCGAGAGGCGACGCCTGCGCGACCGCCAGCCCGTCGGCCTCGGTCCGATTGTCGAGGCCGATGTCGTAGACGGAGCGCGGATGCGCGGCGTCGCCCGCGAGCTGCACGAGCACGCAAGGCGACGCGGTGGGCTCGGCGACGAACGCATGCACGTGCTCGCCGTACAGCGCCTTCAGCCCGTACACGATGCCGCCCGGCGCGCCGCCGACGCCGCACGGAAGATGGACGAACAGCGGATGGCGCGCGTCGACCGGGCGGCCCGCCTGCGCGAGTTGCGCGGCGAGCTCGGCGGCGGCCGTCGCGTAGCCGAGGAACAGCATCCGCGAGCCTTCATCGTCGACGAAATGGCAGCACGGCATCCCGGCGGCCTGCCGCCGCCCGGCGTCCACCGCTTTCGCATAATCGCCCGCATGCTCGACGACTTCCACGCCGCGCGTGCGCAGGCGCGCCTTCTTCCACGCCTTCGCATCGGCCGACATATGCACGACGGTGCGGAACCCGAGCGCCGACGCGAGCATCCCGATGCTCAAGCCGAGATTGCCGGTGCTGCCGACCATCACCGTATGACGCGCGAACCGCGCACGCGCCGCGCCGCTCGCGAGCGCGCGCCGGCGGTGTCGGCGCCCGCGAGGCCGTGCCGCTCGGCGATCGATTCGGCGAGCGCGAGCACCTCGTGAAAACCGCCGCGCGCCTTGATCGAGCCGGCCACCGGCAATGCATCGTCGCGCTTGACGTACCACGCGCCCGCCTGCGCATGGCCGGCTCGAGCGGCGCGCTTCAACGGCTCGGCCGGCTGCAACGGCGATGTGATGAGCCCGCCCGACGGCCGCAGTTCGGCAAATAGCTCGGCCAGCAAGCCGGCGCAGCGGCGCAGGCGCGCGTCGGCATCGGCGAGATCCGCGGCGGTCGGCGCGAAGTCCGGCAGCGGCATGCCTTGATGCGGATTGAGCCACAGCGTCGGCGAATGCGATTGAAGCTGAGCTAATAGATTGGGATCGAGCGAAAGCGAACGGCCGACTGGCATGATCTGAAATAAAATGTGATGGACAAGCCCTCATCGTAAGGCCCCACGGGCCGTGCGAAGAAGCGATCAATTCTTGCCCATGCATAAGCCATGCTAATGGATATCAAGCTCGATACGCCGTTGCTCGGCGCGCTGCGCTGCTTCGAAGCGGCGGGCCGGCTCGGCAGCTTCACGAAGGCGGCCGACGCGCTGCACCTGACGCAAAGCGCGATCAGCCAGCAGATCCGCCAGCTCGAGGCGCGCCTCGGCTATCCGCTGTTCGTGCGCCACGCGCGCGGGCTCGCGTTGACGCCGAAGGGCGGCGCGCTGCACGAAGCCACCGTGGCGGCATTCGCATCGCTCGGCCGCACGCTGCGGCAACTGAGCGCGCCCGACGCGCCGCTGCAGGTGAGCTGCCTGCCGTCGTTCGCGCTGCAATGGCTGATGCCGAGGCTGACCGAATTTCATCGGCTGCATCCGCAGACGCCGGTGCGGCTGAGGGCCGAGTTTCATGCGATCGATCGCGAGACGATGAGCGCGGACGACATCGATATCGCGATCCGCTGGGACCCGTTCAGCTATGGCGCGCTCCACGTCGAACCGCTGTTCGACGAATCGCTCGTCGCGGCCGCCGCGCCCGCGTATCTCGACCGGCATCCGCCGCGCGCGACGGCGAAGTGGGTGTCGAGCGTCGTGCCGCTGCACGATGCGTCGGCGTGGCCGGAGGCGCCGAGGTATGTCGAATGGCGGACGTGGCTCGATGCGGTCGTGCCCGGCTATGCGAGCGCGCTGCGGGGGCCGGAGTTCAATCTGGCGAGCCTGGCGATCGCGGCGGCGGTTGCGGGGCAAGGGGTGGTGGTGTGCCGGGAGGCGCTCGTCGACGACGAAATCGCGCGTGGCCGGCTCGTCAATGTGTTCGCGCGCCGCGTGCCCGCGCCGGCGCAATACAAGGCGATTTGCGCGCGGCCGGAAGACGCGCGGGTGAAAGCGTTTGTCGGCTGGTTGCGGGCGGAATCGGACAGTTACGCGGCGCGGCGGCAAACGCAGGCGCGGCCGTAAGCGCAGGCGCGGCGCGCGCCCCACGCGCGCGCGACTTGGGCCGCCGCCGTTCGATAGACAAGCATTGGATGGCGGATCGAACGCCGCGAAAAATCAGGTTGCGCGGGGATCGGCGGTGCGTTTCGCATTCGCCGGCAATCGCTTCGCCGGCAATCGCCCTTGACGCGACGTTCGCGTCGATTCGCCGCGGCCGTTCGCGTTTTGCCGAGATCAGAACCTGACGATACCCCTCACTCGTCCGAGAATATCGCGTTCGTTGCGTTGTCGACCACGGCAGGGCTTTCAAAGTACGTGATCGACGGAAATGTACCGAATGTCTCATATGCCGATGCTTTCCAGGCGTCCGTATACATCGTCTCGGCTTGCGCTCGAGCGTTCCAGAGATAGACCCGCCCTTCCGCCTTCCGACACGACATAGTATTTGCGCAAAGGCCGACCACGCCCTGATGCTTCGGCGCCGCCCGGAGAAACAGGCTTCGCGCTTCCTCGCGTGCCAGGGGTGCAGGCAACTGAAACGATGTAATGACGGTGATCACCAGAACGCTCCTTGCGCGGCGAAGATTGTTGGGGCACCGAGTCTCTCGTTCAGCGGGGATGCGGTAGGTAGGCCCCAATTGGCAAGGGCAAGTTTCGCGCGCCCAGCCGGCCTGGCACGATGGGCGACGATTCATGGAACGGGTGTGGGCAACCGCTCACGCCCCCCTTTCCGCCACTCGATGAAGCTAGACGAACGTCCCGAATTTCCGCTTTAGCGGCCATTAGACGACGTGCCATCGCCATTGTCGGTTGTGCACGACGGTCAGCATGTGTCGACGGTGAACCGTGACTTGCACGGACAGTGCCAGTGCCGGCGCTCTTCGCCGATCATGAGAGTCATCGCCAATTTCGCCGTCGACGGAAGACGCCATTCAGGAAGGGGCGCTCGCCAGCGCTTTCTGAAGTGCATGATCCAGCCGCTGATCCGATTGCCGGCACGAAAGAGCGCTGGGCGCACCTCAATTGGCGGGCTCGGTCTCGACGACGAAACCGGCCGCTTTCCATTCGGGAAAGCCGTCCTCGAGACGGGCGGCCTTGAAGCCTCTGGCACGCAGGGCAGCCACTGCCTCGAATGCAAGTACACAGTACGGGCCGCGGCAATACGCCACGATTTCCGTGTCGGCCGGGAGCTCGCTCAGGCGGGCCTCCAGCGCGGCCAGCGGGATATTGAGCGCGCCCGGCAGATGCCCTTGTGCGAACTCGTCATGTGGGCGCACGTCCAGCAAGGTGACCAGACCGTCCGCAAGACGCGCGGTCAGCTCATTTCGCGACACTGGCTCCATAGAATCGCGCGCATGGAAATAGTCGCCGAGAACTCGGTTGACCTCGGCGACATTGCGCTCCCCAAGTCGCCCAAGAGCCTTCATCAACCCCACCACTTCGCTATCGCCGGCCAGCCGGTACACGACGTTCTTGCCGCGCCGCTCCGTGTCGACGAGCCGCGCCCGCCGAAGAATTTGCAGGTGTCGCGACGTGTTCGCAAAGCTCATGCCTGACAGGGCCGTCAGATCTTCGACGGACCGTTCGCGCTGTGCCAGGTGCTCCAGCAGTTCGAGCCGGTTCGGATGGCCGACGGCCTGGGCCACCTCAGCGAGGCTCTCGTATATCTCTTGCTTGGGTCCCGCACTTGACACTTGCGCCTCCCTGGTCAATCATTCTCGAAAATGATTGAATGTTACCACCCGTACGTACCAGGAGCAACTCAAGTGATCCTACGGCAATTCCTCCATTGCGACCCGGTCGGCATTTCGTACCTCCTTGGATGCGGCGGCAAATCGACGGGTGTCGTGGTCGATGCGGTGGCCGAGCCCGGCACCTACCTGCAAGCCGCCGCGGACGCCGGGATGAAGATCGATTACGTGATCGACACCCACGTGCACGCAGACCACCTGTCCACCGGCCCGGCGCTGGCCGACGCGGCCGGCGCCGCCTACGTGCTGTCCACGAAGGCCGATGTCGTACTGCCGTTCAAGGGTGTCGAGGACGGTGACGAAATCCGGGTCGGCAACGTCGTCATCAAAGTGCTCGAAACGCCCGGCCACACGCCGGAACACATCAGCCTGCTGGTGACGGACCGCACGCGCGCCGAGGAACCGTGGCTCGCGCTGACCGGACATACGCTGATGATCGGCGACCTCGGCCGCACGGAGCTGGCGGAAAGCGCCGAAGCCGGCGCGCGGAATCTGTTCCGCAGCGTGCGGACGCTCAAGTCGCTCCCCGATTATCTTCCGCTCCTTCCCGGCGCATTCGCGGGCTCGGCGTGCGGACGCGGCCTCAGCGCGACTCCGCTGTCGACGATCGGCTTCGAAAAGCGCCACAACGCGGCATTCGGCATCGACGACGAAGCGGCATTCGTGCGGTTCATGCTGAGCGACATGCCGCCTGCGCCGCCTGAGGCGGCACGCCTGCGCGCAGCCAACTCCGGACGCAACCCTGACGAGATCTGATTCCATGAGCAAATCCACCATGCCGGCCGGCGGCGCCGCGATCCGGCTTGGTCTCAAGGAAAACTGGCGCCAGTTCGCACTACTCGTGCTGATCAATGCGTTCGTGGGTGGCATGGTGGGGATCGAGCGGACGGTCGTGCCGCTGATCGGCTCCGAGACGTTTCACATCCAGTCCACGACGCTCATTACATCGTTCATCGTCAGCTTCGGGCTGGTGAAAGCCGTGGCGAACCTGATTTCCGGTCAACTGGCGGACACCTGGGGCCGCAAGCGCGTGCTTGTGGCCGGCTGGCTGCTCGGGTTGCCGGTGCCGTTCATGATCATCGCCGCGCCGAACTGGGAATGGGTGATCGCGGCCAATGTGTTGCTGGGCCTCAGCCAGGGTTTTGCGTGGTCGATGACCGTGATCATGAAAGTGGATCTCGTGGGGCCGAAGGCGCGCGGGCTCGCGGTCGGGCTCAACGAGTTCGCGGGCTATTTCGCGGTGGGCCTGACCGCGTTTCTGACCGGCTACCTGGCGAGCCGCCACGGCCTGCGGCCGGCGCCGATCTATCTCGGCGTCGCGTATGCGATCGCCGGCCTGACCCTGTCGATTCTCGTCGTGCGCGATACGCGCGATCACGTTTGCCTGGAGGCCGGCAAGCCGAAAGAAGCAACGTCGCTGTCGTTCCACGACGTGTTCCTGCTCGCGTCGCTGAAGGACCGCAACCTGTTCGCGGCGTCGCAGGCCGGGCTAATCAACAACCTGAACGACGGGATGAGTTGGGGCATCTTCCCGCTGTTTTTCACGGGACTCGGGCTCGGCGTCGAACGGATCGGCATCCTCAAGGCCGCCTATCCGATCGTGTGGGGCGTGTTTCAGGTCGTCACCGGCCCGTTGAGCGACCGCTGGGGCCGCAAGGGGCTGATCGTCGCCGGGATGTGGGTTCAGGCGGCCGGCCTGGTGCTGACCGCGTCGATGGGCGAGTTCCGGTGGTGGCTGGTTGCCAGCGTGCTGCTCGGCCTCGGCACCGCGATGGTCTACCCGAGCCTGATCGCGGCCGTCTCCGATGCGTCGGATCCGCGCTGGCGTGCCCGGGCGCTGAGCGTGTACCGGTTCTGGCGTGACCTCGGCTATGCGATCGGCGCGCTGTCGGCGGGTCTCATCGCGGACCGCTTCGGCTTCGCCGATGCGATCCTGTCGATCGCGGCCGTCACGTTCCTGTCAGGCGCCGTGGTGGCAATCGTCATGCACGCGCGCCACTGACGTATTCCGAAGCACGAAGCGAACATTTCTCACCCAGATCGACGACATGACGCATATCTACCTCGACTACAACGCAAGCACCCCCATCGACCCGGCGGTCGCGAATGCGATGCGCCCGCTGCTGCCTGAAGCCTTCGGCAATCCGTCCAGCGGACATTGGGCAAGCGTGCCGGCAAAGGTTGCACTGGATCGGGCGCGCGCCCAGGTCGCGACGCTGATCGGCGCCGCACCGGACGAAATTGTCTTCACGAGCGGCGGCAGTGAAGCGAACAACCTTGCGCTGAAAGGAACTGTACTCGCATCGTCGAACGCAGGCGGCCACGTGATCACCCAGTCGACCGAACATCCGGCAATCCTGAAGCCGCTGCAATTCCTTGAGCGACTGGGCACTAAAGTCACCTGCGTTCCCGTGGACGGCAACGGCCGCGTCGATCCCGACGCCATCCGTCGCGCAATCACGCCGCGCACCACGCTCATCACGGTCATGCATGCGAACAACGAAACCGGCACCATTCAGCCGATCGAGGATATCGGCACGATCGCCCGCGAGCACGGCATCCGGTTTCACACGGACGCGGCCCAGTCGATCGGCAAGATCCCGGCCGACGTCGATGCGCTCGGCGTCGATCTGCTGTCGATCGCCGGTCACAAGCTCTACGCGCCGAAGGGCATCGGCGCGCTCTACGTTCGAAAGGGAGTCGGGCTCGAGCCGCTGATTCACGGCGCAGGCCATGAAAATGGCCGGCGTGCGGGGACGGAATCCGCACTCCTCGCGGCAGGGTTCGGCGAGGCCTGTGCGCTCGCGCGCGATCTCGCGGCGATGGACGGCATTCGCGCGTTGCGCGACCGGCTGTGGCACGCGTTGCAGGATCGCTTCGACGATCGCGTTCGCCTGAACGGACATCTCGAGTACCGCTTGCCGAACACGGTGAACGTGTCGTTCGTCGGCCGCGTCGGCACTGACGTGCTTGCCGCACTCGACGGCGTCGCCGCGTCCACCGGTTCGGCCTGCCACGCCGGACGCATGACGCTGTCGCCGGTGCTGGCCGCGATGGGCATCGCCGAGCAGGTCGGGATGGGGGCCATCCGATTCAGCCTCGGCCGGCACACGACAGCCGACGAGATCGATACCGTCATCGCGAAATTGAGCGCGATCGCCCGTGGCTGAAATCGGTGCTATGCGACGATGCCCGTGTAGTCGAATGAAGGGCGAGCAGCGTGATCCGCGGTGGCCTCGCCTGATCGCGTGGGTGCCCCGACCGTTCGGGACGCCGCGCAAACCGACTGGCGAAGTTTCAGTGTTATCGAAGCGTCGCATTCCCTCGGTTCGGAAGTGCCGAACCGTCGATTTCGCGGAACGAGAAAGGCATGGACCCTCTTCTTCCACGGCCTTCGCTAGATCCGCGCGCTGTTGGCCGCCTTGCCGCGTCCGTATGGTCGTGCGTGCGTGTGACGACGTGAACGCTAATGACGGTCATCCCATTGGATGTAGGCCCTGGCTATCGACCCTCTCCCATTGGCAATCGAGTGGACGTTGACTGACTGAAATCAACCGTCCCTTGATGGTCGCCGGCAGTCAATCGCCCCTTTACTCCTTCCATCTCATTGCCCCCCTCTCGCTGCGAGCCAAGAATTCCGCCCACCCGTCCACGACGGAATCATGAAACGCATCGAACTCCGCCGGCCAATCTGACAGCCGATCGATCCCGCATCGAGCGCACTCGTAAAGGCACCGGTTTCATCCATATGCGTTCAACGTTCCGCCACTTCATTTCCGGCAATCGGCACGCATCGATGGCCATTTCCTCCACGCCGAACACGCCGCCAAACACCTCATTCGGCGGCGTCCTTTCCTCGGCAACGTCTGAAGAAGGCATACCGATATCGCCGCCATCGCCCGCTCCCCCGGAAACGGTTACAGCGCCGCCGTTTTTCGAGAATGTCGTGATCGACAACGACACCCCATGCATCGCCGCGAGCACGGACACGCCGAGCCCATCCACCCCGCCGCGAACCGCCCGTCGACGGCAACCGTCCGAGCATCCGTCCGGCGTCATCGAGCAACCTCCCCCGAAAACAGCAGCGACGCTTTTTCTACCTCCGATCACCTGTAGCTACCCGCACGCGTGCCAACTCCGTCAATCTCAGCGCGCACGAGCGCGCTGCGGTTCCCGTCAGGCGTCGCACAAGCAAACGCATCGCTCGATGAAGCCCCGGGCAACGCAGCTCGAATCACGGCGGCGGCGCGCGCGAATGCCGCCGCGCATCGCGCCGCTTTGCGCGCTCGGCCGTCGATGCGCAAGCAATACGCAGGCTGTACACAGGCGTCACCCATGTTTCGAATCGGAGAACGAAGCAGAACCCGGAAGTAAACGCAAGCAAGCCGGCAACGGCGCGAAGCGGGCGAAGCAAAGCCAAAACGACCGACCGCCTCCCCGCCCGCCGCCCACGCCGCCCGATCATCCCGAAGCCCCGGCATCACGCTGCATCCCTACCCAAAGGACCGCCCATGCCAACCCCGACGCCCGGCACGCCCCGCCCTCCCCGCACGCCCCAACCCGTGCGCGCCGCGCTGGCCGCCTTCATCGGCACCACCGTCGAGTTCTACGATTACTACACGTACGCCACCGCCGCCGCGCTCGTGCTCGGCGACGTGTTCTTCCCGAGCGACAACCCTTTCGTCAGCACGATGGCATCGTTCGCCACGTTCTTCGTCGGCTTCGTCGCGCGCCCACTGAGCGGTGCGGTGTTCGGCCATCTCGGCGACCGGATCGGCCGCAAGAAAATGCTCGTCCTGACGATGTTCCTGATGGGCGCCGCGACAACCGGCATCGGCCTGCTGCCCGGCTACGCGACGATCGGCGTCTGGGCCCCCGTCCTGCTCGTGCTGCTGCGCATCCTCCAGGGCATCGCCGTCGGCGGCGAATGGGGCGGCGCGGTGCTGATGGCAAGCGAGCACGCGAGCGCCGGGCGCAGGACGCTCTTCGCGTCGTTTCCGCAAATGGGCAGCCCCGCCGGGCTGATCCTCTCGCTGCTCGCGTTCCGCTACGTCACGTCGCTCGATCACGCCCGCTTCGTCGCGTGGGGCTGGCGCCTGCCGTTTCTCGCAAGCTTCGTGCTGTTGCTGATCGGCGTCGCGGTACGGCTCGGCGTCAACGAATCGCCGGAGTTCGAGCGCGTGCGCGACAGCCACGCGGTCGCCCGATTTCCGGTCGCCGAAGTGCTGCGCACCGCGTGGTATCCGATCGTGCTCGCCGCGGCCGCGACGACGATCGGCTCCGCCGGCTTCTTCTTCACGAACACGTTCATGATCTCGTACGTGACGACGTATCTCGGGATGTCGAAATCGTTCATCCTCGATTGCCTGTTCGCCGTCACGCTCATCCAGTTGCTGTCGCAGCCCGTCTCGGCGCTGCTCGCGCAACGTTTCGGCGAAACGCGTTTCCTCGTCTGCGCGGCGCTGCTGTCGATGCTCACGCCGTATCCGATGTTCGTGCTCGTGCGCACGCACGATCCGGTTGCGATCGTCGCGGGCATCGCGTTCGCGGTCGTCGCGCTCTCCGCCGTCTACGCGGTGATCGCCGGCTTCATGTCCGCCGCGTTCCCCACGCGCGTGCGCTATTCGGGCATCTCGATCGCCTACCAGCTATGCGCGCTAGTCGCGGGCGGCACCACGCCGCTCGTCGGCACGATGATCGCGCAGCGCTATCGCGGAGAATGGCTGCCGCTCGCGCTGTTCTTCTCACTGCTGGCGTTCGTGTCGCTCGTCGGCATCGTGGGGCTCGGGCGGTATCGCCGGAATCTGCACGCGGTCGCGCCGCGGACATGGGCGGTAAATCCGTGAGAGCCTGCGCCGCACGGCCGCGCGCACGCCGACTTCGCGCGACGCGCGCCGTGGCCGCTCGGCGCGCGCTCGCCCTTCGCCCTTCGCCATTCGCCCTTCACTGCTCGCCGCTCGCCACTCGCCACTCGCCACTCGCCACTCGCCACTCGCCACTCGCCACTCGCCGCGCGCCGCGCGCCGCGCGCCGCGCGCCGCGCGATCAAATGATCGTTCGGCACAAACGCGGCCGTGCCGCCGCACAAATACACGAACACGCGACCGCACGCCCACACGCACACCCGACCACGCAATCGCGCAATCGAGCAATCGCACGACAGCACGACAGCACGACAGCACGACAGCACGACAGCACGACAGCACGACAGCACGACAGCACGACAGCACGACAGCACGACAGCACGACAGCACGACAGCACGACAGCACGACAGCACGACAGCACGACAGCACGACAGCACGACAGCACGACAGCACGACAGCACCGGACCCGCCATTCCGCCGAGGGGTTCCTTCAATGCGTTCCTTCGACGAATCCCGCTTCCACGCGCCCGCCGATGAACGCCGCCCACGAGTCGGGCCAAATCGAGCCGCACGCAGCCGCGCCCCACGAGCGACGATCGGCGTCGCGCCCGGCCCAGCCCATGATCGGCTGACGAAAAGCGGCCGCCGGCATCCGCTTGCATCGTGATCGCGCAATCGCGCGATCTCGCCGCTCGTCGCCGCCACGCGCCAGCCGCGGCAACAAATCGGTCGATTAGAATCGCCGGATGAACCCCTCCGATCTGCGCGACCTGCGCCTCCCGTCCCTCGACGGCTTGCTCGCCTTCGTCGCCGCCGCGCGTCACGGCACGTTCGAGCGCGCGGCCGAGGAGCTGTGCGTGACGGGAAGCGCGGTCGCGAAGCGCGTCGCCGCGCTCGAGCAGTTGCTCGGCGTGCAGTTGCTCGTGCGCAGCGGCAAGGCGCTCACGCTGACCGCGGCCGGCAACGAGTATCTGCACCAGGTGCACGCGCCGCTGCATCTGCTCGCCGCGGTGCCGCTGCATCGGCGCAACGCGGGCAAGACGGAGCGGCTGCGGATCTGCGCGCCGCCGACGTTCGCGCGGCAGATCCTGGTTGCGCGCCTCGACGCGTTCACGCTCGCGCATCCCGGCGTGGAGCTCGAGGTCATGCTCGCGAGCCCCTTTCCCGACGCGCCGCCGACGGGCGCGGATCTGTGGATTCGCGGCGGCGGCCCGATCGTCTCCGGCGCGACGGTGCTGATGGTCGATGCGCTGACGCCGCTCGCCGCGCCGTCGCTCGTCGAGCGCTTCGCGCCGTTGCGCAGGCCCGCGGACCTCGCGGCGCTGCCGCTGTTGTGCACGCCGCTCGAGCCGTGGACGCCGTGGTTCCGCGTCGCCGGCCTCGACTGGCCGGAGCCTGCGAACGGGCCGAAGCTGCTGGATCTCGGGCTGCTGCTCGAGGCGGCGGTCAGCGGCCAGGGCGTCGCGCTCGGCAGCCCCGCGCTCGCGCGCCCCTGGCTCGCGGCGGGCGCGCTCGTGCCGCTGTTTCCGCGCATCGTGCGGCCGGCGGCGCCGTATTACCTGATGCCGTACGCGCCGCGCGCCGCCGCCGGCGCGTTCGCCGCGTGGCTCGCCGACGTCTGCGAGCGCGCGGTGCGCGACGGCGCGGAATTTCTTTCGCGCCACGGCTGAAGATATTTCCGGGCGGGCAGCCGGGCGCGGCGGTAGCATCGTCGCCACCCTCTCGGAGCCGCCCATGTCCGTCCCGATCACCTGCATCGAAGATCTTCGCGTTCTCGCGAAAAAACGCATCCCGCGAATGTTCTATGACTATGTCGATACGGGCTCCTACACGGAATCGACGTATCGCGCGAATGAGGCCGATTTCCGGAAGATCAGGCTGCGCCAGCGCGTGGGCGTCGACATCTCGAACCGCAACCTGCGCACGACGATGGCGGGGCAGGATGTGGCGATGCCGGTGGCGCTCGCGCCGACGGGCCTCGTCGGCATGATGCGCGCGGACGGCGAGATCCTCGCCGCGCGCGCCGCGCGGCATTTCGGCGTGCCGTTCACGCTGTCGACGATGAGCATCTGCTCGATCGAGGACATCGTCGCGCACGTGGGCGGCCCGTTCTGGTTCCAGTTGTACATGATGCGCGATCGCGCGTTCATCGAGCGGCTGATCGAGCGCGCGAGCGCGGCGGGCTGCCCCGCGCTCGTGCTGACGATGGACCTGCAGATCGCCGGCCAGCGCCACAAGGACGTGAAGAACGGCCTGTCGGCACCGCCGCGCATCACGCTGCCGAACCTGCTCGACATGATGCGCAAGCCGGGCTGGTGCCTCGGCATGGCGCGCACGCGTCGCCGCCATTTCGGCAACATCGTCGGGCACGTGAAGGGCGTGACCGACATGTGGTCGCTCGATTCGTGGACCCGCGAGCAGTTCGATCCGACGATCGGCTGGCGCGATGCCGAATGGGTCCGGCGGCGGTGGAACGGCAAGCTGATCGTCAAGGGCGTGCTCGATGCGGACGATGCGCTCCGCGCGGCCGATGCGGGCGCGGACGCGATCGTCGTGTCGAACCACGGCGGCCGCCAGCTCGACGGCGCGATGTCGTCGATCGAGGCGCTGCCCGCCATCGTCGAGGCGGCCGGCAAGCGCGTCGAAGTGTGGCTCGACGGCGGCGTGCGCACGGGGCAGGACGTGCTGAAGGCGGTGGCGCTCGGCGCGCGCGGCACGATGATCGGCCGCGCGTTCCTCTACGGCGTCGCCGCGCTCGGCGAGCAAGGCGCGCGGCGCGCCCTCGAGCTCATCGCGCGCGAGCTCGATACGACGATGGCACTGTGCGGCTGCACCGACATTCGATCGGTGAACGCCGATGTGCTCGCGCGGCGCTGAACCGATCCGAAGCCGCGCGCAAGCGCGCGCGTTTCGCGCGACGACACAGGCGCGCCGCGCGCGCGGCGACGCCGCGACGGCGGGCGCAATACCGCAAGGGCGCGGCACCGCGGCGCCGCGTGGCGCGACGCCATCGCAACGCGCGCATCGCGGCGCCGCCCGACGCGCGCCGCGCGCCGCGCGTCACGCCGCCGCGCGCGTTCGCTGTTGCTGCTCGCCCAGGCCCGCCACCCCGCAGCGCACCGTCTGCCCCGGCTTCAGATAGACGGGGGACGGCTTCACGCCCATCCCGACGCCGGGCGGCGTGCCCGTCGAGATCACGTCGCCGGGCTGCAGGCTCATGCAGCGCGACAGATACGCGATCAACCGCGCGACGGTGAACACCATCGTGCGCGTGTTGCCGCTCTGATAGCGCCGGCCGTCCACGTCGAGCCACAGGTCGAGCGCCTGCGGATCGGCGATTTCGTCGCGCGTGACGAGCCACGGGCCGATCGGCCCGAACGTGTCGAAGCCCTTGCCCTTGTCCCACTGGCCGCCGCGCTCGATCTGCCATTCGCGCTCGGACACGTCGTTGACGACGCAATAGCCGGCGACGTGCGACAGCGCGTCGGCCTCGTCGACGTTCTTGCACGCGCGGCCGATCACGACGCCCAGTTCGACCTCCCAGTCCGTCTTCACCGAGCCGCGCGGAATCTCGATGCCGTCGTGCGGGCCGCTCACCGCGCTCGTCCACTTGCCGAACACGACGGGCTCGGCGGGCACCGCGAGGCCCGCCTCCGCCGCGTGGTCCGCGTAGTTCAGGCCGATGCAGACGAACTTGCCGATCCGGCCGACACACGCGCCGATCCGCGGCTCGCCGGCGACGAGCGGCAGCGACGCGGGATCGGCCGCGGCAAGCCGTGCAAGGCTCGCGTCCGACAGCGCGCCGCCCGCGACGTCGTCGATCAACGATGACAGATCGCGAATGCGGCCGTCGGCGTCGAGCAAGCCGGGCTTTTCCTGGCCCACGGGGCCGTAACGAAGCAGTTTCATGGCAGGCGACCTCTTCAGTTCGGGACAAACGAGCTATGGCGCGCCCGTCGAGCGGCGCGACGGCGCCGGACGCGGGCCCGTTGCGGCATTTGTACCATCGGCCGCGCACGATGAGACGCTGCATCGCGGATAACGACTATTGCAGCAGACGCTGGCGATGCGCGGATTCACCGGCGGCGATCGCGTCCCGCCGGCGCGCGCCGCCGTCGCGTCCGGCCTCGCCGGTGCCCGCGCGCCGGCGCGCGGCCACACCGTCCCGCGGCGGCTCGCCGGTTTTTTCCGGCCGTCCCGACGCATACTTTGACCGCACCGCGAAGCAGACGGTCTCTTTTATTCAACAATTGTAGACAAAATTGTCATTGATTTCGCATTCGTTGATTATCATTGCCCGTTGGAGCAGTTGCTTAATTGACCTATGAATCAACCATCCATCGACGCAATCGGCGCAGCCGCGCAGCACGCGCCGCCGAGGCGTTCGATGCATCGCGTCCCCGGACAACCGATCCACCGATGAAACCCAGGAAAGACGCGCCTGCCGGCGCCGCGCAAGCGCCGCACGATTGTGAGGAAATCGAGCGCTATCGCGCGCCCGCGCTCGACAAGGGGCTCGATATCCTCGAGCTTCTCGCCGAGCAGAAGGAAGGCCTCACGCGCACCGAGATCACGAAGGAGCTCGGCCGCAACGCGAGCGAGATCTACCGGATGCTGGAGCGGCTCGTCGCGCGCCAATACGTGATCCGCTCGCCGGGAGGCGACCGCTACACGCTGAGCCTGAAGCTCTACTCGCTCGCCCACCGCCACCCGCCGCTCAAGCGGCTGATCGCCGAAGCGCTGCCGCCGATGCAGCGCTTCGCCGATGCGGCCGAGCAGTCGTGCCACCTGTGCGTGTACGACCGCGGCAACCTGCTCGTGATCGCGCAGGTCGACGGGCCGGGCGCATGGGGCATCTCGGTGCGGCTCGGCTCGCGCGTCGGGCTCGTCGACACCGCGTCGGGCCCCGTGTTGCTTGCGTTCCAGACGCCCGAGCAGCGCGCCCGGATGCTCGTCGAGCATACGAAGGTGGAAGGCGAAATCGCGCTCGACATGCGCGAGTTCGACGCGCTGCTGCACGAGATCCGCGCGACCGGCCGGCTCCGGCAGAAGAGCCGCCAGGCATTCGGCGTGACCGACATCGCGTATCCGGTTCTCGGGCCGTCGGGCCATGCGATCGCCGCGCTCACGTGCCCGTACGTCCGCCGGATCGACACGCACGCCGCGCCGTGCGCCGAGGATGTCGACGCGCAACTGCGCGCGACGGCCCGACATCTTTCGATGCTGAAAGAGGCGGCCGCGTGACGTTCGCGATCCGCCCGACGAAAATGTGAAATCATTCCGGCCTGTCCATGCGGATAACGGGCTGGCGAGCGCGCCGTGGCGCCCGCCGCGCGGGCCGGGGGCGGAACGACGAGCGGGAGGCGGCGAAACGCGGCGGCTACCACGACGAACGACGCTGTCACGCGGGCGCCACGGCGCGCTCGCCTCGTTCTGAAAACATCCATTCGTCGGGCTGGCCGCCGGAAGGGCCGATCGAGGCGACAACGCACGCCGCGCGTCGCGGCGCGCCACACACATCAGGAGACAGGTCAATGACGTCACATCGGGATACCTACGTCCGGTCCGCCAGCGTGCGAGCCATCGCGGATGCCGTGAACGGGAGGCGGGTGCGCGCGCTCGAGCAGGCCGAGGCGGCGCTCGAACGTCTCGCGCTCGTCGAGCCGCTCGCGGCGATGACGCACGTCGCGCCGGAGATCGCGCGCCGGGCCGCCGCGAACGTCGACGCGCAGATCGCGAGCGGCCGCCGGCTGCCGCTCGCGGGCGTGCCGTTCGTCATCAAGGACAACCTCTTCACCGCCGACATGCCGACGCGCGCGGCCAGCCCCGCGCTGCTCGGCTTCGACGCGACGCGCAACGCGACGGCCGTCCAGCAGTTGCTCGACGCGGGCGCCGTGCCGCTCGGCAAGGCGAACATGCACGAGCTCGCGTTCGGCATCACGAGCGCGAACGGCTACTTCGGCGCGGTGCGTAATCCGCACGACCCGGCGCGCATCGCGGGCGGCTCGAGCGGCGGCACGGCGTGCGCGGTCGCGGCGGGCATCGCGTTCGGCCTCGGCACCGACACGGGCGGCTCGGTGCGCATCCCGGCCGCGTTTTGCGGCGTCGCCGGATTGCGGCCGACGCCGCGCCGCTACTCGACGGAAGGCGTACTCGCGCTATCGCCGACGCGCGATACGGTCGGCCCGATCGCGCACGGCATCGACGATTTGCTGCTGCTCGACGCCGTGCTGACGGGCGACGCCGGCGAGCCCGCACCGGTCGCGCTCGCCGGCTTGCGCGTCGGCGTGCCGGATGCGCCCTACTTCGACGGGCTCGACCCGGCCGTCGCGGAACTGACCGAGCGCGCACTCGCCGCGCTGACGGACGCGGGCGCGCGACTGATCCCGCTCGCCGCCCACGCGCTGCACGAAGCGGACGAAGCCTGCGGCTTCCCGATCGCCGGGTTCGAGGCGCTCGCGTACTGGCGCCGCTTCAGCGCCGAACGGCTCGATCTGCCGTTCGCGGAATTCGTCGCCCGGCTCGGCAGCGACGATGTGCGCCACCTCTTCCGCATGCTGATCGACGCACCGCCGTCGAGCGATGCGTATGCGGCCGCGATCGACGTGCTGCAAAGCACCGTGCGCTGGTACGACCAGGCGTTCCATCGGACGGGCGTCGATTGCATCGCGCTGCCGACCGTTCAATGCGACGCGCCGCTCGTCACCGACAGCGGGCACGATCTTCCTTCCGACGCCGCGTACGCGCTGTTCGCGCGCGTGATCCGCCAGACCGGGCCGGCGACGCTCGGCGGCGTGCCCTCGGTATCGATTCCGGCGGGATTGTCCAAGCACACCGGCGTGCCCGTGGGCCTGATGCTCGAAGGGCCGGCAGGCAACGACCGGCGCCTGCTCGCGATCGCGCGCGAGGTGGAGCGGCTGCTCGCGCGGGCGCCGTGAAGCGCGCGTGCTTGCCTGGCGCTCGTGTGACGCTCATCCGAGGTTCATTTGACGCTCGTGTGACGCGCCTGTGGTGCTCGCCCCGCGCGGGTCTCGCGCACGAATCGGCTGCGCGCGCGGCGCTACGCTAAAATAGCGCCCCCTTCAAAACACCGCCCGCCGCCGTCGCCGACGGCGGGCGCTTCATGGACGTCATGGCCAAACTTCTGACCGATCTCGAATTCCAACGTTTCTCCGAACTTCAGCAGAAGCAGGCAAGCTTCACGATCACGCCCGAAGAGGCGGACGAACTGCGCGACATCGTCGCGCGCGCGCAGAAAAAGCGCGACGATCGCGCATCCGCGATGCGGGCGATCGAAGCGTACATCGCGCAATTCGACATCACGCCCGACGAGCTCTTCTCTCCCGAGCAGATCGGCGAAGCCGCGCGCACGTATGGCCTGATCGCGGCGGGCAAGAAGGAGCGCTCGCTGCCGCCGTCGCTCACGTTCAACGGCAAGCCGTATCAATGGACGAAGACGCTGCCGGACGAAGTGCGGCTGCCGCTGTTCGACGCGTTCAAGGCCGGCGAATCGATCAAGCGCTTCATCGCGATGCCGAAGGACGCCGCACGCTGCGCGCTGACCGTTGCGCGCCTCGAACGCGAGACGGGCGCGGTCTATGCGGACACGCTGCTCGACGAGCTCGCGATCTCGCGCAAGCACGTGGAAGAGGCTGCGGCGAAGCTCGCGGCCTGATTCGGTTTGCGGTCGTAGTTCGCGGTTCGCGATTTGCGGTTCGAGGTTCGAGGTTCACGGGCCGGGGGAGCGGGCAACGGGACGGTGAGGCGGCGAACATATGTTCACGGGCATCGGCCGATGCATCGCCGCCGCCGACGCGAGCGGCGGTCCGCCATGTGCGCGGCATTTCGCTCCTTCGAACCGCTTCCCGAAAAATCTCACCGTGGACCGAATTCGCTTCCCGTAAAACCTCACCGTCTGGGGTCGGCGTTGTCGCCGTTGTCGGCAGCACTGTCCGCGATGGCACCCATGATCGTCGGAAGACCAAAATCGTCGATATGGTCAACGATCGGCAGCCAGCCATGCTGACACCCTCGACGACGTCCGCACTCTTCGAAATACCGGCGACCCGCTACATGCCGGACTTCAAATTGCCGCCCACATCGACCACGCGCCACGGCGATCGCCGGGCGCTTCCGTCGACCGCCTGCATCGTGCAACCGACGAAGCCAAGCCGGCGTCTCACGGCTGCAGCTTCAGCCGGAACGCCACCACCCCAGGCTCCTCGGTCGACGACACCGCAAAACCGCTATCCTTCGCGAGCGAGATCATCGCCGTGTTCTCGCGCAGTGCCTCGCCGATCATCCACGCCGTTCCGCGCGAGCGCGCGTAGTCGATGATGCGCGTCATCAACATCCGTCCGAGCCCCTTGCCCTTTTGGTCAGGCCGCACCGCGATCGCGAACTCCGTCGCTTCGTTGTCCGGATCGGTCACCGCGCGCACCGCGCCGAGCGTATGCGCGCGGCCGTCGGCATCGTCGAGCGTCGCGATCAGCGCCATCTCGCGGTCGTAATCGATCTGCGTCATCCGCGCGATCTGCGAATGGTCGAAGTTGCGTATCGCACCGAAGAAGCGCATTCGCAGATCGTCCGGCGTCATCGCGCTCAGCAGCTCGCGATGCGCGGCCTCGTCCTCGGGGCGAATCGGACGCACCGTGATGCGTTCTCCGCGCCAGTCGAGCTGCTGCTCGAGATAGCGCGGATATGGCACGATCGCGAGCCGGCTGCGCCCCGTCGCGAGCCTGATGTGCGGCCCAAGCGCGACCACGCGTGTGGGCCGCACGCGCAGCACGAGCGACATCTCGACGATTTCGCGCACATCGCACACCGCCTGCGAAAGCGCGGTCAGTGCCTGCAGAAGCGGCTCGGGCGGCGCGCGATGCGCATACGGCGATCGCGCGACGACCGCGCGCGCGAGCACGGTATTGAAAGGCGGCAGCCCGTAGACGACGAACGGCGCGGACACGCCATCCGCCGGCGGCACCGAATAGCGGAATACCGGCCCGAAGTTCGGGTCGTCGTACATCCCGACCGTGATGTCGACGATCGTATCGCCCATGTCGACGTCCGCGTCGGTCGCGCGCTCGATGCCGAAACCCGCCAGCCATTCGAGCGCCGCGTCGCCTTCGAACCCGTCGCGCCCCTGCGCGAGCGCCGCGCGCGCCGTGTGCCGCGCGGCCGAGATCGACGCCGCCGGTTGCGGCGGCGTGCCCTCCGGCGTCTGCATCAACAGCTCCCGGCCCAATTGATAATCGACAAGGCGCGCATGCGCGCGCGCGAGACGCTGCGGCGTCGTGTGCACGGGGATGCCGTGCACGTGCAGCGCGTCGCGCGTCGCGGCGTCGACGCCGCCGAAGAAGCACGCGAGCATGCCGCGACGCGCGAACTTGCGCGATTCGATCAGCACACGTGCGACGTCGACGGCAGGCGCGCTATGCGACGTCGCATGAACCACGAACACGGTGCCTGTCGGCGGATGCTGCGCGAGCGCCTTCAGCGCCGCGCCGAAATATTCGGGCCGCGCGTCGTCGCCGAGCAGCAACGGATTGCCGGCGACGATGCCCGCGGGCAGCGCGCCGCCGACTTCGTCGACGGCCGCCCGCGGCCATTGCGCCAGCGTTTCCCCCGCCGCCGCGAGTGCGTCGACGGCAAGCTTCGCGACGCCCCTGTCGCTCGTGACGAGCGTCACCCCGCCGCTCGTCGCCGCGGCACGGCCGACGCCGAGCGCCTCGATCTCGTCGAGAAGATCGTCGAGCGCGTCGACGCGCACCATCCCCGCGCGCTGAAACGCGGCCGTGTAAAGCAGGTCGCCCGAATCGCCGCGCCCCGCGCGCAACGCAAGCACCGGCTTGTTGCGCGCCGCGGCGCGCGCCGCCGACATGAACTTGCGCGCCGATTTCACCGTGTCGAGCTCGAGCAGGATCGCGCGTGTCTCGGCATCGCTCGCCAGGTAGTCGAGCACGTCGGCCGCGTCGACATCCGCCTCGCCGCCGAGTGCGACCGCATGCGAGAAACCGAGCCCGCGCGCATGCGCCCAGCCGAGCACCGCGTTCGTCAGCGCATTCGATTGCGACACCCATGCGACGCCACCCGCCTTGACGATGCACGCCGGCGCGCCGAAATGCGCGCCCAGCGCGGGCGACACCACGCCCAGGCTGCCCGGCCCGACGACGCGCAGCAGATATGGCTTCGCCGCGGCGAGCGCCCGTTCCAGCGCGGCCCGGTCTGCGCCCGAACGAGCCTCGCCGACGATGATCGCCGCACGCACGCCCAGGCCGCCCAGCTTGCGCACGATGCCGGGCCACGTCGCGGGCGGCGTGCATATGAGCGCGACCGACGGCGCGCTCGGCAGCTGGTCGACATAGGGATAAACCTTGTGGCCGTTCAGTTCGCCGTACTTCGGGTTGACAGGCCAGATCGCGCCGCTGAACCGGCCGTCAAGCACGCACGCCCACACCATCGCGCCGACGCTGCCCGGGCGCGGCGAAGCGCCGACGACGGCAACGGATGTCGGATGGAACAACGCATCGAGATTGCGAACGGTCACGGCAACTCCGCTGAAAGGATTGAGCGACGGCGATCGACGCGCGGCCACGCCAGACCGCGCCCGCGTGCCCATAGGATAGGCGAAGCATCGAGCGCCGCCTATATGCCGTTCGGCCGAATCGCCGAACCACGCAAGCGCCCGCATCATCGACGCACACACTTCGCCGCCGCCGCCGAACCAGCCGCTTCGCGGCCGCATGCATTGAACGGCGCGAGCCTTCTCTTTCGAAACGGAGCGACACGAAATGAACGGATGGAGCGAACAAGCCGGGGGCCGGCATGCGGCGAGCCCTGTCTTGCGCCCGGCGGCATGCCGCGCGCGGCTCGACGGCGTCGAGACGGGCGCGCGATGCGATTCTGGCCTGCCGTCACGGCTCGCGCGGCAACGCGTCTCGCCGCGGCGCTCCGCCGCTGCATGCACGCGCGAGCACGGCGCCCCGGGCTCGACTGCAACGTCCGCCAGCGGAAGAAACCCGCGCGTCGAGGTCCCGTCCCGCGGATCGCCACGACCCGCTGCACGACATTCGAAGCCCGACTCGTCGGTGCTGAAACGGCCGTCTCGAAACATCGGTCCGGCCGGCTCGGGGATCGAAAATGGCGGACCGGCAAATTCGATGCATTGCCCAATAGCGGGCAATCGCCGCGCAGGGCAAAAAATCGCCGTGCAATCAAGCGAACGACGTGGCCCACCACTGACCAGATTCGAATTCAACGCTCAATGCCACTGCGCGATCTCGGTCAAATACGAAAACAATGGCGATACCCGGCACGAGTGTCGAGCGAACCTGCGATCGCGCCCGCGCACCGAGGCGCCGCTCGCGATCCCTCTGCCGCCGCCTTTGCGGCAAGCGTCGAAATTGCGCGAGCCGGCATGGCAAGCGGTCGAAGAACGCCTTTTCGGCGAAAACAGCGGTATTTCATTCATGCCGGCCACAGTGCGGCGCGATTCGATTGCCGCCCGAATGAGAAAGCTGTCTCGGAAATGTCGTCTACACGGATTCGCCGTCCATGTGCGTTGGCTCTTTCCGCCTCCCGGTTGGCCGATCAGAACAGACAAATGGCGTTATCACGCCTTATCGGCGCGCCGCCGCTTTTCCGGTATCGCGGTCGAACACGCCCTCGCTGCCCGCATCGAATGCGAAACGGCACGCCGAAAGCGCCGAGGCGATACGCGCCATGCTCCGCCAAAGGTGAGCGTTTTCGGGAGTCAAGGTGAGGCTATTCGGGATTGGGTATCGAGCTTCGGCGAAATCGCGAGGCTACCTCGGCAAAATCGCAAACGGCGTTCCAAATGGATGAGGCGGCGTGAAACATTCGGATCGATTCGCCAAGTTCGAATCGACGGCCGGATCGCGCGACATCCGCCCGAACGCATCGGTTTTATCGCCGAATCGACGCATAACCCACTGCGTCGCGAAATCGCGGGGCCGCCGTGAAACACTGTAGAACGCATAACTCCGCTGCCGAAAACAAAACGGTGCGAACGGCAATCTTGCCGTTCGCACCGTCGTTCAAGGCGCCAAAAGGTGAGGTTTTTCGGGATCAGTCCTTGATCAGGAAACGGTTGCGATTCTTGCCGAGCCACGCCGGCGCGCGGCCGCGGCCGCTCCAGGTCTCGCCCGTCTTCGGATTGAGGTACTTCGGCGGCAGCGCGCGCTTCGGCTTCGCCGCCGCCTTGACGCTTCTGAACCCCAACTCTTCCGGCGTGATGTCGTATTCCTCGATCTTCGCCTTGATATCGGCAATCGCGTCCGTGATCGCCTTTTCGCATTCCTTGTCGATTTTCTGCTGAAGTTTTTCGAGCTGTGCGGTCAGTTGCCTATAGGTCGCCATATGGATAAAGCTCCGTCTCGTTATTTATAGAAGGAAGTATATGAATCAATTCAGGATCAATCGAACATTTTTTGCATTGCTTTCATATCCCGCAAGCGACGCTCAGAAGCCATTTCTAGCCTTGCATGCGAAGAGAAGGTTTCGCGCACCATTATCGACCGATTGCTTGATCGTGTCGAAATCGCCGCCGCAAATGCCGCGCGCATTCTGAATGCAGGTGTCCCAAGGACCGCCTTCCGGACACTGGACCATCGTGGTCGCGCGCCCGTCCGACGTAAACAACGGTGCGCTCCCTCCGCACCCGGAAAGCCCCGCTATTAAAGCAATCAAAAATCCCGTTCGCAAGAACGCGCCGCATCGCCCCGGCGCTGGCGCACCCGTCTGTTTCATGAGTCTGCCCATCGCTCCGCTTTCTTCTTGGACGACGCGAGTATATGCCAACGCACGCCGCAAAGGGTCAATCGGGCGCAACGAGTGTCTTGTAGGGCGCACGTCCGCGCGGATCGTCGGTAAGCCGAAGGAATACTCGTTCGACGTCCGGCAGCGCCTCGAGCCTGCGCCGCAACGCGTCTCGATCGAACGATGCGCTCACGCATCCTTCGGCATAAACGAAGCGGCGTTGAATCGTGATCCAGATGCTCGTGCCGGCCAATGCCGGATCGCCGTCGGTGAATCGCTTTTTCAGTTCCC
Source organism: Burkholderia mallei ATCC 23344 (assembly GCF_000011705.1). NCBI lineage: Bacteria > Pseudomonadati > Pseudomonadota > Betaproteobacteria > Burkholderiales > Burkholderiaceae > Burkholderia > Burkholderia mallei. The sequence goes on along the minus strand of NC_006349.2, from coordinate 351,226 downwards.
CTGCAATCGGCTTGTCATATAAATAGGCATTCGGTTTGCTGTAGCGATGCGCAAGCCAGCAAGTCGTTCCTCGTTCGACACGGTAATGCGCGTCGTCCTCCATTTGCGCACGCGTCATCAACGGGCCGAGCGGCGTCGGACATTCGGCGATCGAATGCGACAACGCCCAAAAAGGATCGTCGTACCAATTGCGTCGCTCGACCGAAGCGGCCGAAGCGACCGAAGCCGTCGATGCAGCCGATGTGGTCGAAGCGGACGAAGCCGGCAAAGCAGGCGAAGCCGACGCCGATGCCGATGCAACGGGCAGCGCCTTCGCATTCGACACCGACGACGCAGATGAAGCAGGCGAAGAAAATGAAGAAGATGAAGAAGATGAAGAAGACGATGCAGGCAATACGGGCAACTCGGCCGCCACCGTTGACACAACCATCGCATCCCGAGCAAATGCAAACGCACTCGCGAACGCATGCGCGGCGACGGCAAACGCCACGCACGATGCAGCGAATCCGATGCGCTTCATCACGACCTCCATGCGAATGCGCGAGCATCGATGCGATTGTCGCGATCGATGGGATCGATGCGAACGCAAGCGCATCCCGCGCGTCGCGCGAGCCGCCCGCTACGTATCAATGCCGAGCGTCGCGAGCTTCTTGTAGAACGTCGCACGCCCGATGCCGATGCGCGCGGCCGCTTCCGTCACCTTGCCGTTGGACGCGGCAAGCGCGTCGATCAGGAATTGACGCTCCCACGCGGCGAATGCGTCCGCATAGGATGACGCCGCCGCGCGCGTATCGGCCATGGCAGTCTGCGCCGCGATGGCGACCGCGGCCGGACCGACGCCGCCCGCCCCCGCCCCACCGCCCGCCCCGACACCGCCCCCCGCGCCGCGCGCCGGCCCGATGAACGGCGCGAGCGCGCGCGCATCGATCAACGCGCGATCGGACAGCATCAGCGCGCGCTCGAGCGTGTTGCGCAGTTCGCGCACGTTACCGGGCCACGGATACGCGCACAGCAGGCGCAGCGCGTCGTCGGTCAGTTCGCAGTGCTCGGCCAGCCCATGCTGCGCGGCGAGTTCCTCGAGCATCGTGTAGACGAGCGCCTCGATGTCCGATGCGCGCTCGCGCAGCGGCGGCGCATGGATCGTCAGCACGTTCAGCCGGTAATAAAGGTCCGCGCGAAAGCGCCCTTCCGCGACGAGCGCCGGCAATTCGGCCGACGTCGCCGCGATGATCCGCACATTCGCGCGCACGATCCGGTTCGAGCCGACCGGCTCGAACTCCTTGTCCTGCAGCACGCGCAGCAGCTTGCCCTGCAGCGGCACCGGCATGTCGCCGATTTCGTCGAGAAAGAGCGTGCCGCCGTCGGCAAGCTCGAACTTGCCGACGCGCCCCTTGCGATCCGCGCCCGTGTACGCGCCCGGCGCCGCGCCGAAGAACTCGGTTTCGAGCAGCGCATCGGGAATCGCGGCGACGTTGACGGTCACGAGCGGCTTCAATGCCCGCGCGGACGCCGCGTGGATCGCATGCGCGAGCAGCTCCTTACCGGTGCCCGTCTCGCCGAGCAGCAGCACCGGCGAATCGACCTGCGCGGCGCGCCGCCCCTGCCGCTTCGTCTCGAGGCTCACCGCGCTCGTGCCGACGAAGCTCGCGAACGTGTATTTCGCCCGCCGCGCCTGCGCGAGCGAGCGTTGCGTCGCGATCAGCTCCTGCTGGACCTGCATGTAGCGCGAAAAGAGCGGCGTGAGCGTCTTCAGCTCGTCGAACAGCGCGAAGCCGATCGCGCCGACGGTCTCGCCCGCGTCGTCCGTCAGCGGCAGGCGCGTGACGACGAGCGGCTCGCGGCCCGTCTCCATGATGTCGAGCAGGATCGGGCGGCCGGTCGCGACCACCTCGCGCATCAGGCTGTGCGGAATCACCGCTTCGCAATCGCGGCCGATCGCCTGCTGCGGATCGGCGAACCCGAAACGCGCCGCGTAACGCTGATTGATCCAGACGACGCGCGCATCCTTGTCGACGATCAGCGTGCCGACGCTCGAGTGCTCGAAGGTCTTGAACAGCGACTCCGCCGCGCGCCGCAGCACGTCGCCGTAATCGGCGGGCAGCCGAACCCAGCCGCCCGAAATCGATGCATTCGTCTCCACTTTTTCTTTCTTGTCCACAAATCGAGACGAATTATCTCATGCAAGAGACATTCGGCAAATGCCCGTCATAAAAGCCCCGGCCATGAATCGCCGAGCATCGCGCGCGGCTTTCGTCTACACAAAGAGACGTTTTCTGTAGAATCGGACGCAGCCGGCACACCCGTCGCCGCGCGCGAGCCCGCCGTGCGGCCGCCGCGTCCCGCCGCACGCCGGATGGCACGAATCCTGCGGCAGCGCGTGGCGCAGCGTCGCGCCGTCCGCCGGCGCGCCCGAGCCCACAACAACCAAGATTTAGGAGACTCTCTTGTCATTCGTGATCGTCCTCGCCGCGCTGGCGTTCCTGATGTTCGCCGCCTACCGCGGCTACAGCGTGATCCTGTTCGCCCCCGTCGCCGCGCTCGGCGCGGTGCTGCTGACCGATCCCGCCGCCGTCGCCCCCGTCTTCTCCGGCATCTTCATGGAAAAGATGGTCGGCTTCGTGAAGCTCTACTTCCCGGTGTTCCTGCTCGGCGCCGTGTTCGGCAAGGTGATCGAGCTGTCCGGCTTCTCCGAGGCGATCGTCGCCGCCGCGATCCGCTACATCGGCCGCTCGCGCGCGAACGCGGTGATCGTCGCGGTGTGCGCGCTGCTCACCTATGGCGGCGTGTCGCTGTTCGTCGTCGTGTTCGCCGTCTATCCGTTCGCGGCCGAGCTCTATCGCCAGAGCAACATTCCGAAGCGCCTGATGCCGGGCGCGATCGCGCTCGGCGCGTTCTCGTTCACGATGGATTCGCTGCCGGGCACGCCGCAGATCCAGAACATCATCCCGACGACGTTCTTCAAGACCACCGCGTGGGCCGCGCCCGCGCTCGGCACGATCGGCTCGGTGTTCATCGTCGTCGTCGGCCTGTCGTATCTCGAATGGCGCCGCCGCTCGGCGCTCGCGCGCGGCGAAGGCTACGGCACGTCGCTCGTGAACGAGCCGGAACGCGTCGAGACGAAATCGCTGCCCCATCCGATCCTCGCGGTGTCGCCGCTCGTGCTCGTCGGCGTCGCGAACTTCGCGCTGACGAAACTGATTCCGGTGTGGTACGGCGGCGCGTCGTACACGGTGCCGCCCGACGTGCTGCCGGGCGTGCATACGCCGATCACGACGCCGATCAAGACGGTCGTCGCGATCTGGTCGGTCGAGGCGGCGCTCCTGCTCGGCATCCTGCTCGTCGTCATCACCGCGTTCAAGCGCGTGCACGAGCGTTTTGCGACGGGCACCAAGGCGGCCGTCGGCGGCGCGCTGCTCGCCGCGATGAACACCGCGTCCGAATACGGCTTCGGCGGTGTGATCGCCGCGCTGCCGGGCTTCATCGTCGTCGGCGACGCGCTGAAGAACATTCCGAATCCGCTCGTCAACGCGGCGGTGTCGGTCAGCTCGCTCGCGGGGATCACGGGGTCGGCGTCGGGCGGCATGAGCATCGCGCTCGCGGCGATGTCCGATCTCTTCATCAAGGGCGCGCAGGCCGCGCAGATTCCGATGGACGTGCTGCACCGGGTCGTCGCGATGGCGAGCGGCGGCATGGACACGCTGCCGCACAACGGCGCGGTGATCACGCTGCTCGCGGTGACGGGCCTCACGCATCGCGAATCGTATCGGGACATCTTCGCGGTGACCGTCATCAAGACGCTCGCGGTGTTCTTCGTGATCGCCGTCTATTACCTGACGGGACTCGTCTGATCCGGCGGCGGGCGCGACACGCCCGCCCCGCGGCAGCCCCGCGCCGACGCCTGCCGCGCGCGAGGCCGCCCGCCGCGTCGGCCCGGCTGCCCCGCGCCGGCGGCGCACCGGGCCGCTCGCCGCTTCGCTCATACTTTTCGCCGTGATGCGCCGCCGCAACATGCGGGTTTTCGCGAACGCCGAGGCGTCGCGCCGCAACGCGCGGCGGGGCCTCGGCGGGCCGCTCGCACGCCTCGCGAAATTCTCATGGCCGCCGCCCGGTTCGGTTAAACTGCGTTCAAGCAGTCCGCAAAGCAACATTTCCTACTTCACGACACGAGGACACGTTCAATGCGCACGACCGGTTCTTCCGAGGCCATGACCCTGCTGACCGAATTCGATCAGGCTGACGGCCGCGAGCTTCGCTCGCTGCGTCTCGTGGCCACCGAAGACGGTAAAAGCGTACTGCTCATCGAAGTCGACGAACGCAAGCCCGGCATCCATCGGGAAGTACGCTACGAAATCACCCCCGCCGAGTTGATCGCCGCGATTCGCTCGCACGGCGCGGAGCTGCCCGGCGAAACGCACGGCACCGTCCCGCTCGCCCGCACCACGGCGCCCTGATCCCGCCACGGTGAGGCCGCACCCGCCCGCGCCCTCACCGTACTCGCCGCGCATTCGCTCGCGGCATGACCTCCTTGCCGAAAATAGCCGATAATCGGCGCATCCACGCGCTCCATGCCGCGCGCGCTTCGCGGCAATCGTCCAACGTTTCGTCATGCTTCATGATCTCGTCGCCCGCTTCGGGCCGCTCATCGTGTTCGTCAACGTGCTCGCCGCCGCGATCGGACTGCCGGTGCCGGCCATGCCGACGCTCGTCCTGTTCGGCGCGATGGCGACACTGCATCCGGACGCGCTCGGCGCGCAGCTCGCGCCGGTGCTCGCGCTCGCGGTGCTCGCGGCGCTGATCGGCGATACCGTGTGGTACGTCGCCGGCCGGCATTTCGGCGGCCGCGCGCTGAAAACCTTATGCAAGCTTTCGCTGTCGCGCGACAGCTGCGTGAAGAAGACCGAGCGCTTCTTCGGCCGCTGGGGCGTGCGCGTGCTCGCGGTCGCGCGCTTCATTCCGGGGCTGTCGCTGATCTCGGTGCCGATGGCGGGCGCGCTCGGCACGCGCTACCGGGTCTTCGTCGGCTACGATGGGCTCGGCGCGCTGCTGTGGGCGGGCTGCGGCGTGGCGATCGGCTTCGCGTTCGCGAAACAGATCGACTGGCTGTTCGCCGGCGCGAACCAGCTCGGCCGCGCGGTGCTCGTCGTGATCGTCGCGCTGCTCGCGGTCTATACGGCCGTGCGCTGGATGCGCCGGCGCGCGCTGATCCGCCAGCTCGCGAACGCGCGCATCGACGTCGACGAACTCGAGCGGCTGCTGCGAGCCGAGCCCGCGCCCGTCGTTTTCGATGCGCGCTCGCCCGAACATCGCAAGCTCGATCCGTACGCGATCCCCGGCGCGCAATTCGCCGACGAGCGCGATTTGCGCGACATCGTCGCGCACTATCCGGCGACGCAGAAATTCGTGATCTATTGCTCGTGCCCGAACGAGGTGTCGGCTGCGCTGATGGCGCAGCGCCTCAAGCAGGCGGGGTTCGCCGACGCGCTCGCGCTGCGCGGCGGGCTCGACGCCTGGCGCGACACGGGCCGGCAATTGATCGAACTCGCCCCGCAGCCGCCGAGCGAAGCGCCCGTGCTCGCGGCCGCGCCGAAGACCGCCTGATTCGGGCGATTCATGCGGTTCGCGCCATTCGCGCGAGCGAGGCCGCGCGAGCGAGACGGCCGGTCCGCCTGATTCGATCGACTCCGGCCCAATCGACCTGATTCGCCCGATCGAACGGCGGCGCGGCCGGCCCCCTGCGCACGCGTGGACATCGCCGCGCACGAAACCGCCCGAACCTCACGAAGCCGCGCGGCATCGCGCTCGCACACGAACGCACCCGCCACACCGCCGCCACATCGCCGCCATGGCAACGCGACGGCGGCACGACGACGGCGCCGACGCCGGGCAACGGCAGCCGAATCGCCACCCGCCCGCTTTCGCTTCGCCTTCCTTAGAACACCTTCACCGGCACGTTCACGACCAGCCGGTATTCCTGGTTGGTACTGTCCGAGTAGTGCGCCGAACCCACGTGCCACATCGCGATGAACGTGATCTTCGTGTCCTTGAGCTTGCCGCTCTGGATCGTATACGACGGGATGAAGCCGAACTCGTGATGGCGGCCCTGCACCGGCGCGCCGTCCTTCCAGTAGATGCTCGAGCGCGTCGGATCGAGCGCCGCGCTCGCGGAGCCGTCCGCCCCCCAGCCTGTCACGCCCCACACCATCGCCTTGAAGCCGGGCAGGCCCGCCTCCTTGCCGTAGAACGTGTAGCGCAGTTGCAGCGATTTCTCGTGCGGCGCGTTGTAGTCGACGTCCATCGAATCGACGAGGAAGATGCCGTTCGTTTCGTTCAGGTAATCGAAGAACTGGTCGCCGAGCACCTGCTGATAGCCGAGCAGCAGCTCGTGCGGGCCGTGCTGCGCGGCGAGCGACAGGCTGTACGCGTTGTTGTCGATCTTGCCCTGGCGCGCGTCGCCCGTGTCGTGCGTCGAATAGAAATTGCCGAAGCCCGTCCACTTGACCGTCTGCGGCGAGCCGTAGCTTTGCTTGACCGAGCCGTAGTACTGGCGCCAGACATCGTCGGCCTGGCCCGCGTAGAACGACGCCGAGCCCGTCTGCGAATAATCCCACGTGCCGCCGACGTACGTGAAGCGGTCGACGCGCGTGCCGCCGTATTGCGTCGTCAGGTTCGTGAGTGTCGTATGGCCGCGCGCGTTGGTCTTCGTGAAGCTGCCCGCCTCGAGCATCACGTTCTTGAATTCGTTGCTCACGATCGTCGCGCCGAGGAACGTCGGCGGCAGCGCGCGGTTGTCGTGCTGCTCCATGAACGGATTGTCGACCGCCTGCAGGCCGTACTTGATCACGGTGTTCGAGATGCGCGCCTTCACGTCATAGATGCCGGGGAACGCCCAAGCGAGCTGGTTCGAGCCGCCGCCGCCCTTCGCGACGTGCACCATGTTGCCGCCGCCCGCGCCGCCGTCGAGCTTCAGCGCCGCGTAGATCGACGCGTCCACGCCGAAGCCGATCAGCCCGCCCGTATAGCCGGACTCGAAGTTCGCCATCACGCCCTGGACCCACGCGTGACGATGCGGCCCGCCCTTCGCATCGAGCACGTCCGCGTAATTGCGCAACAGCACGTCGAAATGGCTGTCGGCAATGAAGCCCTTCGATTTCGCCTGGCTCGACATCGGCGGCTGCGGCAGCACCGCCTGCGTGGCGTCGGCATTGACGAGCGCGTTCGGCGTCGTCGCCTGCTGCGCGAGCGTCGCGGCTAACGGCGCCTGAGCCGGCGCGGCGGGCGCCGCATCGTCCGCGCGCGCGGCGCCGGCAATCGATACGCCGGCGAGCATCGGCAGTCCCCACGCGAGCACGACCGCCCGCGCGACCCTCTTCATCGATCGATGTTGTGTCATTGCGCTTCTCTTTTTATGTTGACTACCCACTCGCCGGCCGCGCCTCGCGGCCGGCGACACCCCGACGCGCCGCCGTAGCGACGCGTCTTCCCTCGGCGCGAAGATCGTTCGCGCCGTCCACACCCCTGTTGGCTTGTTGTTTCTTCGTCTGTCCCGCTCAGCGCGCCGCACCGCCCGTGCCCGCGCGAATGCACGCGACGCGCGCGCCCGTCACGCCGCGCACTTCGGGCTGCGGCACCTCGCGCGCGCACGCGTCGATCGCGTCCGGGCAGCGCGTGCGAAACGCGCCCCCCGACGGCGGATCGAGCGGTGAAGGCATTTCGCTCGCGAGCAACAGCGGCCGGCGCGCGCGCTCGCGCGCGGGCTCCGGCGTCGGCGCGGCGGCGAGCAACGCGCGCGTGTACGGGTGCTGCGGCGCGCCGTACACTTCGCGGCGCGTGCCGAACTCCATCACGCGGCCGAGATACATCACGAGCACGCGCTGGCTGATCGCCTTGACGACCGCGAGATCGTGCGCGACGAACAGATAGGACAGCGAAAGCTCGCGTTGCAGGTCGCGCAGCAGATTGACGATCTGCGCCTGAATCGACACGTCGAGCGCGGACACGGGCTCATCGCAGATCACGAGATGCGGCTCACCGATCAACGCGCGCGCGATGCCGACGCGCTGGCACTGCCCGCCGGAAAATTCGTGCGGATAACGAAGCAGGTGGTGGGCGCTCAGGCCGACGCGCTCGAGCATCGTCAGCACGCGGCGGCGCACTTCGTCGCGGCCGATGCCCGGCTGGTGCGTGACGAGCGGCTCCGCGACGACCTGCTCGATCGTCATGCGCGGATCAAGCGACGCGAGCGGATCCTGAAAGATCATCTGCATTTCGCGGCGGATCCTGCGCGCGTCGCGCCGCGCGCTGCTCACGATCGGCACACCGCGCCACTGCACGGTGCCCGCCGTCACCGGCGCGAGGCCGATCAGCGCGCGAGCGAGCGTCGACTTGCCGCAGCCCGATTCGCCGACGAGCCCGACGGTCTCGCCGCGCTTCACGTCGAACGACACGCCGTCGACCGCGCGCAGCGTGCCCTTGGGCGACCACGGATAGCCGCCGAGCGGCACGCGGAAATGCACCTTGAGATCGCGCACCGACAGCAGCGCGTCGGCATGCGGCGATGCGCCGCCACCGCGCGCGTCGGCGCCGGGCGCATCGGCGCCGGAGGCCTCGCCGCCGCCCGGCGCGCCCGCCGATGCCGATACGAACGACGAAGTGGAAGAAATGAGATCGGTCGCGGCGCTCATCGCAGCCCTCCCGTGATTTCCGCAATGGGCCGATGACACGCGCGCACGGCGCCCGCGTCCGAATAGGCGATCAGATCGGGGCGCTCGACGCCGCATCGCTCCGATGCATGAGCGCAGCGCTTCGCGAATGCGCAGCCGAGCAGCCCCTGGCCGGGCAGCGGCGGATTGCCGGGAATCGCGACGAGCGGCGCGTCGTCGGGCGCGTCGAGACGCGGCAACGCGTTCAACAGGCCGATCGTGTACGGATGCGACGGCGCGGAGAAGATCGCGTCGGCGCTCGCGTATTCGACCGTGCGGCCCGCGTACATCACCATCACGTCGTCGGCGAGCCCCGCGACCACGCCCATGTCGTGCGTGATCAGCACGATCGACGTGCCGCGCTCGCGGTTCAGCTCGCGCAGCAGCTCGATGATCTGCGCCTGCACGGTGACGTCGAGCGCGGTGGTCGGCTCGTCGGCGATCAGGATCTCCGGTTCGAGCAGCAGCGCCATCGCGATCATCACGCGCTGGCGCATGCCGCCCGAGAACTCGTGCGGATACATCCGGATCCGGCGCGCCGCATCGGGAATCCTGACCACCTCGAGCGCGTCGATCGCCCGCTTGAGCGCGTGCTTGCGCGACATCTTCCGGTGAAGCTGCAGGCTCTCGGTCATCTGCCGCTCGATCGTCAGGAACGGATTGAGCGAGGTCATCGGGTCCTGAAAGATCATCCCGATCCGGTCGCCGCGCACCGCGTTCAGCTGCCGCGTGTTCATCCGCAGCAGGTTCTCGCCGTCGAACAGCGCCTCGCCCGAGGTCGATCCGTTGCCCGCGAGCAGCCCGAGCAGCGCCATCACCGTCTGGCTCTTGCCGGAGCCCGATTCGCCGACGATGCCGAGCGTCCTGCCCGCCTCTAGCGAGAACGACACGCCCGATACCGCGTCGACGGGCTCGCCTTTACGGCGCGTGAAGCGCACGCCGAGGTCCTTGACTTCGAGTAGCGCCATCTCAGCGGTCCTTCGGATCGAGTGCGTCGCGCAGGCCGTCGCCGACGAAGTTCACGCAGTAGAGCGTCACGCACAGCATCACGGCGGGCGCGAGCAGCAGCCACGGCATCGCCTCGAGCTTCTGCGCGCCGTCCTGGATCAGCACGCCCCAGCTCGTCATCGGCTCCTGCACGCCGAGCCCGAGAAACGACAGCACCGATTCGGTCAGCACGATCGCCGGCACGCTGACGGTCGCGTAGACCACCACCACGCCGAGCAGATTCGGCACGATGTGGCGCCGCACGATCGCCGCCGGCGTGACGCCGATCGCGCGCGCCGCATCGACGAACTCGCGCGTGCGCAGCGAAAGCGTCTGGCCGCGCACGACGCGCGCCATGTCGAGCCAAGAGAACGCACTGATCGTCAGCACGACGAGAATGAACGAACGCCCGAACAGCGTCATCATCAGGATCGCGATCAGCAGATACGGAATCGCATACATCATGTCGACGACGCGCATCATCGCCGCGTCGACGCGGCCGCCGGCGAAGCCCGCGATCGCGCCCCACGCGACGCCGAACAGCCCCGACACGAACGTGCCGAGCAGGCCGACTTCGAGCGACACGCGCCCGCCGATCAGCGTGCGCACGAGCAGATCGCGGCCGAGCTCGTCGGTGCCGAACCAATGCGCGTTGGCGAGCGTCGGCGCGAGACTGATCGACGACCAGTCGCTCGCGGCCGGATCGTTGGGCAGGAGCAGCGGCCCGACGAAGCACATGAGCGCGATCAGCGCGAGCGCCGCGAGGCTCGCGAGCGCCGCGCGGTTGCGCACGAAGTGCCGCGCGGCAAGCCCGAGCGGCGTGCGCGAGCGCGGCGGCGCGTCGGCCGCCGTCGGCAGCTCGATCGAAGAGGTAACAGGCGTCATCGCGTCGCCCCTCAATAGCGGATGCGCGGATCGAGCCACGCGTACGCGAGATCGACCAGCAGGTTGAACAGCACCGCGCAGACGGTCGTCAGCACGACGAGACCGAGCACGAGCGTGTAGTCGCGATTGATCGCGCCGTTGACGACGAGCTGGCCGAGGCCCGGCAGCGCGAACACCGATTCCGTCACGACGGCCGCGGTGATCGACGAGATGCATACCGTGCCGAACAGCGACACGACGGGCATCAGCGCGGGCTTGAGCGCATGGCGCAGCACGATCGTGCGGCCGGGCAGCCCCTTCGCGCGCGCGGTGCGAATGTAGTTGCTCGACAGCGTCTCGATCATCGAGCCGCGCATCACGCGCGCGAGCAGCGACACGTTGATCAGCGTGAGCAGCGTGACGGGCAGCACACGGTAGCGCCAGCCGCCGTCGCCCCAGCCGCCCGCGGGCAGCCAGCCCGCGCCCTCGGACGTCTTCAGCCCGATCGCGAAGATCAGCACGAGCACCGGGCCGAGCACGAACGGCGGAATCACATTGCCGAAGTTGCCGATCAGCATCACGAAGCGGTCGACGAAGCTGTCGCGGCGCACCGCGGCGAGCGTGCCAAGCAGCACGCCGAGCACGATAGACAGCGGAATCGACACGCCGCCGACGCCCAGACTCACCGGAAACGCCTTGCGCACCAGATCGTTCACGGACCAGTCCGTATAGCGGAACGAGGGGCCGAGATCGCCGTGCAGCAGCGAGCCGAGATACAGCAGGTACTGCTTCCACCGCGGCTCGTCGAGGTGGTACTTCGCGTTCAGGTTCGCGAGCGTCGCGGCGGACAGCTGCTTCTCGCTGTCGAACGGCCCGCCGGGCGTGAAATGCAGCAGCAGATAGCAGACCGTGACGACGGCGAGGATCGTCGGCACCGCCCATAGCGTGCGCCGCAATGCGTAGGCCAGCATGATCGGCTCCGCTCCAGTCAGTGCTTGATCAGGTACATGTCCTGCGAGGCGCGCATGTCGATGTAGTTCGTCAGCGTGTAGCCGCCGACGTACGACTTCACGAGGCGGTCCGCCGAATACTGGAAGAGCGGCACCATCGGATAGTCGTTCATCGCGAGATCGTGCGCCTGCGTGAGCAGCGCCGCGCGCGCGCCGTCATCGAGCTTCTGGTTCGCCTCGGCGACGAGCGAATCGACCTTCGGGTTGCAGTAGCCGACCGTGTTCTGCGAGCTGCCGCAGCGGATCAGGTCGAAGAACGTCATCGCGTCGTTGTAGTCGGCGAACCAGCCGTCGCGCGCGACCTGCACCTTGCCGTCGTGGCGCTGCTTCATCAGCACCTTGAACTCGACGTTCTCGAGCTTCGCCGTCACGCCGAGCTTCGTGCGCCATTCGGACGCCGCGAACAGCGCGACCTTCTTGTGCAGGTCGTTCGTGTTGTAGGTCAGCGTGAACGTGAGCGGATTCGCGTCGCCATGGCCCGCCTGCTTCAGCAGGTTCTTCGCGTAGTCGACGCGCCTCGCCATCGGCCACGACGCCCAGTCCGGCGTGAACGGCCGCTGCACGCCCTTCACGCCCTTCGGCATCAGCCCGTACATCGGCACTTCGCCCGCCTGCGTGATCTTCGACGTGAGGATCTCGCGGTCGAGCACCATCGCGAGCGCTTCGCGCACGCGCTTGTCCTTGAGCGCCGGATCGCTGTTCTTCAGGTAGTAGTAATACGTCGCGAGCTGCAGCCCCGGGCGCAGCTCCTTGCCGAACTGCTTGCTGATCTGGCCGAAGCCGCCCGCGGGAATCGAATACGTGTAGTCGATCTGGCCCGCCTGGTACATCCGCAGCGCGGTCTCGTCGTTCTCGATCGGCAGGTACGTCACCTTGCGGATCACGACGTTGCGCGCGTTCCAGTACTTGTCGCTCTTCGCCATCACGATCCGGTTGTTCGGCTGCCAGTCGACGAGCGTGTAAGGGCCGTTGCTCACGATGTTCTTCGGGCGCGTCCATGCGTCGCCGAACTTCGCGACCGCGTCCTTGTTCACGGGGGTGAGCGGCGCCATCGCGGTGAGCTCGGGGAAATACGACACGGGCACCTCGGTCTTCACCTCGATCGTGTACGGATCGATCGCGCGAATGCCGAGATCGCCGGGCGGCTGCTTGCCCGCGATGATCGCCGAGGCGTTCTTCACAAACTCGACGAGGATCGTGTATTTCGAACCCGTCTTCGGATCGGCGAGACGCTGCCACGCGTATACGAAATCCGCGGCCGTCACGGGCTGCCCGTTGCTCCACTTCGCGTCGCGGCGCAGCTTGAAGATCCACGTATCCGGCGCCTTGTGCTCCCACGCCTGCGCGACGCCCGGCACCACCGCCCCGCTCGCGTCGATGCGCGCGAGCCCCTCGAACAGATCCAGGCCGATCGTGTTGCCGGTCCACGATTCGATGTGCGCGGGGTCGAGCGATTCGACCTCCGCGGGCACCTGCCGCGTGAGGTCCTGCTGATCCGCGAGCGTGACATTCGAGGCAACGGTGACGGCCGGGGCGGATGGCGCGATCGTCAGGGCGAGCGCGGCCAGCACGGCCGCGAAGGCATGCGTGTGTTTCATCGTGTGCGATTGATAGTGGTAGCGGAATGGCAACGCGCGGCGCAAGGCCGTGCGCGACGGCGCGAAGAACGCTTAGGGCTGCGGAGAAACGGGGGGCCCCTGGTGCCTGTATTTCATGTTAGTCATCCTTACGTTCCTTTCGACAGGCACCCCATCGAACACACGAAGGAATGCCCCGCCCTAGAACAACCTCGGCGTTCCCACCCAGACCACCACCGACTCGATCTTCGCGGTGTTGACCCAGCTGTGCGGGACCGTCGACTGGTAATGCGCGCTGTCGCCGGCATGCAGCACGAACGACTTGCCTTCCAGCGTCAACGACACTTCACCCTCGATCACATACAGGAATTCCTCGCCTGCATGCGTCGTCACTTCAGAGCGCTTCTGCCCCGGCGGCATCCGCACGAGGATCGCCTCGAGCTGACGCCCCTCCGGCACGTTCGTCAGCCGCGCGAACAGGTTCGCCGAATCGGCGAAGCTGAAAAAGCGCAACTGGTCGCCGCGGCAGACCGAACGCTCTTCGCTCGGCGTCTCGACGAAGTACTGCACCGTCACGCCCAGCGCGTGCGCGATACCGGCCAGCGACGTGATGGACGGCGATGCGAGCCCGCGTTCGACCTGCGACAAAAACGGCTTGGAAATACCCGCGGCAGTCGCTGTTTCGTCGAGCGTGCGCTTCAGCCGCTGCCGCAACGCCCGAATCTTGCTCCCGAGCGCCACGCCAGCATTGGCAAGCCGCGTGTTTTCAGTGGAAGAAACCATAGCAGGCCGAAATCTTATCGTCAAAAAATGTTTGATGGAAAATAACGAAGTTTGATAGATATGACTTACTCTTCGTCGTCCCGAGCTGCGCCGCCGCCTCGCTGCGTGCGCCGCGAACGGTGGCGGCAAGATCGGGACGGCACGCTATCTTGCCAGACTCGCCGCCTTCACAGGCAAGCTGCACGCGGGTTTGCGCGTGTTTCGGCAGATCGCGGCAAACGGCTTTCAATCAGCCCACGGCCATGAGCAGCAAAGAAGACAGCCCTCTTTTTCGGGGATTACCCTGAGTGACGAAGAACCGACACGCCGCGAGAATCGCGGCCGCCTCGCGGGCCGCGACGATCTCGCCGCCCGCCCGTTTTTCACCGGCGACGTCGCGCGGCCCATCCGCCGCGCGCCGCGCCTCGTCTCGCGCCCGATCCGGGCGCTTGCCCGCTTGACGACATGACCACTTCCTGCACTTTCCGGCGCGCCGCGCGCGCATGCTTGCCCCCCTCGCCACCTCCACCGCCCGATTCCCGGACAGGCGCCGATCCGCCCGGCCGCGCCGGCCGCCGCGCCGCGGCCGGCGTCTTGCCCACCATCCGTCGCGCCGCCGCGCGCGGCGTTTCGTCCGTTCAATCCAGAGGTGCACAATGAATACTCGCGTCTCCCAGACCCGCTCGTTCACGACGGTCTTCCTGATCGAAATGTGGGAGCGTTTCGGCTACTACGGGATGGCGGCCCTGCTCGTCCTGTTCATGGTCGACAAGCTCCGCTTCACCGACGGTCAGGCGAACCTGACCTGGGGCGCGTTCACCGCGCTCGTCTACGCGTCGCCGTCGATCGGCGGCTGGATCGGCGACAAGGTGCTGGGCGCGCGGCGCTCGATGATCATCGGCGCCGTCGTGCTGTGCGCGGGCTATCTGATGCTCGCGATTCCGAACGATCAGCTCGCGTTCATGTACACGTCGCTCGGCGTGATCGTCGTCGGCAACGGGCTGTTCAAGTCGAACGCCGCGAACCTCGTGCGCCGCATCTACGAAGGCGACAACGCACGCATCGATAGCGCGTTCACGATCTACTACATGGCGGTCAACATCGGCTCCACCGCGTCGATGCTCGCGACGCCGTGGATCAAGGATCACTGGGGCTGGCACACGGCGTTCGCCGTCTGCTGCGCGGGGATGGCGCTCGGCATTCTCAACTTCGTGCTGATGCATCGCACGCTCGCGCACATCGGCTCGCAGCCCGACGCGCAGCCCGTTCACTGGCGCCGCCTCGCCGCGGTCGCGGCGGGCGGCGTCGCGCTCGGCCTCGCGACGATGTACGTGCTCGGGCACAAGCAGCTCGCGGTCGCGAGCGTGTGGGTGGCCGCGTTCGCGATTCTCGCGATCTTCGCGTACATGATCGCGAAATCGAACCGCGCCGAGCGCTCGGGCCTCATCGCCGCGCTGCTCCTGATCGCTCAGGTGATCCTGTTCTTCATCTTCTACGTGCAGATGCAGACGTCGCTCACGCTGTTCGCGCTGCGCAACGTCGATCCGCGCTTCATGCTGTTCGGCACGACGCTCTTCACGTGGAGCCCCGCTCAGTTCCAGGCGCTCAATCCGATCTGGATCATGCTGTTGAGCCCGGTGCTCGTCGCGATCTACAACGGCCTCGGCAAGCGCGGCCGCGATCTGCCCGTGGCCGGCAAGTACGCGCTCGGCTTCGGCGTCGTCGCGCTCGGCTATCTCGCGTTCTCGATCAGCGGACGCTTCGCGGTGGACGGCCGCGTGTCGTCGTGGTTCATGGTCGCGGGCTACGGCTTCTATTCGCTCGGCGAGCTGCTCGTGAGCGGTCTCGGCCTCGCGATGATCGCGCGCTACGTGCCGGCCCGGATGGGCGGCTTCATGATGGGCGCGTACTTCGTCGCCACGGGCGTCTCTCAATATCTCGGCAGCGTCGTCGCGAACTTCGCGCAGATGCCGTCGAACGATCTGCCCGCGACCGCGTCGCTGCCGCTCTACATCGAGCTGTTCACGGGCCTCGGCTGGCTCGCGGCGGCCGGCATGGCGATCGGCCTGCTGATGCTGCCGCTGATGAACAAGCTGTCGCGCGAGCATCACCGCTGCGAAGCGCAGCGCCGCGAAACGCAGGCGCTCGCCGCGCATTAAAGGCTCGCCTGCGCGAGACCCTGGGATCTCGCGCAGGCGAATGCCCGCAAGCGCTCGTCCGGCAAGAAGCGAGGAGCACCGTTCGGCCGGGCCGAACGCCTCGCGGGAAGTCCCCTTCGGGGGACAGGCGACGAGCGACGCCGCCAGACGGGCGAGTTCGGGCATTCCCGTGGCATGAACTCCAGGTGAGGGGGGCCACGGGAATGCCCGCTCGCGAGGCGTGCGACGCAGCGAATCCTGGACGTATTCGCAGGAGAGCGCAACGCGGCGAGCGGCCGTACGCGTGGCAACGCAGGCGCGTTCCGTATGGAAACAACAGACCCTAGTGAAATCCCTCGACATGTGACTTGCGCGCCACATTCTCCCTACGGTTCACCCGCAAGCGTCCTACACTGAAACCAGTTCGCCGGCACGGGCGACATCGGCAGGGAGAGCGCGATGAAAAACAAGACGACGAGGCTTTGGCGAATGCTGTCGGACCTCCGCCGCGCGCAACGCTGCACGGCGCTGCGCGCGGCGGCCGCGGCAGCCGACGTGGACGCGCTCCTGACGCAGCATGACGACGAACTCCGCGACGACGACGAAGCGACGCAGGACGACGCATCGAACGAGACGCGGCTGAGGACCGACCTGCGCCATTAACCGCGCGGCGCGCGCCGCGCATGCCATGCATGCCGTGCGCGCAGCGGGGGCTGCGCAAACGGTTGCGCGATCAGCCCGGCAGCAGCATCAGCGTATCGCCGACGCCCCGCTCGCCCACAGCGTCGGACGGATGTCCGACCATCTTGCCGCCGACCACCATGTTGCTCGAGCCGCCGCCGTCGAGATTGACGGCCGACGTCGCACCGAGCCATGCCATCACCGCCGCCGTCTCCGGAATGCTCGTGCCGACGCTCAACGTGGGCTGCCGGCCGTCGATCTCGACGAGCAGGATCGTGCCGTCCGCCGCGACGCCCGCCGCGGTGCGCCCATTGCGCGCGACATACCAGCCGTTGTACCAGTTGCCGTTCGCCGCGGCGCCTTCGCCCGCGTCGACGCCGCCCACCGTCGGCGCGAAGCCCTCTTGCGCGGCGCTTTGCGCGAGATTCGGCACGGACAGCGTCGGCCCCGCCTCGACGAGCGACGTGCCCGACGCGAGCGCGAGATCCGCGCCGTCGGCCGACAGCCGGCGCGATACCGCGAGGCGCGTGCCCGGCGTCGCATGCGCCTGCAGCCACGCGGCGCTCGCGCCGAGCCCCTGCAGCACGTAGCCGTTCGGCGGCGGCGGCGCGCCGAGCGTCGCATGGCCGGCGACGACGGCGCCGTTCGCGTCGACCACGAGTTCGTATCGCGCGCCCTGGTAGCCGGCGTCGACGAGCGTGTTCGACGCACCGCCGCGCAGATATAGCGAGTCGTACATCACGAGGTCATCGTAGTTCGTGCACACCGTGTCCTGCGCCGGCTCGCTCGTCGGCGTGCGCGCCTGCGCGCCGCAATTGACGACCGTACCGAGGATCGGCCGGTTCAGCGTCTGGACCGCGATCGCACTGCCTTGCGCGTCGGTCAGCGTGATCGCCGTCGCGAGATTGCGCACGACCGTCGCGCGTTGGCGGCCGTTCGCGTCGCGCGCGAGCAGCAGGCCGGGGCGCCTGCCGATCGCGGCCGCGACGAGCCGCCCGTCGACTACCGTCGCGCCGACGGGCGAGCGCGGCGGCAGCGGCGCGCCGAACGGATTGATGTTCGTGAAAAAGCCGCCGTTGACGCCGGCGAGCGCGTTCACACGCGCCCGCGCGGCCGAAACCGTCTCGCCGCCCGCACCGAGATCGTTGCCGCCCGGCAGCGCGAGCGACAGCGCCGCGCCGGCGCGCGACGGGTCGATCGCGAGCACGTTGACGATCCACGGCCCCGTCGTCGGCGCGCCGGCGAGCGACGTATGCCGCGTGCCCGGCTTGTAGCGGTTCTGCGTGGCCTGCGCGATGCGCGCGGCGGCCGCCGTCGCCTCGGCCTGCGTCGCGTAGCGGCCGGCCGACAGCCAGTAGCCGAGCACCTTGCCCTGCAGGTCGGTGCCCGCCGACGCGTCGACGCGCGTCGCGAAGCCGGCCGCCGCGAGATTCGCCGCATCGGCCTGCGTCGCGTAGAAGCCGAGGTTGACGGTCCAGAAATCGGCCGCGCTCGCCGCGCCGCGCTTGATCTGGTAATAGGCGACGCCTGCGGCGAGCGTCTGCGTCGACACGCTCTGCGCGAGGCCCTGCGGCCCGAGCGGCAGTTCGGTGCCGGGCATCGCCCAGCGCTGCGCGGCGGGCGTCAGATCGTCACCGCCGCAGCTCGCGAGGGTGAGCGTCAACGCAAGCGGCAGCGCAACGGCGAGCCGCTGCCGAATCACGGAGATGCCGGGAGATTTCGTCGTCCGCAAGATTTTTCCTCAGTCGATTGCGTCCGCGGCGAGGCGGCGCGCGGCGGGGACCGAGTATACGAACCGCCCGTGACGGCGCGATTAAACGCGAGACGATGCGAGACAAACGGCGCAACCGCTGCGCATGCGCGCCGCCGGCCGCTCGATCGGGGCTCGCGCGGCTATCGGCGCGCGCGACACATGCAATCCGTGCAATGCGCGCGCCACGATCGGCGCATGCGATGCGCGACATGCGATGCGCGGCGGCGCCGCGCCCGACACGTGACGCGCCGCGGCGCTCACCCCACCGCGCTTGCCTCTTCGAACACGCCGCGCTGCTGGATCGCGTCGACGACGTCGGTGATGCAATTGCGCAGCCATTCGTGCGCAACGCTGTTGTCGTAACGCCGATGCCAGTACAGCGTCCAGGTGACCGGCTCGAGATCGAGCGGCAGCTCGCGGATCGCGAGGCGCGAGTCGCCTAGGCTCAGCGCGTGCCGCTCGGACATGATGACGGCAAGCGGCAGCGCATCGAGCATGCTCGGCACGACAAGCCAGTGCGGCACGTTGAACGCGATGCGGCGCGTGAAGCGCATGTCC